>WLDE01000128.1 GCA_009704985.1 Actinomycetota bacterium | reverse complement strand
GCCCTCCGGGTCGACGAAGTAGCTCTGCCCGTAGAAGTCGTTCTCGCCGAGCGGCTCGATGCCGACCCGGTTGATCGCGCCGACGTAGTAGATGTTCGCCACGGCGGCCGCCGGCTGCTCGATGCGCCACAGGTACTCGCTGAGCCCGCGGTGGGTGGCCGACGGGTTGAACACGATCTCGGCGCCGTTGAGGCCGAGCGCTCGCCAGCCCTCGGGAAAGTGGCGGTCGTAGCAGATGTACACGCCGACCTTGCCGACCGCGGTGTCGAACACCGGGTACCCACCCGTGCCGGGCTTGAAGTAGAACTTCTCCCAGAAGCCCTTGGTCTGCGGGATGTGCTGCTTGCGGTACTTGCCGAGGTACGTGCCGTCGGCGTCGATCACGGCGGCGGTGTTGTAGTACACGCCCGGCTGCACGATCTCGTACATCGGCAGCACCATCACCATGCCGAGCTCCTTCGCCACGCTCTGGAACCGCTGGGTGGTGGGGCCGTCGGGGATGTACTCGGTGTACGCGTAGTACTCGGTCTCCTGCACCTGGCAGAAGTAGGGGCCGTAGAACAGCTCCTGGAAGCAGATGACCTGCGCGCCCTGGGCGGCGGCGTCACGGGCGTACTGCTCGTGCTTGTCGATCATCTCGTCCTTGGCGCCCGGCCAGTCGGTCTGCACCAGTGCCGCACGAACCGTGCGGCCCCCCGTCGACGTGTCGCTCATCGCCCGGATCGTAATGTTCCACACCACCCCTGACAATGGCGATATTGTTCCCGCACAAACGGTTACACGCCGTTCACGAACCACGCCCGGCCGGCTCGGCTCCACCCGGCCGGCCCCGGACGAGGGCGTGGCACAGGAAGGGGCCCGGGTGGATCTCGTCGACGTCATCGAGGATCGCAGTGCGAAGGGCATCGCCGCGGCGATCGGCCGGCTGGTGTCGGCCGGCGAGCTGCCGCCGGGTCATCGCCTGCCCACCGTGCGCGACCTGTCCAGCGCGCTCGGGGTCTCCCCGACGACGGTGAGCGAGGCGTGGCAGACCCTCGCCCGGGTGGGGGCGATCGACGCTCGCGGCCGGCAGGGCACGTTCGTGCGGCAGCCGACCGGCCCCGGCTCACCCCGCCGCTACCGGCGCGTGACCGAGGGTCCCGGCCACTTCGCGCTCGACCTCTCCACCGGGACGCCCGACCCGTCGCTGCTGCCCGACCTCGGGCCGGTGATCGCCCGCGTCAGCAAGCAGACCTTCACGTCGAGCTACCTCGACCAGGCGGTGCTGCCCGCGCTCGACGAGCGGCTGCGCGACGGGTGGCCGTTCCGGGCGGAGGACCTCACCGTCGTCGACGGTGCGATGGACGCGCTCGACCGTGTGGCCGAGGTGGTCGTGCGCCTCGGCGACCGAGTGGTGGTCGAGCACCCGACGTTCCCGCCGATGCTCGACCTGCTCGAGCAGCTCGGCGCCGAGGTGATCGGCGTCGACGTGGACGACGAGGGGATGGTGCCCGAGCAGCTCGACGACGCGCTCGCCACCGGCCCCGTGGCCGTGTTCTGCCAGCCGCGTGCGCACAACCCCACCGGTGTCACGATGACGCGCCGGCGGGCGAAGGTGCTGGCCGAGTTGCTCCAGCGAGCCACCACCCGGTCGGGGTCGGGGTCGGGGTCAGGCCTCGCTCCGGTCACACCGATCGTCGTCGAGGACGACCACTCCGGCGACATCGCGAGCGGCACGCTCGTGAGCTTCGGCACCTGGCTGCCCGACCGGACGGTGCACATCCGGAGCTACTCGAAGAGCCACGGACCCGACCTGCGACTGGCGGCGGTCGGGGGCGCCGGCGAGGTGATCGCCGCGGTGGCGAACCGCCGCCTGCTCGGTCCGGGCTGGAGCAGCCGCATCCTGCAGGCCGTGCTGCTGGAGATGCTCGACCACGCACCCACGATCGCTGCGGTCGACGCCGCCCGCGACGAGTACGCCGCCCGGCGCAGCGCGATCTCCACGGTGCTCGCCGATCGCGGGGTGCCGTGTACGGGCACCGACGGGATCAACCTCTGGATGCGCGTGCGCGACGAGCGCTCGGCGCTGCTCACGCTGGCGGCGCAGGGCATCGGCGCCGCGCCGGGCGAGCCGTTCCACGTGCGGGCCGACGACCCCCACCTCCGGGTGACGGTCGGCCTGGTGGCCACCACGGAGCAGCGACTCGCGGGCCGGCTGGCGGAGGCGGCGAACCTGGCACCGTCACGCGCTGGTCAGCGCTGACCGTCCGCGCGTTCCGGACGGCTCACATCGGCGAGGGCTTGACGAGCTCGTGGGCCATCGGGCACTCGGGTGCGAGCGCGGCCGGGTCGTCGACCGAGGTGGCGCCGTCGGGCCCGACCACCGTGGTGAACAGCGCCACCGGCATCGGTTCGGCGACGGCGTCCCACGGCGCGCGCACGTCGGCGATCCGGGAAGCCATCGTGGCGAACAGACCGTCGGGCAGACGACGGCCACGACCGGCGACCAGCCAGGTGGGGCGCTCGCTGCAGTAGGCGACGCTGGCGAGGGCACGAGACCCGGCGGTGGCCAGCACCTCACCCTGCCCGGTGGCCATCGCCTCCACCAGCACGATGTCGGCGGCGACGGCGGCCGCGGCGAGACCGTTGGGTGGCACGACCTCGGCCTCGACGTCGGAGCGCTCGAGCCGACGGACGAACGAACGACCCTCGTCGTCGGCGTCGACCGCGAGGACACGGATGTCGCCGCGACGCATCACCGCGTCGCCCACCAGGTCGGGCCAGCCGACGACGCACACGGTGGCGTCGTCGGGCAGCAGGTCGACCAGGTGGTCGGGCGTGGGATCGTGCTCGACGTCGCTCGCCAGGCGCCCGCACGCGTCGAACGGACGCGCCGACGTGAGCAGCGACGCGCAGAACCACCACAGCGGACCGCTGGTGGGGTGCCGCTCCACGATGCGACGGCAGGCGATCACCAGACCGGCGGGCTCGAACTGGAGCCCGCGGAGCGCCCCGGCCGTCTCGCGCACCAGCAGGCGCTGATCGGCGCTCGACGCACGCGCCACGTACCGGAGCCGCTCGATGGGGTGCACGCGACCGACGCTAGTGGCGATCGCCGCTCCACGCATCGCCGACGCCCGCCCGTCCGAGTCCCAGCTGCCGGTCCGAGTCCCACGTGCCGGTCCGAGTCCGACGCGCCATCCGGGTGACACGCCGGACTCGGAGTCGAGTCACTCCACCACGAGCGTCAGCAGCAGTTGCTCGGTGTCGTGGCTCTCGAGCTCGAACGAACCGGCCTCGTCGGCGACGAAGGTGAGCGTCACCGAGGTGCCGCTGCCCTCGACGTCGTAGTCGTGCAGGTGGAACTCCTGTTCCGCTGCCGACGTGATCTGCAGCGACACGGTGGAGCCGAGCGGCACCGTCTCCGTGGCCGGCGTCGTCGTGTCGCCGTCGACCTCGATCACGATCGCCTCGGCCGACGGTGCGACGGTGTCGCCGCCACCGTGTTCGTCGTCACCACCACACCCGGCGAGCAGCAGGATCGGGGCGGTGGCGATCGCCAGGGCGCGACGGAGCGCGGCACGGGTCATGTCCTTCCGGTCGTCCGTCGATGGCCCGCAGTTCCCGTCGGCCCCGAGTCGCACCTGCCACCCGGGTGGCACCGGGGACTCGGACCGGCACCTGGGACTCGCACCAGCAGCTGGGACTCGGACCGGGGCATGAGCTGGGGGTGCGCGGGACGGGCTTGGTAGCTTGTCGGCCGTGGCCATGAACCCTTCGCCCGACGTCGTCCTCACCTCGCTCGACGGTGACGCCCGCCCGCTCGAGGAGTGGCTCACCACGTTCCACCTGGCCAGCGTGGTGCTCGACCCGTACACCAACGAGAGCGCCTGGATCCTGAAGACGGCGTGCCGCGTGCTCGACGGGTTCCGCGGCTCCGACGCCCGGGTGAACTTCGTCGTCACCTGCTCGCGGACCGAGGCCCGCGCCTTCCTCGGACCGATCGCCGACGACTTCCTCGTGTACTGCGACCCCGATCGGGCGTTCGTGAAGAGCCTCGGCCTGCAGCAGCTGCCGGCATTCGTGTTCGTCCGCACCGACGGCACCGTCCAGGGTGCCGCCGAGGGCTGGAACGCCACCGAGTGGCGTGCGGTCGCCGACACGATCGCCGCCTCGTGCGCCTGGTCGCGACCCAACCTGCCCGTCTCGGGCGATCCCGGCCCCTTCCACGGCACACCGGCCCTCGCGAGCTGACCGGGCCGGCGCGTCGCACCGACCCGGTCTCCGCCAGCCGCCTCGCCCTCCGCCAGCCGCCCCGCCCTCCGCCAGCCGCCCCGCCCTCGGCCACCCCACTCCGGCCACCCCGCCCGTGCCGATCCCGCCCGCCGTCGCCGACCTCCCGGTCGTCGAGACATTGGCGGCGCTCGGCATCGCCCTCGACGAACGTTCGGCCGCCGTGCTGGTGGCCGCACCGGGTGCGGGCAAGACCACCGTGGTCCCGCTCTGGCTGCTCGACCAGCCGTGGCTCGGTGATCGCCGGATCGTGATGCTGGAGCCGCGCCGGCTCGCCACGCGGGCCGCGGCCCAGCGCATGGCCGCGTTGCTCGGCGAGCCGGTGGGGCGCACCGTCGGCTACCAGACCCGCGACGAGCGCCACATCGGCGAGCACACCCGCATCGAGGTGGTCACCGAGGGCGTCCTCACCCGCCGGCTCCAGCACGACCCCGAGCTGCCGGGCGTGGGCATCGTGATCTTCGACGAGGTGCACGAGCGCAACCTGCCGACCGATCTCGGGCTCGCGCTGGCGCTCGACGTGCGGGCCACGCTGCGCCCCGACCTTCGCCTGCTCGCGATGTCGGCCACCCCCGACACGCGGCGTCTCGTCGACCTCCTCGGCCTCGACGCGCCGGCACCGGTGATCGAGAGCGCGGGGCGCGAGCACCCGGTGGACGTCCGGTCGCTGCCACCCGGCAAGGGTGTCCGCATCGAGCAGGCCACGGCGGACGCGGTGCTCACCGCGCTGCGCGACGAGCCGGGCGACGTGCTGGTGTTCCTGCCCGGCATCGGCGAGATCCGCCGTGTCGAGCAGCTGCTCGCCTCCCGGGTGCCGGCCGACGTCGACGTGCGGCCGCTCGCCGGAGCGCTGTCGCTCGCCGACCAGGACCTCGCGCTCACCCCGTCGCCCGCAGGTCGCCGGCGGGTGGTGTTGAGCACCGACATCGCGGAGTCGTCGCTCACGGTGGCCGGCGTCCGGGTGGTGGTGGACGCCGGGCTCGCACGGGTGCCGCGCTTCGACCCGCGCACCGGCATGACGCGCCTCACCACCGTCACCACGAGCCGGGCATCGGCGGATCAGCGTGCGGGTCGAGCCGGTCGCACCGAGCCGGGCGTGTGCTATCGGCTCTGGAGCAAGCTCGAGCAGAACACCCGCCTCGCACACCTGCCAGCCGAGATCACCCAGGTCGACCTGGCGGGCCTCGCGCTGGAGCTCGCCGCGTGGCAGGCGACGGCCGAGTCGCTGTCGTTCCTCGACCCGCCGCCGGCGAAGACCCTGCAGACCGCGCGAGCACTGCTCGTGGAGCTGGAGGCGCTCAGCCCGACCGGCACGATCACCGACACCGGCCGGGCGATGCTCGGGTTGCCGGTGCACCCCCGGCTGGCGCGGCTGGTTGTCGCAGCCCCGGCGAACCTGCGGGCGCTCGCGTGCGTGGTCGCCGCCGTGGTCGACGAGCGCGACGTGTTGCGGGGCCGGGTGGACGAGCTGCCGGCCGACCTCGCGCTGCGCGTGCGCCTCGTGTGCGGCGACACCCGCGACGACCGCGCCGACCGGCGCGTGATCGAGCGGGTCCGCGACCGGGCGCTGGACATCGCCCGCCGGGCACGCGTGCGGCTGGTGTTCGACGAGGTCGACGCCGCCCACACCGGCAGCGTCCTGGCGCTCGGCTTCCCCGACCGGGTGGCCACCCGGCGCAGCCAGCTCGGCCAGTTCCAGCTCCGCACCGGCGGCGGCGCCTGGGTGGGCAAGGACGATCCGCTCGCCCGCGAGCCGTTCGTCGTCGCCGCCGACCTCGACGGCAACCGCACGAGCGCCCGCGTCCGCCTCGGCGCCGGCCTCGACGCCGAGGAGCTGGAGACGGCGCTCGCCGACCACATCGAGCGCCGCGAGACCCTCACGTGGGACAAGCAGCGCAACGACCTCGTCGTCCGCGTGGAGACGCGGCTCGGCAACATGACGGTGAGCGATCAGGTGCGCGGACCCACGCCCGGCGCGGACACCACGGCGGCGCTGGTCGAGCGGGTGGCCGCCACGCGGCTGGCCGCACTCGACATGGCGCTCGCCGCTGGGCTGCGGTCCCGGCTCGCGTTCGTGCGGCACCGCTTCCCCGACGGCGGCTGGCCCGACACGAGCGACAAGCACCTGCTCGCCACGCTCGGCGAGTGGCTGGCGCCGTACCTGGTGCACGCCACCGGCCGAGCCGACCTCGAACGGCTCGACGTGCCGATGCTGCTGTCGAACCTGTTGAGCTGGGACCAGCAGATGGATCTCGCCGACCTCGCCCCGGCCACGCTCGACACCCCGTCGGGTCGCCGGGTGCCGATCGACTACTCGCGCGACCATCCCACCGCGTCGGTGCGGGTGCAGGACCTGTTCGGCCTCACCACGCACCCGACGGTGGCGCGGGGCACCGTCGCCGTCTCGCTGGAGCTGCTCTCCCCCGCCGACCGACCGATCCAGATCACGAGCGACCTGCCCGGGTTCTGGGCGGGCTCGTGGTCCGAGGTCCGCAAGGAGATGGCCGGCCGCTACCCGAAGCACCAGTGGCCGCTCGACCCGGCCGCGGCGCCGCCGAAGCGCCTGAAGGACCGCTGACCGCCCCGCCGCCCACGTCCTGGGCGCCACCGATCGTCCCTGACCAGCACCGGTGAGATCGCCGCGGCACCCAGAAACCCGACACCGACCTGGGCGCCACCGATCAACCCCCACCAGCACCGGTGAGGTGCGCGCGGCACCCAGGAATCCACCGGCCACGACCTGGGCGCCACCGATCGGGCCCCACCAGCACCGGTGAAGTCGGCGTGGCACCCAGGAATCCACGCCCACGACCTGGGCGCCAGCGATCGTCCCCCACCAGCACCGGTGAGATCGCCGTGGCACCCAGAAAACCGCGGCGACGACCTGGGCGCCAGCGATCCACCGCACCAGCACCGGTGAGGTGCGCGTGGCACCCAGAACCTCGAGCAGAGGTCAGGGTTTGGTGGCGACGACGATGGCCGACAGGCCGGCGGGGAGGTCGACGCGGCGCAGCAGGCGGCGCTCGACCCGGGCGAGGGCGGGGAACAGCCCGCCGAGACCCGACTCGGCGCGGCCGACGTCGCTCGTCTGCTTGCCCCGCTCCAGGACACCCAGCACCGCTGCCGGCGGCACCAGGAACGAGTAGGCGCCCGTGGCGCGCTGCACCTGCAGGCCCCCCGCCTCCGCCATGTCGCGCAGGTCGCGCACCGCGAACCGCCGACCGGTGTGGGTGACCTCGTCGTGGCCGCGCCACAGGCGACGGCCGCCGGGCTCCCACAGGCACACCACCCCACCGGGCTTGGTGATCCGGGCGAAGTCGCGCACGATCGCCGCCGGGTCGGGGTTCATCCGGTGGCACAGCGCGGTCACGCACAGGACGAGGTCGAACGAGGCGTCGGCGAAGGGAAGGCGGTTGAGATCCGCCTGTACGGGCAGGACCCCGTGGCCGCCGTGCCGAGCGGCGTCGAAGTCCGTGCGGGCCACGTCGAGCGCCATCGGCTCCACGTCGGCGAGCACCGTGGCGCCGTAGCGGGCCATCCACCCCCCGGTCGCGCCCGTACCGCCGCCGGCGTCGAGCAACAGCGGCTGCTCACGACCCTGGAGGTGCGGCACCAGGAGCTGCGCGAGCAGCTCGCGTGTGTTGCGGTACCACCAGTGGCTCGCTCCGGCGGCGGCCATGCGGCGGTACTCGTCGGCGTCCACGGCCGTCGAGTCTGGCACCGCATCGCCACCTGCCGCGGGCACCGCGCCGATGCTCGCCTACGATCGATTCCCGTGCCTCCCGCGACCGCCGACCTCGACGCGCTCCGCGCCACCGGATGCGTGGTGACCGGCGGACTCGGGTTCATCGGCTCGAACCTCGTGCACCGGCTCGTCTCCCTCGGCGTGCACGTGCGGGTGATCGACGCGGTGGTGGCCGAGCACGGTGCGAACCACCGCAACCTCGACGGCCTCGACGGCTCGCTGGTCGACGTGCTGGAGACCGACATCGGCGATCCGCGCGTCGGACCGGTGCTGCGCGGCGTCGGCCACGTCTTCAACCTCGCCGGCCAGGTGAGCCACACCGCCTCGATGACCGATCCGGTCCGCGACCTCGAGCTGAACACGATCACGCACGCCAGGTTCCTCGAGATGCTCCGCGTGGAGAACCAGCAGGCCCGCGTGGTGCACACCAGCACCCGTCAGGTGTACGGGCGCGTCGACCGCTTCCCGGTCGACGAGCACACCCCCGCACGGCCGATCGACGTGAACGGCGTCGCCAAGCTGGCCGGCGAGCACCTGCACCTGGTGTACGCCCACGCGCACCGCATGGCGATCACGTCGTTGCGCCTCACCAACGTGTACGGACCGCGCCAGCGCCTCACGAGCGACGAGCTCGGCTTCCTGCCGGTGTTCGTCCGCAAGGCGCTGCTGGGCGAGCCGATCGAGCTGTTCGGCGGCGGCGAGCAGCGACGCGACTGCCTGTTCGTCGACGACGTGGTCGATGCGATCCTGGCCGCCTCGACCCCGAAGGCGCTCGGTGCGGTGTACAACGTCGGCCACGTCCGCAGCCACTCGCTGCGCGAGATCGCCGACGAGCTGACGTCGCTGGCCGGGACGGGCAGCGAGGTGGTGACCACGCCGTGGCCGCCGGTGCACCGCCGGATCGACATCGGGTCGTTCGAGACCGACAGCGGTGCGATCCGCCACGACCTGGGTTGGGAACCGGCGACGGAGCTCGCCGCCGGCCTGCGCCGCACGCTCGACTTCTACCGGGACCGTCCGTGGTACCTGTCGTCGACCTGAGCCGCCACGCTCCCGAGCTCGTCCGGTCGTACCTCCGCCGTGTCGAGGCGGTGCTGGCGCGCGGCACCGTGCTCCTCGGCCCGGAGACCGATGCGCTCGAGCGCGATCTGGCCGCGTGGGCCGGCGTGGACGGCGCCGTCGCCGTGTCGTCGGGTGCCGGCGCGCTGCAGTTGATCATGGCGGCGCTCGGGGTCGGGCCGGGCGACGAGGTGATCGTGCCCGCGTTCACCGCTGTGCCGACGGCCGCCGCGGTGTGCGCGCTCGGCGCGGTGCCCGTCTTCGTCGACGTCGACCCGGTCACCGCCGCGATCGACGCCGACGGCATCGCCGCGGCACGCACCGAGCGCACGCGGGCCGTGGTGGTGGTTCACCTGTACGGACGCCGGGCGGACCTGCCCGACACCGACCTCCCCGTGATCGAGGACGCCGCCCAGGCGATGGGGGCGCTCGACCGTCACGACCGGTCGGCCGCGGTGGCGCTGAGCTTCTACCCGACGAAGAACCTCGGCGGGATCGGCGACGGCGGCGCGGTGCTGTCCGGCGACCCCGACCTGTTGGAGCGCGTGCGGCGGCTCCGCGTGCACGGCATGACCCAGCAGTACGTCCACGAGTCGATCTCGCAGAACTTCCGCATGTCCGAGGTGGAGGCGGCGTGGCTGCGGCTCGGCCTCCCCTCGCTCGACGCCTGGAACGAACGCCGCCGCGACGTGGTGGCCCGCTACCGCGCCGCCGCGCCGGGCCTGCGCTGGCACGCGGCGGCCGACGACCACGGACACGACCACGACCACGGACACGACCACGACCACGACCACACGGATGCGGCCACCCGCCACGTGCACCACCTCTGCGTGGTGCGCCACCACGACCGCGACGACGCGCGGAACCGTTTGGCCTCCTCGGGCGTCGGAACAGGGGTGCACTACCCACTCGCGCTCACCCAGCAGCCCGCCTACCGCCACCTCACCCGAACCCCGTGTCCCGAGGCGGAGGCCTG
Source organism: Actinomycetota bacterium (assembly GCA_009704985.1). Lineage (GTDB taxonomy): Bacteria > Actinomycetota > Acidimicrobiia > Acidimicrobiales > Ilumatobacteraceae > VFMC01. The sequence continues at coordinate 2,509 of WLDE01000128.1, read as the reverse complement.
GGCGGCGGAGTGCCTCTCGCTGCCGTGCTTCCCGCAGCTCCGCGACGACGAGGTCGAGCGGGTGTGCGAGGCCCTCGCCGCACTGGCCGCGGCGGACGCCGGCTCGACCGGCTCGGCCGGCACGGCGCAGGGGGTGACGGCGTGAGCGCGGTGCGATCCGTGACGGCGATGTTCCCCTGCTACAACGACGCCGCCACGATCGGCCAGCTCGTCGACCACGCGTACGCAGCGCTGTCGCCGCTGGTGGACGAGGTGGAGGTGGTGGTGGTGAACGACGGCTCGGCCGACGGCTCACGCGAGGTGCTCGACCGGCTCGCCACCACCCGGCCGTGGCTGCGACCGATCCACCACGAGCAGAACCGTGGCTACGGCGGGGCGCTGATCACCGGCTTCGCCGCCGCCCGCCACGACTGGATCTGGTACACCGACGGCGACGCCCAGTACGACGCCCGCGAGGCCTCGGCGATGGTGCCGCTCGCGACCGACGACGTCGACGTCGTGCAGGGCTACAAGCTCGGCCGTGGCGACTCGTGGTACCGCAAGGTGATCGGTCGCGTGTACCACCACGTCGTGAAGCTGCTGTTCCGGTTGCCGGTGCGCGACACCGACTGCGACTTCCGCATGTTCCGGCGACGCCTCGTCACCGACCGGCCGCTCACGTCGACGAGCGGCGTGATCTGCGTGGAGATGATGCGCAGCTTCACCGAGCAGGGCGCCCGCTTCGTGGAGGTGCCGGTGCACCACTACCCCCGCCCGTCGGGACGGTCGCAGTTCTTCCGCCTGCCGGCGATCGCCCGCAGCGCGGTGCAGCTCCTGCAGCTCTGGTGGCGTGTGGTGGTGCGGCGCCGATGACCGAGCCGATGACCGAGCCGATGACCGGGCCGACGACGCCGATCGACCCGCAGCCCGCACCGGTCGGGGTGCGCGCCTGGCTCACGCCGCAGCGCGTGTGGATCGCGATCGTCGGCGCGTCGCTCGTGCTGTTCGTCGTCATCGGGCGCGACCAGTGGTTCGTCCGCGACGACTGGGCGTTCGTCCTCACCCGGCCCACGATGCGCGAACAGCTGGGCGTGGCCGACTGGCTGTTCACCGCCCAGGACGGGCACTGGATGACGCCACCGCTGCTCGTGTTCGCGGCGATCCAGGGCGTCGTCGGCATCGACGTGTACTGGCCGTACCTGGCCGCCAACATGGCGCTCCACCTGGCCGCGGTGCTGCTGCTGCACCGGCTGTGCACCCGCGCCGGGGTGAGCCGCTGGACCACGGTGCTGGTGTGCTCCCTCATGCTGCTGTTCGGCAGCGGCTGGGAGAACGTCGTGTTCGCGGTGCAGGTGACGTACAACCTGTCGCTCGTCGCATTCTTCGCCCACCTGCTGCTGGTCGACCACGACGGACCGGTCGGTCGGCGCGACGCGATCGGTGCGGTCGTCGGCATCGTCGGCGTGAGCTCGAGCGCGTTCGGACCGTTCTACGCCGCCGCCGTGTTCGCGGTGCTGGCCTGGCGGCGACGCTGGACGGCCGCCGCCGTGGCGGTCGGCCCGCAGGCGCTGATCTACAGCTGGTGGTTGTTCACCTGGGGCAGCGACCCGGCCGGGGAGTCGGGCGACGCGTCGGCCACCGGCGCCGTGCGCTTCGCCCGTCTCGCGCTCACCGCGACGTTCAACGCGATGACGTGGCAGATCCTGTTCGCCGGGGCCGCGGTGCTCGGCATCGCCGTCGTGGTGTTCCTCACCCCGCTCGACCGGCGCACCCGATCGCTGGTCACCGTCCTGGCGGTGCTGCCGCTGCCGGTGCTGCTCGCGATCGGGTGGCAGCGTGCGGCGTTCGGCCTCGACTCCGCCGCGTCACCCCGCTACCTCTACATGTCGGCGATGGCGCTGGCGGTGCCGTTCGGGTTGGCGATCGATCAGCTGCGGCGCCTCGACCGGCGTGCCCTGGTGGTGGGCCGCGTGATCGTGGCCCTGGCGCTCGCGTCCAACGTGCGGCTGCTGGTGAACGCGTCCGGCGACTGGGCCGATCGCTCGGCCGACGCCCGGCGCGCGTTCGAACTCGTCGCCGGCAGCCCCGACGTGGCGACGGCCGACCCGGGCCTGGTGATCGTGGCGTTCGACCCGGACGTGCGGGTGGGGCGCCTGCCGCAGCTGGTGGCCGAGGGGGCGATCACCCCGCGCGTGCCCACCACCCCCGACGAGCTCGCGCTCGTGGAGCGGGTGCTCGCCGGCACCCCGCTGCCCTGAACCTGCTCCCGTGACTGCGACGCCCGGACAGGGGGTCGGACCGCCGGTCAGACGGCCGTGGTGACGAGCTGACCGGCGATGCCGGCGGCCCAGGCCTCGATCGCCGCCCAGTCGCGGAAGTCGCCCTCGGGCGCCCGGACGGCGGCGACGATCGCCCGCTCCGCGAACCCGAGGACGCTGCGGTCGAGCTTGCCGCTGAACAGCTGGTGCGACCGGGCGTGCACGGCCTCCACGAGGTGCCGCACGTCGACGGCGTCGTGATCGGGCTGGGC
>WLDE01000127.1 GCA_009704985.1 Actinomycetota bacterium | reverse complement strand
CCGGCGTATACACCGGTGGCGGTGCCGCAATCACGTTGCCACGTCCTGCAGACCCGACCAACAGCAACGACCCGACCACCGCGGCAGCCGAGCACACCGCCGCCCAACGCCTGCCACGCCCTCGGCGCACCCACACCATCCACCGAACCGACAACGACCCCCCACATCCCGACCACGGTTCATCAGCCGGACCAACGCACCGTTGATCACTCCAGAACGTGGAAGAGGTCAACCGTTTGCGAATCGAGCGCAACTCGCTGACCAGGCATAACGCGAAACGACCCGGCTCGGCCGAAGCAACCTCTCGAATCGTGTAGGTCCCCCCGTTGGTCCCCCACCCGAAACACCGATCGAACAGACCTTCAGAAATAGTCTGCGACCAGGTGTTTTTCGTGGAGCTGAGGGGAATTGAACCCCTGACCTCTTCCATGCCATGGAAGCGCTCTGCCAACTGAGCTACAGCCCCTCGCTCTCGATCGAGGGCGGAGCGAGATTATCAAGCGCGACCGAGCGATCCCAACGTCGCGTTCGATCACGCCTCACCACGTCGCCACGTGGGGTCAGACGTCGAGGCACTCGATCACGCATCGCGGCCCAGTCGCACGAGCGAGCCGGCTGTCGAGCGTCACCAGCGTGGCGCCGAGCACCTCCGCGAGCGCGACGTACGCCGCATCCCATCCCCGCACCGAGTGACGCAGCTCCCACGCCCGCTCGAGCAGACCGCGGTGCCCGTACCGCTCACCGGGCCACGAGCGCAGGTCGTCCACGGCCAACGCCGCCGCCGTCTCGTCGAGCCCACCGAGCAGGTGATCGCGTCGGATCAGGCCGAACACCTCGATGTCGACGATGTGCGGTGCCGCATGGTCGGGGTCGAGCGCGAGGCGGCCCCTGATCACCTCCGCCCGATCGGAGTCGGTGACCACCTCGAACAGGCACGACGCGTCGACCACGATCATCCTGCGCCACCGATCACGCAGGCCACGGCCCGCGAAGCTCGTCCAGGGCTTCCAACGTGTCCCGACGAGGACTGGTACCGGGCCGACGCCTGGTTCGCTCGAGCCATTCGTTGATCGACGGTCGAGCAGCGAGACGCTCGATCTCGCGTCGCAGGAACTCCGGCACCGAAGCGCCCACCTCCGCTGCGCGCTTCGCCAACGCTTCGTAGACCTCGTCGTCGATGTCGCGGATCTGCACCGTCTTGGACATGACGAGAAGCTACATGCAGATCTGCATGTGTCGATGCGGATCCGTGACGAGCGGTGTCGCCGCCCGATCCGCACGATCGGTCGTCAGAGACGGCGCAGCGCCCGCAGGCGTCGTCGAGCCGGCGAGATCACCACCTGCAGCGCCACCGTGATCACGGCCACACCGATCAGCACCCGCACCGCGAGCGGCAGGTCGCGCACCACCGGCGCCACGAACAACGACGACAGCAGCGACACCGGGAACACCCACGCCATGTCCACCAGCAACCGCTGCCACCAGGGACGTTTCGGCTCGGCGTGCCCGGCGGCCTCGAACCACTCCTCCACCCCGACGGTGCGCTGCATGCGGGCGGTCACCACGAACTGCTCGCTGCGCGCCATCAGCCGGTCGCGCACCTCGCTGCGTTCCCACTCGCGCAGGCTCAGTCCGTCGGCGAACCGAACCACCACCTGGTACTCACCACCGGCCTCACCCGGATGGAACACGGCAGCGCCGAGGCTGCCGGGGAACTCGCGCACGGCGGCGACGAGCTCGTCGGCCCAGCACAGGAACTGCGCCTCGGCCCCGGGTCGGATGCGCCGAGCGACCGTCACGGTGACGGGCTCGGGGGCGATCCGAGGGAGCTTGCCCGTGTCGAACGGGCCGGACAGGGCGAGGTTCATGCGTCCATCAACGCTAGAGATGGAACGGATGTTCCGATCAGTGACAGCGATCACGCCCGGACGGGCGATCCCGAGGGGTGATCCGGACCGAACGACCGCCCGAGGCGGGCACGCAGCAGATCGTCAGCGCTGCTCGGCGGGGGCCTCGGCGGCCCAGTCCACCCGCGGCACGTCGCGGTACAGACGCTCGATCTCGTAGTACTGGCGCTGTTCCTCGGTGAACACGTGCACCACCACGTCGCCGTAGTCCATCAGCACCCACTGCTGCTCGGTGAGTCCCTCCAGCCGCAGCGGCGACCGCTGCAGCTGCTCGCGCACCTGCTCCTCGATCGACTCGACGATCGTACGCACCAGGCGCCGGTTCGACGCCGACGTCACCACGAAGTACTCGGTGATGCCGAGCAGCTCGCCCACGTTCAGCACGATCGTGTCGTCGGCCTTCTTGTCGTCCGCGGCGCGGGCCGCCACGCAGGCGAGGGCGGTGGACTCGGGGAAGCGGTCGGGCATCAGGTCTCCACACTCGAGAGATAGTCGGTACCGAGCACGAGCGTCACGTCGACACCATCGATGCGCACGGTCGGTTCGGCGAACACGATGGTGCCGAAGATCTCGTCGGTGATCTGCGCACGGTCGCGGTTCACCTCGTCGGGCACGAAGAACAGGGTGTCCGGCCGGCTCGGCGCCGACGTGTCCACCGAGATCACGTTGGCCCCGACGAAGAGGATCTTGTCGATCGTCAGCTTCACCTGCAGGTCGTACCCCGGCGGGGCCTCCACCCGGAACACCGGACCCAGCTTCGGCGCCGACATCGACCCCGGCGCCACGCTCGCGAACACGAACACGGCCTCCGACTGATCGAGCTGCACGACGTCGCCACCACCGGGGTTCTGCTCCTCGGTGAGCGGCAGCGTGGTGAGCCCACGGCTCTGCACCCTCGCCGCCACCAACCGGGTGACGAACTCGTCCATCGTGACCGGCGCGACGTTCGTCGGCAGCGTGGTCGCCCGCCCGCCGCTCACGGAAGCGGCGAACCCGGCCCACAACCCCTCGAGGTTGCCCTTCCGACCGGTCTCGTCGCCCTGGCCGGCGCCGGCGAACATCACCCGGGCCGACATCTCGGCATCCAGCACCACGGTGCCCGCCCGCAGCACCTCGTCGGCGCTCGGGATCTCGCTCTCGCCGTCACCGATGCGGACGTCGCTGGTGAGCGTGATCGTGAGCGGCGCGAACGGCAGCAGCATCTCGGTGACCGTCGCCTCGTCCACCACCTCCACCACGTTGAACGACACCAGCACCAACGACTCCACCGCCAGCGCCGTCGCGTCCACCCCGCCCTCGGCGTACACCTGCTGCAGCGACTGCCGGGCGTCGTCGGCGAACCCGATGTCCGCGTTCACCGGCACCGACACGATGCTGCCACCAACGCCTGCCGGCGCGAGCACGAACACGGTGGCGCTGGTGAGGACCCCTGCGGCGTCGGTCGTCAGGTACAGCGCGGTCGGGGTGCTCGGGAAGGCCTGCACCGGCAGGTTGTCGGCCAGCGCGTCGCGACCGCCCGTGGAGTCGAGCACCGCCCGCACCCCAACCCAGCCGAGCGCCGGCACCGACAGCAGCACGAGCAGGGTGGTGACGAACATCGCGACCGTGCGCCGCTTGCGACGCCCCGGGATCGCGCTCATGCCCGATCCGCCGCGGCCGCGCCACCGACCACCACGTCGGCCGGCACACCGTTGACCGCTGCCTCGCGGTACAACCCACGCTCACGGATGATCTGCAGCACCGGATCGGTCACCAGATAGTCGAGCGGACGCCCGTCCACCACCCGAGCCCGCAGGTCCGTGCTCGACACCTCGAGCCGAGGCACCTCCACCCGCACCCAGTCGAACCCCGACGGCAGCTCCACCGGCGCACCGGGACGGTCGACGACGACGAGGGTCGACCGGTCGACCACCTCGTCGTGGCGTTCCCAGGTGGTGATGTTGGCCGCAGCGTCGTCGCCCACGATGGTGAACAGCCTTGCACCCGGCTCGGCCTCGGCGAGCGCGGCCAGCGTGTCGGCGGTGTAGCTGGCGCCGCCGCGGCGGATCTCCAGGTCGCCCGCCTCCAGCCCCGCCACGTCGGCGACCGCCGCCTCCACCATCGCGAACCGGTCCGGAGCGGGGGTGATCGGGCGCGTCCCCTGCTTCTGCCAGGGCACGTTGGCCACCATCAGGATCACCACGTCGAGCGACAGCGCATGGCGGACGTTCACCGCCGTCACCAGATGGCCCACGTGCGGCGGGTCGAAGGTGCCCCCGAACAGACCGATCGCGCGGCCCGACGGCCGTTCAGCACCAGGTGAGGACACGGCTCACCAGTCTAGGTGCGAACCCGCACCCGCCGACGTCCCGCACGGCACCGCTCGCCACGCTGCGCGCCCGAGAGCTCGACAAGTTCCATGCAAGAAACGACCAAGACGGCACCTTCTGGCGGGACAGACGTTGACAGATGTAGTACTGTTCTTTGTCCCCCCACATCGACCCGCGCCGACACCCCCGCCATCGGCTCGGCCCTCATCCCCGGTTCCGGCCGGTCCCGTCAGGTCCGCACGTCCTCACACCATCGTGAAGCGGATCCCTGTGCCATCAGGCACGCCGTCCAACCGGAATCGGACGCCGTACGTAGAAGTTGAAGAGAGACGCCATGAATGACTCAATCGGACTGTACCTGAACGATATCGGCAAGGTTTCCTTGCTCAACGCGGAGGAAGAGCGCGAACTGTCGCGCGTCATCGAGGCCGGCCGCGAGGCCGCCGAGCGCCTCGCCAAGGGCGAGAAGGGGGCCGCCCTCAAGGCCCAGGTCGCTGCTGCGGCAGACGCCAAGGATCGCTTCATCCGCTCCAACCTCCGCCTCGTGGTCAGCATCGCCCGCCGCTACCCCCTGCCCCAGGGCATGGACCTGCTCGACCTCATCCAGGAGGGCAACCTCGGGCTCGAGCACGCCGTCGACAAGTTCGACTGGCGCCGCGGCTTCAAGTTCTCCACCTACGCCACCTTCTGGATCCGCCAGGCCATCGGCCGTGCGCTCGACCAGAAGGCCAGCCTCATCCGCATCCCGGGCGACCGCTCGGCCAGCCTCCGTGCTGCGCTGCGCCAGGCCTCGGGCGACGGCGAGACCCTCGACGTCGGCAACGCCGAACTGCACCGCCTCACCACCCCGGTCTCGCTCGACAAGACCATCGGTGACGACGGCGACGCCACCCTCGGCGACCTCATGGCCAACGGCGACGGCACCCCCGAGGACGCCGTCATGGCCATGGTCGACAGCGACCTCCTCGACGAGTTGCTCGGCACCCTCGACAAGCGTGCCCGCTACGCGGTCGAGGCCCGCTTCGGCCTGATCGACGGCGAGCGCAAGAGCTTCCGCGAGGTCGGCGAGAACCTTGGCGTCACCGCCGAGGCCGCCCGCCGTCTCGTCAGCCGTGCGGTCGCCGGCCTCCGCGAGGACGCCGTCCGCATCCTGGCCGCCTGATCGGCATCGGCCGCACGGCCGGCCCCAGGCTCCAACCCAGTCCGACGTACGACGAGTACGCTCGACCCTCGTTATGAAGGTCGGCGTACTCGTCGTCGCGTACAACGCGGAAACCACACTCGTCGACGTCCTCGACCGCATCCGGCCCGAGATGCGCCGCGAACTCGCCGAGGTGCTCGTCCAGGACGACCACTCCACCGACCTCACCTTCAGCGTCGCGACGGAGTACCTGCAGCGCGGCACCGACCTGCACCTCACCGTGGTCCGCCACCCGCAGAACCTCGGCTACGGCGGCAACCAGAAGGCCGGGTACACCTACGCGGTCAACCACGGCTGGGACGTCGTGGTGCTGCTCCACGGCGACGGGCAGTACGCCCCTGAGGTGATGCACGAGATGATCGCCCCGATCGTCGAGGGCGACGCCGACGCCGTGTTCGGCAGCCGGATGATGACCCCCGGCGGCGCCCGGCAGGGCGGCATGCCGATGTACAAGTACGTCGGCAACCGGATCCTCACGACCACCCAGAACGCGATCACCGGCCTGCGGCTCAGCGAGTGGCACTCGGGCTACCGCGCCTACCGCGTCAGCGCCCTCGCCGAGCTGCCCTTCGTGGGCAACAGCGACGGCTTCGACTTCGACACCGAGATCATCCTGCAACTCGCCGCCGCGAAGAAGAAGATCGTCGAGGTGCCGATCCCCACGTACTACGGCGACGAGATCTGCCGGGTCAACGGCATCGCCTACGCCCGCGACATCATGATCGACACCGTGCGCCACCGCCTCGGCCGCACCGGCTTCGGCGCCGGCGACGTCGGCCGGGTCACCGAGCCCTACGCCTACAAGCCGTCCGCGCACAGCTCGCACGGCCGGGTGCTGCAGTTCATGCAGTCACGCCCGCCGATGCGAGTGCTCGACGTCGGCTGCGGTCCCGGCTGGCTCGCCGAGGCGCTCACCGCCCAGGGCCACGAGGTCACCGGCGTCGACATCGCCGAGGAGGCGGGCGTGCGCGGCCGCATGCACCGGTTCGTCCGGGCCGACCTCGAACGCGGGTTGCCCGACGAGGTGGGCGGCGACTTCGACGTCGTGGTGGCCGCCGACGTCATCGAGCACGTCCGCACCCCGCAGCAGCTGATGCAGGAGATGTCGCACCGTCTGCGCCCAGGCGGCACCGTGATCGCCAGCGTCCCCAACATCTCGCACTGGTACCCGCGCACCCGAACCGCACTGGGCCTGTTCGACTACGACCAGCGCGGCATCCTCGACGCCACCCACGTCCGGTTCTTCACCCGCCGCTCGTTCGTGCGGCTCGCCAAGCAGGCGGGCCTGCAGCCGATCGAGCGCCGCCACACCGGCCTGCCGTTCGACGCGCTGAAGCTGCGCACCGAGCGCGGCCCCGGCCGGCTCGCCGCGCTCGTCGACCGAGCGCTCGTGCGGCTGTGGCCGACGATGTTCGCCTACCAGTTCGTCTACGAGCTCGACGTGATCCCCGCGCTCGATGCGCCGCTCGATGTGGCGACCGACGCGGCCGGCTGACCCCGCCATCCGCGCGGCCCGCGCCGTCACCGTCACCGCGACGGTGGTGTTCGCGCTGATCGTGTGCCGCGGGCGGCCGTGGGAGCTGTTCGTCCGCGAGGCGTTCAGCAACGACTTCTACGACGAGCAGGCGCGGGCGTTCCTGCGACTGCGGCTGCACGTGCGACCGGAGGTGCCGGGGCCGGAGGGCTTCCTGATCGACGGCCGCACGTACCTGTACTACGGGTCGTTCCTCGCGTTCGTGCGCGTGCCGTTCGCCGTGTTCGGCGACGTGTTCGCCGGACGGCTCGCCCGCCTGTCGATGATCGTCGCGTTCGCCGCGTACGCAACCGGCTGCACCCACCTCGTCCGGCACGTCGCCGCGAGGTGGCGCGGCGCGGCGAGCCCGTGGCGGGTGGCCGGCTTCGTCGCCGCCGCCGTGTGCTCGCCGGTGCTGTTCCTGGCCGGCTGGGTGAGCGTGTACCACGAGACCGAGCTGTGGGCGGCGGCGTTCGCCGTGTGGACCCTCGCCGGGGTGGTGCGGTTGCTCGACGTGCTCGACGCCGGCGACTCCCCCACCCGCCGCCAACTCCTCGCCGTCGGGTTCCCGATCGCCGCCGGCATCACCACGCGCGCCTCCGTCGGCCTGGGTGTGGCCGTCGGGGCGTGCCTCGTCCTCGCCGTCCCCGTGTTCTGGTCGCGCATCGTGGCGAGATCCGGGAAGATGCGCGACCAGAACGATCGCGGGCGTACCGGTGCCCCGGCGATGATCACCGCGGTCGCGACCGTGGCTGCCTCGGCCGTCGGGTTCGTGGTCCACACCGGCATCAACTGGGCGAAGTTCGGATCCCCCACCGCACTGCCGGGCCAGCTCCAGCTGCTCAGCATCAACGACCCCACCCGCGCGGCGTGGTTCGCCGGCAACGGCGACAGCTTCTTCTCGCCCCGCTTCCTCGAGACCACGCTCGTGCAGTACGTGCGCCCGGACACGGTGCGCCTCGAGCGGCTGTTCCCCTTCGTCCGCTACGGCCCGCTCGCCACCGACCGCGGCTCGTACCCGCTCGAGACGATCACCCCGTCCGCGTCGCTGACCACGTCGGCCACGTTGCTCGTCGTGCTCGCACTGGTCGGTGTGGTGCTCGCCGTGCGCGCCCGGGCCTGGACCGTCGTCGCCCTCGCCGCCGGCGGCGTGGTCGCGGCCGTGCCCACGTTCACGATCGGCTTCATCGGCAACCGCTACCTGGTCGACATGCTGCCGATGCTGCTCGCCCCCGCCGCGATGTGCGCCGCCGCGCTCCGCCTCCCCACTCCGTCGTGGCGGCGCGCCGCTCGCGTCGGCGCCGTCGCGCTCGTCGCCTGGGGCACCTGGTGCAACGTCGCCCTCGCGCTGTGGACCCAGCAACTCAAGGAGCCCGGCTTCACCGAGTGGCGCTACCGCGTGGACGGCTGGGTGTTCGGCGACCCGGCACCGGCGCTCGTCGACCTCGTGCCCGGCGCACCGGTTCCGCGTGACGGCGTGGTGGTGCTCGACCGCGACCCGGCGATCGATCGGTGCAGCGCGGTGTACATCGCCGAGCAGGGCGTGCTCGTGGCGCTCGAACGGAGCAACGACGGTCGCAGCCTGCGCGGCACCGTGCGCCTCCAGGACGAGCGCACCCTCGTCGCCGCCGGCGACGACTGGAGCGTCACGGCGGTGCGCACCTCCGGCGGCGTCCAGCTCGAGGCCGTGGTGGACCCCGCCGCGGACGGCACCGGCGGCGCCCAGGCCCTCGGCGCCCCGTTCGCCCCACCCGCCGACGGCACGCTCGCGTTCGAGGTCATCGCCGACCCCGTGAACGGCCAGCTGTCCGCACGCGCCGGCGATCACACCCCCACCGCCGGCTCCGAGGCGTTCCTGTTCGCCGCACCGCAGGGGGCCGCGCTCCCCGGCGCCACCGCCACGATCGACGCCGAGCCCGGCGATTCCCTCTGCCGCCAGCTGGAGGCCCGTCGCTAGCATTTCAGCCGTGGCAAAGGACTGGAGCCCCTCGTCGTGGCACGCGTACCCGGCGAACCAACAACCCGACTGGCCCGATCCGGGCGAGCTCGACCGGGCGTTGAAGCAGATCTCGTCCTATCCCCCGCTCGTCTTCGCCGGTGAGGCACGGTCGCTGCAGTCGTCGCTCGCGAAGGTGGCCGCCGGCAACGCGTTCCTGCTCCAGGCCGGCGACTGCGCCGAGAGCTTCGAGGAGTTCTCCGCGGTCAACATCCGCGAGAAGCTGCGCGTCATCCTGCAGATGGCCGTCGTGCTCACCTACAGCCTCGGCGTGCCCGTGGTGAAGGTCGGCCGTATGGCCGGCCAGTTCGCGAAGCCCCGCTCGTCGGCGTTCGAGAAGATCGGCGACCTCGAGCTGCCCAGCTTCCGCGGCCACATCGTGAACGATCCCACGCCCACCGAGGCCGCCCGCATCCCGAACCCCGAGCGGCTCGTGCAGGCGTACCACCAGTCGGCATCCACGCTGAACCTCGTGCGCGCCTTCACCAAGGGCGGCTTCGCAGATCTCACGCGCGTCCACGCGTGGACCCAGGAGTTCGTCGAGTCGAGCCCCGAGGGCCGCCGCTACGAGCAGCTCGCCAACGAGATCGACCGGGCGCTCAAGTTCATGCGTGCCTGCGGCGTCGAGGTGGAGAACAACCACAACCTCAGCGAGGTCGACGTCTACACCAGCCACGAGGCGCTGCTGCTCGGCTACGAGGAAGCCCTCACCCGCCAGGACTCGCTCACCGGCGGCTGGTACGACTGCTCGGCGCACATGCTCTGGATCGGCGAGCGCACCCGCGAGCTCGACGGCGCGCACGTCGAGTTCCTCCGCGGCGTCGGCAACCCGATCGGCTGCAAGATCGGCCCGACCACCCCAACGGACTACGTACTCGAGCTGTGCGAGCGGCTCAACCCCGCACACATCCCCGGTCGCCTGACGCTCATCAGCCGCATGGGCGCGGGCAAGGTGGAGGCCGCGCTGCCCGCCATCCTGCGCGCGGTCCGCGACGCCGGCCACCCGGTGGTGTGGGCGTGCGACCCGATGCACGGCAACACGTTCACGTCGTCCACCGGGCACAAGACCCGCGACTTCGCCGACATCTGCGCCGAGATCGACGGCTTCGTCCGCGCCCACCACGGCGAGGGCACCTGGCCCGGCGGCATCCACGTCGAGCTCACCGGCGACAACGTCACCGAGTGCCTCGGCGGTGCCGACAAGATCCTCGACACCGAACTGGCCGACCGCTACCAGACCGTGTGCGACCCGCGGCTCAACGCCCGCCAGAGCCTCGACCTGGCATTCCACGTGGCCGAGTCGCTCCGCTCGTCCGGACTCGCCTGAACCGGCCCGAGGACGGCGACACCGCACCGGGTTCCGCGATGACGGCGCTCGACCTCGTCGACACCTGGCCCGTGCCCCACGTGAGTGCCGCGTCGATCGTCGTCGCGCCGGGGACCGTGCCCGTCGTCGTCACGCACGGCGATCCGTACCACTCGTACCGCCTCGCGTCGATCTCGAAGCCGATGACGGCCTGGGCGGCGCTCGTCGCGGTCGAGGAGGGCATCGTCTCCCTCGACGATCCGGTCGGTCAGCCGAGCTGCACCCTGCGCCACCTGCTCGCCCACGCCGGCGGCTACCCCTTCGACGGCCGCGACCCGATCAGCGCTCCAGGCAAGCGGCGCATCTACTCCAACGGCGGCATCGAGCTCGCCGCCGACCACGTCGCCGCGGCCGCCGGTATGCCGTTCGCGCAGTACCTCGCCGAGGCCGTGTTCCAGCCGCTCGGCATGACCGCGAGCGAGCTGCGCGGCTCACCGGCCTACGCCGTGTGGAGCACGCTCGCCGACACGGTGTGCTTCGCGCTGGAGCTGATCACGCCCACGCTGCTCTCGCCAGCCACGGCGGCCTCCGCCGTGGCGCCCGTGTTCGGCGGCCTGCGCGGCGTGGTGCCCGGCGTCGGCACCTACGACGACTGCGTGTGGGGGCTCGGCGTCGAGATCCGCGGCACCAAGCAGCCCCACTGGACGGGGTCGCGCAATTCCACCGGAGCGTTCGGACACTTCGGCGGGGCCGGTACCCTTCTGTGGGTGGACCTGGGGGCCGTACACGACCGTGCTGTCGCCTGCGTGGCATTGACCGATCGTCCCTTCGACGAGTGGGCCGCCGACGCCCTGCGGCTCTGGCCGCAACTGAGCGACGCCGTGATCGCCGAGGCGTCCGCCGCCGCCGGACCGGCCGGTGCGATCACCGGCACCGTCACGGAGGGCCGTTGATGATCCTGCGGCCGGGCGATCGTGTTCGGGTGGAGACCACGGGCGACGACGGCTTCCCGGTCGTGAAGTACGGCTTCGTCGGTGGTGTCACCGGCGGCGACGACCTGCACCCCGGCCCCGTGGTGGTGATGCTCGACGGCGAGCTCGGCGGCGACGTGATCGACCCGTGCTGCGTGCAGCCGGTCAGCATCACCAACGTCGAACTGCGCCTCGCCGGCCACGACCTCATGGACGAGCCCGAACTGCGCCGCGGGCTCATCGGCCTGTGGCACGCCGAGGCCGACACCGCAGGTCTCGACGTGGACGCGCTCCACCCGCTGGGCGACGGCTTGCGCGACTCCAGCGATTCGTGGGCCCTCGCCGAGCTCACGGCCGGCGGCGAGCAGTACGTCGTGCGCGCGTTCTGCCTGCCGAACGAGCCGGGCGTCGTGCGCGTGCGCGCCGACCGACCCAACCGATGGGACGGGTAGCCCAGGACACGCCGCCCGGCTGGATCGCACTCCTGCTCGCCACGGCGTCCGTCGGCATCGCGAACTCGGTCGTCTTCTCGCTCCTCAGCGACCTCCAGGACGAGTACGGCTTCGCCGACACCGGCCTCGGGCTCATCGCCGGCGCCGGCATGCTCATCGGGTTCGTGAGCCAGCTCGTGCTCGCCCCGCTCGCCGACCGTGGCCACTCCAAGACGCTGCTGCTCGCCGGGCTCGTCGCCGCGATCACCGGCAGCGTGGTGTTCGCCGCGTCGTCGTCGCTGCCGATGCTCGTGCTCGCCCGCGCGATCGTCGGGGTGTCGAACGGCCTGTTCCTCCCGGCGGCTCGCGCGATCGCCGCGAACACCAGCCCGGACCGCATGGGCGAACGTCTCGGCACGCTCGGCGGCGTGGAGCTCGCCGGCTTCGTCACCGGACCGGTGATCGGCGGCGTGCTCGTCGGCCCGCTGGGCGTGCGGTGGCCGTTCCTCGTGTGCGGCATGTTCGCCTTCGTGGCGCTGGTCGCGCTCGCACCGCGGTCACTGCCCACCCCACCGGTCTCCGAGCGCCGGCACGGCGTGAGCCTGGACCTGCTGCGCCTGCGCGAGATGCAGGTCGCGGTGCTGATGGCGATGGCGCTGTTCTTCCCGGTCGGGATGTACGACGCGATCCTCGACCGCTACATGACCGACCGCGGGGCGTCGAACGTGCTGATCGGGATCAGCTTCCTGCTCTACGGCTTCCCGTTCGCGTTGCTCGCCACGTACGGCGGCCGGCTCGCCGATCGCCACGGCGCGTTCCGGGTCGCAACGATCGCGGTGGTGGCGGTGGTGCCGCTCACCGCCGTCTACGGCGTGCTCACCGTCCCGATCGTGATCGCGCTGCTCTTCGCCGTGGAGGGCGCCGTGCAGGCGCTCGGCGTGCCCGCCACCCAGTCGCTCGTCGCGTCGGCCGCACCGCGCGGACGGTCGTCGGCCGCGCAGGGACTCGCCGGCGCGATGAACATGCTCGGCGCCACGCTGTCGGCGTTCGCCGCACCCGCCGTGTACGGCCGGTGGGGCGCCGCGGGCGCCTTCGG
>WLDE01000126.1 GCA_009704985.1 Actinomycetota bacterium | reverse complement strand
AGCGGCGCTCGCCGCCGTCGCCCCGCACGTCCACCCCGCCGCTCGTGCCGCGATCGACGACGTCGGCCGGCGGGTCGAACGCGGCGATCGCTTCGTCGACGCGCTCGACGCGCTGGTCGACCACCTGGGCACCCGGGTGCTCGGACTCGTGTCGGCGGTGGCGGCCGCCGAGCGGTGGGGGTTGCCGCTCGCGCCCACGGTCGACCGCATCGCCGACGACGCACGGCTCCACCGGCGACGACTGGCCGAGGCCGAGGCGCGGCGGCTGCCGGTGCGCCTCGCCGTGCCCCTCGTGTGCTGCACCCTGCCCTCGTTCGTCTGCATCGCGATCGGCCCGCTGCTCGTCGGGGCCCTGTCGTCGCTTCGCTCGGTGTGAGCCGGCGATCCCCGAACCCGATCGGCGTCCCGGGGACGCCCTCCGCACCACCGCACCCAACGCACCCAACGCACCCAACGCACCCAACGCACCACGTGAGGTCCGCCATGCACCGTCTGCTGCTCCGCCCCGTCGTCCGCGCCCAGGTGGCGCTCACCACGCCGCCCCCGTCCACCCGTGCCACCGGTGCCGCCAGTCCGGACACCGACGACCCGGCCGACCCCGGTGCCGTCGCGTCCCGCACCGTCCGCGACGCCGGCCAGGCCACCACCGAGTACGCACTGGTGCTGCTCGGTGCCGCCGCGGTGGCGCTGCTCGTGGTCACCTGGGCCACGGCCGGCGGCGGCGCCGGCCGCATCGGGCGACTGTTCGACCGGGTGATCGATGCGGTGCTCGGCCGCATCTGACGCGCACGACGTGTCCGACGGGCTCGACGCCTCCGCTCGGCACCATGGCGATCGGGGCCGGCTCGACCGCGGGCAGGCCGTGGTCGAGCTCGCGCTCGCGCTGCCGGTCGTGATCCTCGTGCTGCTCGGGGTCGTCCAGGTGGCGGTGGTGGTGCGCGACCAGCTCGTCACGCAGCACGCGGCGCGCGAGGCGGCACGGGCGGCCGCGGTGTCCGCGTCGCCCACCACCGCCGCGTCGCGCGCCGCAGCCCCGCTCGGCCTCGACGACCTGGGTGTCCGGGTGTCGGCGGCGGGCGACGTGGTGCGGGTGGAGGTGCGGTCGCGCACGCGCACCGACGTCCCGCTCATCGGCGCACTCGTCGGCGACGTCACGCACCGGGCGGTGGCCGTGATGGCGCGGGAACCGCCCTGAGCACGGGGCCCGTGGCGGGCAGGTCCGGGCGCACGGAACGCACCGGTAGCGTCGCGCCGATGGACCTCCGGTGTCGCACCCTGCAGCTCGGCGGCACCACCGCGCTCGTGCTCGAGGGCGACCTCGATCTCGCGTCGGTGCCGGCGCTGCACAACGCGCTCGGCCGCCTCCTGAACGATGCACGCGGCGACGTCGTCGCCGTCGACCTCGACGGGCTCGACGTGCTCGACGACGCCGGTCTCGGCGTGCTGCTCGGCTTCGCCGGCCGGGCCCGTGAGGCCGGCGGCGACCTGGTGCTCGTCTGCACCAACGAGCGCCACCGCGCACGCTTCGAGCTCTCCGGATTGGCGCGAGCGATCGAGGTACGCGACCGTCTGGGGTGATGACCCCTCCGCCGCTGCCCACGGTGTGGGTGCTCGGTGACCAGCTGCACCCCCGGCAGTCCGCGCTCGCTGCGGCGTCACCCGCCACGCACCGGCTGCTCGTGGTGGAGAGCGCCGCCAAGCTCGCCCAGCACCACTGGCACGTCCAACGCGCGCACCTCGTGATCGCGTCGCTGCGACGCTTCGTCGAGGAGCGCCGTGCCGAGGGGTGGCAGGTCGACCACCGCGTCGCGCCGTCGCTCGCCGCCGGCCTCGCCGCGCACCGGGCGGAGTTCGCGCCGCCCGAGGTGACGGCGATGGAACCCGCGAGCCGCGACGGGTGGGAGCTGCTCGAGCGGCTCGGGGTGCGGCTCGTGCGGTCGAACCAGTTCCTGTGCCACCCCGACGAGTTCGCCGCGTGGGCGGCGGGCCGCAAGCAGCTGAAGATGGAGGACTTCTACCGGTGGCAGCGCCGCCGGCTCGACGTGCTGATGGACGGCGACGAGCCGGTCACGGGCCGATGGAACTACGACGCCGACAACCGTGAGCGTCCGCCGAAGGACGGTCGCAACCACTGGCCGGCGCCGCTCACCACGCCGCTCGACGACCTCGACCGCCAGGTGCTCGCCGATCTGCCGGACACCGTGTGGGGCGCGCCACCCGACGGTACGTGGGCCACGTCGCGCGCCGAGGCGCTGCGCCGCCTGCACCACTTCGTGGAGCACCTCCTCCCCCGCTTCGGCCCGCACGAGGACGCGATGCTCACCGCCAGCTGGCACCTCGCCCACGGGATGATGGCGCAGTACCTGAACATCGGGCTCCTCCACCCCGACGAGGTGGTCGAGGCCGCCGAGGACGCGTACCGCGCCGGGCTCGTGCCGATCGCGAGCGCCGAGGGCTTCATCCGCCAGGTGATCGGCTGGCGCGAGTACGTGTGGGGTGTCTACTGGCTCTGGGGTCGCGAGTACGGCGAGGCCAACGTGCTCGGCGCCCACCGGCCGATCCCGCCCGCCCTCACCGGTCGGGCACCCACGCAGATGCGCTGCCTCGCCACCACGCTGCAGACCCTGCACGACCACGGCTGGGTGCACCACATCCAGCGGTTGATGGTGCTCGGCAACCTGGCGCTGATCGCAGGGATCGACCCGCAGGCGATGACGCGGTGGATGTGGGCCGGGTTCGTCGACGGCGCGGAGTGGGTGATGGTGCCCAACGTCGTGGGGATGGCGCTGCACGCCGACGGCGGCCGGATGGCGACCAAGCCGTACGCGGCGGGCGGCGCCTACATCGACCGGATGAGCGACTACTGCCGGGGATGCCGCTACGACCGCACGAGGCGGACCGGCCCGGACGCCTGCCCGTTCACGACGCTCTACTGGGACTTCCTCGCCCGCCACGAGGCCCGCTTCGTGCGCAACCCGCGCGTCGCGCAGCAGGTGCGTGCGGCCCAGAGACTCGGCGACCTGCCGGCCGTGCAGGAGCGGGCGACCGAGGTGCTGCGCCTGCTCGACGCCGGCGAGCTCTGACCCACGACCCCACCCCGCGTCACGCGGCGCGGCGGGTGACGAGCGGGACCACTTCGGCCGCGAAGCGCCGGATCTGCTCGTCCTGCGCGGCGGGATCGTCGACGCACGGCACGACCACCACGCTCGTGGCGCCCGCCGACACCAACGCGTCGATCGCGCGGGCGCAGTCGTCGGGCCGGCCGGCGACGGCGTAGCGCTCCACTCGGTCGGCGGGCGCGACGACCTCCACGGTGCCCAGCTTCGCGAGCCGCTCGTCGGTGTCGCCCGGTGCGAACACGTCGACCGCCGCGGCCACGCGGGCACGAGCGGCATCGGCGTCGTCGTCCACCGCGAACAGCACGTACACCACGCACGGAGCCGGTCGCCCGATTCGGGCCGTCGCCGCCGCCACGAACGCCGGGCTCGACCCCTCGGGCAGCAGCAGGCCGTCGGCAACACGGGCCGTGACGTCGATGCCCCTGGGTCCGGTGACGCCCACGACGATCGAAGGCCGGGGCGAGGGCGGGAACACCAGCTGGACGTCCTCGAGCCGGACGTGCCGACCGTGCACCGTGAGCCGGTCGCCGTCGAGCAGCCGTCGGACGGCGTCGATCGTCTCCTCCAGCGCGGCGAGCTGTGACGGCGGGAGGGCACCGATCTGGCCCATCCACGACCCCACCCCGTGACCGACGCCGGCCACGAACCGGCCCGGGAACATCCGGGCCACCCCCGCCATCTCCATCGCGGTGATCGCCGCGTTGCGGGCCACGGCCGGCACGATGCCCATGCCGACGGTGACCCGACCGGTCACGGCGAGCGCGGCCGAGACGGCCGTGAGGCCCCCAGCCCAGAAGCAGTCCTCCACGATCCACACCTCGTCGAGCCCGGCCGCCTCGACGGTGCGGGCGAACCCGGCGAGCTGCTCGGGCGGTCGCTCGCGCCGGAACATCGCGCCGAACGTGGTGGGGCCGGTCGGGTCCATGCGGCCGACGATACGACCCCTCGGCCCACCGGTCAGCGGGGGCGCTGCTTGCGGACGCCGCGGCGGTCCTGGGCCTTCTCCCAGGCGCGCTGCTCGGCCTCCAGCGCGGCTTCCTCCGCCACGAGACGCTTCATCGCGTCCAGACGGCGGGGGTCGAGGCGGCCGAGCTCGATCGCGCGGTGTACCGCGCACCCGGGTTCGTCCTCGTGCTTGCAGTCGCGGAACCGGCACCGCTCGGACAGGTCGAACACGTCGCGGAACGCCCGCTCGATGCCGTGCCCGCTGCTCCACAGGCTCACCGCGCGCACACCCGGCGTGTCGATCAGCCAGCCGTGGTCGT
This sequence comes from Actinomycetota bacterium, assembly GCA_009704985.1. Taxonomy (GTDB): domain Bacteria; phylum Actinomycetota; class Acidimicrobiia; order Acidimicrobiales; family Ilumatobacteraceae; genus VFMC01. The sequence goes on along the minus strand of WLDE01000126.1, from coordinate 8,528 downwards.
CACCCGGCAGCCGCACGAGCTCGCAGGCCGTGGTGGTGTGGCGGCCCCGCTGGTCGTTCTCGCGCACCTCGCTCGTGCGCAGCAGCTCGCCGCCGACGAGCGCGTTGATGAGGGTGCTCTTGCCCACGCCGCTCGCACCCAGCAGCGCCATCGTGCGCCCCACCGGCACCAGGTCGCGCAGCTGCTCCACGCCCTCGCCGGTGCGTCCGCTGGCCCGCAGCACCGGCACCCCGACGGCGACCTCCTCCAGCGTGGCGACGGTGGCGTCGGCGTCGTCGACGGCGTCGGCCTTGGTGACCACGATCACGGGGGTGGCCCCGCTGTCGAACGCGAGCACGAGTTCGCGCTCCAGCCGGCGCTGGTTGGGCGGTGACGTGAGCGCGTGGACGAGCACGACGGTGTCGATGTTCGCCGCGATCGTGTGCGCGACCGCCCGGTTGCCCTCGAACGAGGCGCGGCGGGTGAAGGCGCTGAACCGCGGCACGACGGCGTCGACCCGCTCGCCGTCGTCACTCACGATCACCCAGTCGCCGACGGCGACGTCGGCACCGATGTTGCGGGCCCGCACGGGTGGCCGGTCGAGGTGGACCACGATCGTGCTCCAGCCCCGGTCGAGCCGCGACACCCGGCCGGGCCGCCTGGGGTCGCCGAGATCGGCCCACGCCGCGTCGAGCGACGAGTTCCACCCCAGCCGCTCGTCCGGTCGCTCGTGCGACATCTCCACAGGCTCCACGATGCCCTCGACGGTAGTGTTTCCCTGCCCGGATCGGTTTCCCCCGGACCATCCAGGGCAGGTGTCGGCCCCGCCGCCGGCACACCCCCGTCACCCCCGACAGGAAGCGACCCCCCGCCATGATCGCTCGTCTCGGACGGTGGTGCTTCGTGCACCGTCGCGCCACGCTCGCCACCTGGTTGCTGGCACTCGTCGGCATCGGTCTCGTCACCGCCGGCGTCGGCTCGAGGTACTCCAGCCAGTTCGAGATCCCCGCCTCCGAGAGCGCCAGCGGCTTCGAGCTGCTCGAGGAGGAGTTCCCCGGTCAGGGTGCGGGCCGCCAGGGCGGCTCGATCGTGTTCCAGGCCGAACAGGGCGTCACCGACCCCGAGGTGCAGGCCGCGATGTCGACCCTGTTCGACGAGGTGAACACGATCTTCGGCGTCGACGTCGTCAGCCCCTACGACCCCGCCGCGATCGGCCAGATCGACCCGACGGGCTCCATCGCCTACGCGCAGGTGAACCTGTCGGGCGATCTCGACCAGGTGGAGATGGCCGAGGTCGGATCCGAGATCGCCGACCTCCTTCCGTCGATCGACGGACTCACCGTCGAGATCGGTGGACAGGCACTCGCCGAGTTCGAGCCCCCGAAGTCCGAGCTGATCGGCCTCGGGTTCGCCGTGATCGTCCTGATCCTCGCGTTCGGCTCGGTGCTCGCGATGGGCCTGCCGATCGGCGTCGCCCTGTTCGGCGTCGGCGTCGGCATCTCCGTCGTCGGGCTGCTCAGCCACCTCACCACCGTGCCCGACTTCGCGACGACCCTCGGCGCGATGATCGGCCTCGCCGTCGGCATCGACTACGCCCTGTTCATCGTCACCCGCTACCGGGAGAACCTCCACGAGGGCCAGGACTTCGAGCAGGCCACCTTCTCGGCGATGGACACCGCAGGTCGTGCCGTCGTGTTCGCCGGCATCACCGTCGTCGTGTCGCTGCTCGGCATGCTGCTGATGGGCCTCGCGTTCGTGTCGGGGCTCGGCATCGGCGCCGCCACCACCGTCGCCGTCACGATGCTCGCGTCGGTCACGCTGCTGCCGGCGCTGCTCGGCTTCGCCCAGCACCGGGTCGAGGTGACCCGCTGGCGCGGCATCATCGCCGCCGGCTTCCTCGCCCTCGCCCTGTTCGGTGCCGGCCTGTCGGTCGACCCGCTGCTCGTGGGCGTCCCGCTCGCGGTCGTCACGCTGCTCGCCGGCTTCGTGCTGAAGCCGCTGCGCCGCGAGCTGCCGCCCCGACGCCGCAAGCCCGCCAGCGCGACGCTGCCGTACAAGTGGAGCCGCGTGGTGCAACACCACCCGTGGCTGGCGCTCGGCGCCGGTCTGGTGGTGCTCGGTGTCCTCGCCGCGCCCGTGCTGTCGCTGCGCATGGGCTTCGCCGACGAGGGCAACGCGGCCCCCGACACCACCACCCGCAAGGCCTACGACCTCCTGGCCGAGGGCTTCGGTCCCGGCTTCAACGGCCCCTTCGTCGTGGTGGTCGATCTCGCCGACCCGAGCGCCTTCGCCGCCGTGCCGGCGCTCGGCGAGGCGATCGCCGCCGACCCCGGAGTGCGGTTCGTGTCGCCGGCGTTCCCCGACGACCCGACGGCGCCCGACGCGGCGATCCTCCAGGTGATCCCCACCAGCGCGCCGCAGGATCAGGAGACCGTCGACACGGTGAACCGTCTGCGTGACACGGTGATCCCCGCCGCCGTCGCCGGCACGGGTCTCACCGCCTACCTCACCGGCTCCACCGCGGCGTCGATCGACTTCACCTCGTACATCTCCGACCGCCTCCCGGTCTTCATCGGGGTGGTGCTGCTGCTGTCGTTCGTGCTGCTGATGATGGTGTTCCGCTCGCTGCTCGTGCCGCTGAAGGCCGTGCTGATGAACGTCATCTCGATCGCCGCCGCCTACGGCGTGGTGGTCGCCATCTTCCAGTGGGGCTGGCTCAGCAGCCTGTTCGGCGTCCAACCCGCCCCCGTGGAGCCGTTCGCCCCGATGATGATGTTCGCGATCGTGTTCGGGCTCTCGATGGACTACGAGGTGTTCCTGCTGTCGCGGGTGAAGGAGGAGTTCGACCGCACCGGCGACGCCCGCGCCTCGGTCGCCGACGGCCTGGCCGCCACCGCCCAGGTGATCACCGCCGCCGCGGCGATCATGATCGTCGTGTTCGGTGCGTTCCTGCTGGAGGACGAGCGGGTGATCAAGCTGTTCGGCGTCGGCCTCGCGGTCGCCGTGCTGCTCGACGCCACCCTGGTCCGCCTGCTGCTGGTGCCGGCCACGATGGAGCTGCTCGGTGCCCGCAACTGGTGGCTGCCGCGCTGGCTCGACCGGATCCTGCCGAGCCTCAACGTCGAGGGTCCGGCTCACGCCAACGCCGCACCGGGCACTGCACCGGGCACTGCTCCGGGCACCGTCGGCTGGCCCGCCGCGCCGGCCGCGGGCGACCCCGACACCGACCCCGACGACCTGCGCGAGCGCGAGCTCGTCTGACCCCGTCCGCGGTCGGCCCGAGCGAGGTGGCTTGACAAGCCCCTCGGACATGCCGTAGCGATACCAGCCAATGGCCAAGCCACTCGTCATCGTCGAATCGCCCGCCAAGGCGAAGACCATCTCCAAGTTCCTGGGGTCGACGTTCGACGTGCGCGCCTCGGTCGGCCACGTCGCCGACCTGCCGAGCAAGGGCCTCAACATCGACGTCGACCACGACTTCGCCCCCACCTACGAGCTCACCGAGCGGGGCAAGCAGGTGGTGAAGGACCTGAAGGCGGCGCTGAAGGACGCGAGCGAGCTCTACCTCGCGACCGACGAGGACCGCGAGGGCGAGGCCATCAGCTGGCACCTCCTCGAGCACCTGAAGCCGAAGGTGCCGGTGAAGCGGATGGTGTTCCACGAGATCACCAAGAGCGCGATCGACCAGGCGGTCAACAACCCGCGCGGCCTCGACTACGGCCTCGTCGACGCGGCCGAGACCCGCCGGCTGCTCGACCGCCTGTACGGCTACGAGGTCTCGCCGGTGCTGTGGCGCCGCGTGAACCGCGGCCTGTCCGCCGGCCGTGTGCAGAGCCCCAGCGTGCGGCTGATCGTCGAGCGCGAGCGCGAGCGCATGGCCTTCGTCAGCGCCGGCTACTGGGACGTCGACCTGCACACCGCCACGTCCCCGGCCTTCACCGCCACGCTGGTCGCCCTCGACGGCACCCGCGTCGCGACCGGCAAGGACTTCGGCCCCGACGGCCGCACGAAGGCCAAGGTGGTGGTGGTCGACGAGGCGCGCGCCCGCGCGCTGGCCGACGCCCTCGGCAGCGCCGAGTTCACGGTGCGCTCCGTCGAGGAGAAGCCGTACCGCAGCGGCCCCAAGGCGCCGTTCATGACCTCCACCCTCCAGCAGGAGGGTGGCCGCAAGCTGCGCCTCAGCGCCTCACAGGTGATGCGCCTCGCGCAGGGCCTCTACGAGCGTGGCTACATCACCTACATGCGAACCGACAACGTCGTCCTGAGCGACGAGGCGCTCGCCGCGGTGCGCGCCGAGGTGAGCAGCAGCTACGGCGCACAGTTCCTCTCCAATGCTCCGCGCCAGTACTCCAGCAAGATCAAGAACGCGCAGGAGGCGCACGAGGCGATCCGGCCCACCACGCCGCTGCGTTCGCCCGACCAGCTCGCCAACGAGCTCAACGGTCAGGAGCTGATGCTCTACCGGATGATCTGGCAGCGCACCCTCGCGTCGCAGATGGCCGATGCCACCGGCACCACCGTGAGCGTGCGCCTCGGTGCCGTGGCCGTGCTGCCCGACGCCCGCACCGACGCCGAGTTCGCTGCGAGCGGCACCACGATCACGTTCCCCGGCTACCGCCAGGTGTACGTGGAGTCCGCCGACGACGACGCCCCCGATGCCGCGGCGGAGGAGCGCGAGGCGTTGCTGCCGCCGCTGGTCGTCGGCGCGCCCGTGGCCGTCGACCACCTCACTGCGGAGGGTCACGCCACCTCGCCGCCGGCCCGCTACACCGAGGCGTCGCTGGTCAAGAAGCTCGAGGAGCTCGGCATCGGCCGCCCGTCCACCTGGGCCTCGATCATCCAGACCGTCCAGGACCGCGGTTACGTGTGGAAGAAGGGCCAGGCGCTGGTGCCCACCTGGACCGCGTTCGCCGTCGTCGGGCTGATGGAGAAGCACTTCGACGAGCTCGTCGACTACGCGTTCACCGCCCGCGTGGAGGAGGACCTCGACTCCATCGCCCGCAACGAGCGCGGCAAGGTCGACTGGCTGCGCGACTTCTACTTCGGTGACGCCGAGGAGCAGCTGCCCGGCCTCAAGCGGCTCGTCGCCGAGAACCTCGACGAGATCGACGCCGCGGAGATCAACACGTTCCCGATCGGCGTCGACCCCGACGGCACGGAGATCGTGGTGAAGCCCGGCAAGTACGGGCCGTACGTGAAGCGCGGCGACGACACCGCCAGCGTGCCCGACGACCTCACGCCCGACGAGCTCACGGTCGACAAAGCGCTCGAGCTGTTGGCGATGCCGAAGAGCGACGAGCCGATCGGCGAGATCGACGGCCTGCCCGTGTTCGCGAAGAACGGCCGCTACGGCCCCTACGTGCAGTGGGGCACCGCCGACCAGCCGCCGCCCGGTCTGGACAAGCCGAAGATGGCGAGCCTGTTCAAGACGATGACCCTCGAGCGCGTCACCGTGCGCGACGCGCAGGATCTGCTGCAGCTCCCGCGCACCCTCGGCGTCGATCCGTCCGACGGTGAGCCGATCGTGGCCAACAACGGTCGCTACGGCCCGTACGTGCAGAAGGGCAAGGACTTCCGCAACATCTCCACCGAGGAGCAGCTGCTCACGATCACGCTCGAGGACGCCGTGCTGATCTTCCAGCAGCCGAAGGTGTTCCGTCGCGGCGGCGGCGCGAACCTGGCGGCGAAGGGTCCGCTGCGCGAGTTCGGCGTCGACCCGGTGAGCAACCGGCCGGTCGTCGCGAAGGACGGCAAGTTCGGCGTCTACGTCACCGACGGCGAGACCAACGCGTCGCTCAGCAAGGGTGACCGGCTGGAGACGATGCTGCCCGAGCGTGCCTTCGAGCTGCTCGCCATCCGCCGCGAGCAGATCATCGAGCGTGGCGGCCCGGCGGCGAAGAAGGCCGCGGCGACGAAGAAGGCCGCGGCCAAGAGGGCGACCGCCGCGACCGAGAAGGCGCCCGCCGAGAAGGCCGCGACGAAGAAGACCGCGACGAAGAAGACCGCGACGAAGAAGGCCGCGGCGAAGAAGACCGGCGCGGCGAAGAAGGCGTCGGGCTCGCCGCGACGCGGCTGACCCGACGACAGCGAGACCGCGGGCTCGCAGCTGGACGACGGTCTCGAACAGCGCGTCCACCTCCTGCGGTGCGAGCACGCTCGTCGCGTTCGTCGGGTTCGCCCGTTTCCTCGGCCGGTCCGTCGTCTGAACGGGTGGTATCGGTCGGGTGCGACGGGTCAGCCGTCGCCGGCGGTGTCGCGTGCGCGCGACCAGCCGGTCACCGGCCAGAGCTTGCGCATCTCCCACACGGTGTTGGCGATCATGGCCACGGCGACGACGGTGAAGAACGTGCCACCACCGGTGTTGTCCGGCGACGTCGACCAGAACACCGCGATGGCGACGACGGCGGCGACGATGAACACCACGTCGAACACGAACCAGCGCCGCGCGGCCCGAGGGTCGCGCACGTCGCGCAACCGCATCCCCTTCCGACGGGTCGTGCCCGCCCGCCTGCCGCGGTCGCTCCCGGTGGCCATGTGCGCAGTGTGCCAGCGGCGTGGCCGCGGTGCCAGCCGGACCGCCGAAGCCGGCGCCGCTCACCGACAGCTGGGCACGCAACCGCTGCTGCATCGTCGTGCGCGCCGTCTGGAAGCACGCGGCCGCGATCGTGACCGGGATCCGCGAGCCCACGTTCGCCTCCCTCCCTCACACCGGTGGCCACGACACCGCAGCGCGCCACCCTGCCTGCCGCGCCCTCCTGTGCCCTGCTGTGCCCCGCAGTGACACCGAGTCCCGCAGGTCGAGTCAGCTGTCTCACGTTCAGCGGACACGCCCGCCGGTAGCGTCGCTGCGGTGGAGCGGGGTCGGTACATCGCGTTCGAGGGCGCCGAGGGGTGCGGCAAGAGCACCCACGCGGCCCGCCTCGCCGCCGAGCTCGGTGCCGTGCTCACCCGGGAGACGGGCGGCACCGCCATCGGTGCCCGCATCCGGGCGATCCTCCACGACACCGACGTCACCGACCTCACCGACCGCGCCGAGGCGCTCCTCACCGCCGCCGACCGCGCCCAGCACCTCGACGAGGTCGTGCGGCCGGCGCTCGCCGCCGGGCGCCACGTCGTGAGCGACCGCTCGGTGCACTCCACCCTCGCCTACCAGGGCCACGGCCGCGGGCTCGACGTCGACGACCTCCGCCGCATCAACGCCTGGGCCATCGCCGACACCTGGCCCGAGCTCGTGCTGTTCCTCGACGTCGATCCGGCGGTGCAGACGGCCCGCATGCGCCATCGCGAGCTCGATCGCTTCGAGCGCGAGAGCGAGGCGTTCCACGTGCGCGTCCGCGACGGCTTCGCCACCATGGCGGCCGCCGATCCGGCGCACTGGGTCACCGTCGACGCCAACGGCACGCTCGACGACGTCTCCACCGCGGTGCGCCGCGCCGTGCACGACCGGCTCGGGATCTGAGGCACGGGGATGGACGCCTCCGTGGACACCGTGGACGACCCGAGCACCGTGCGCAGCGTGTGGGACGGCGTGGTCGGCCAGCCGCGTGCGCTCGAGCGGCTGCGCGCCTGCGTGGCCGATCCCGTCCACGCGTACCTGTTCGTCGGCCCGCCCGGGTCCACCAAGGACCAGGCGGCACGCGCCTTCGCCGCCGCGCTGCTGGCAGGTGGCGACCACCCCGACCATCGCGACGCCCGGCTCGCCCTCGCCGGTGAGCATCCCGACGTGCGCGAGGTGCGCCGCGTGGGTGCGTCGCTCGCGAAGGAGCAGATCGAGGAGATCGTGCGCACCGCCGCACTGGCACCCGTGGAGGGCGACCGCAAGGTCATGATCCTCGACGAGTTCCACCTGCTCGCCGCCGAGGGCGCGGCGCGGCTGCTGAAGACGCTGGAGGAGCCGCCCGCCAGCACGGTGTTCGTGGTGCTCGCCGACCAGGTCGACCACGACCTCGTCACCATCGCGTCGCGGTGCGTGCGCATCGAGTTCGCCCCGGTCCCCGAACCCGACGTCGCAGCGGCCCTCGTGCGCGAGGGCCACGACCCGGACGTCGCGGCCTCGGCGGCCGCCGCCTCCGCCGGCAACCTCGACCGCGCCCGCGTGCTCGTGAGCGACCCGGGACTCGCCCGTCGTCGCGACGCGTTCGCGGCGATCCCCACCCGACTCGACGGCACCGGCACCACGGTGGTGGCACTGGTGGAGGAGATCACCCGGCTCGCCGACGAGGCCGCCGCGTCGCTGGTGCCGATCCACGAGGCCGAGGTCGCGGCGCTCGAGGAGCGGGTCGCGGCGGCGGGCGAGCGCGGCAGCGGACGCAAGGCGCTCGAGGAGCGACACCGCCGCGAGGTGCGGCGCTACCGCACCGACGAGCTGCGCAGCGGCCTCGGGGTGATGGCCTCCGCGTATCGCGACAGCCTCGTGCGCGGCACCGCGGCGCGGCCCGACGTCGCCGCCCACGCCGTGCGGCGGATCCACGTCGCGCTCGAGGCGCTCGAGCGCAACCCGAACGAGGTGCTGCTGCTGCAGCACCTCCTGCTCGACCTCCCCGCGGTCT
>WLDE01000125.1 GCA_009704985.1 Actinomycetota bacterium | reverse complement strand
TCACTGGCACCCAGAACCGGACCCGCCACCTCCTGGGTGCCACACCCACCTCACCGCGCCAGCTCACACGATCTCACTGGCACCCAGAACCCGACCCACCACCTCCTGGGCGCCACACTCACCTCACCGACCCAGCTCACGCGACGCCGCCGGCACCCAGAACCCGCCCGCACCTCCTGGGCGCCACACCCACCTCACCGCGCCAGCTCACGCGACGCCGCTGGCACCCAGGACGTCGGGCGTCAGGCGCGGCCGAGGGTGACGAGGACGAGGGCGGCCGCCGCGAGGCCCATGCCGACGCCCTGCCAGCGGTCGACGCGCTCACGGTCGAGGGCGAACGCGAGGGCCACGGTGCTGGCCGGGTAGAGCGAGCTCACCACGGCCACGACGGACAGCATCCCGCCGCGGACGGCCTCGAGGTAGGCGAGGTTCGCGGCCATGTCGAGGAAGCCGGTGAGCACGGCGAGCAGCAGTGGGCCGCGATGGCGTCCGGGACGCGCCCGCAGCACGAGCACCAGCACGAACAGGATCGGCACCGACGACATGCGGGCCGCGGCGAGCGGCCACAGGCCGGAGTCGGGGTCGGTGCGGTCGAGGGCGACGAACAGCACGCCGAAGCACAACCCGGCGAACAGCGCGAGCGCCATGATCGGGCGCGGCGTGGGCCGGTCGCGCTCACCCACCGCGCCGCTGATCAGGGCGACGGCCACGAGCGCGAGCGCGATCCCGGCGTAGGCGATCCCGCCGGGACGCTCGCCGTCGACGAGTCCGACGGCCACGGGCACGATCGCACCGGTGACGGCGCTGAGCGGCGCCACCACCGTCATCGCTCCGTTGGCGAACGAGTGGTAGAGGCTCACGAGACCGAGCGCACCGGCCGCGCCACCGAAGGTGCCCCAGGCGAAGGTGCTGCCGTCGGGCACCGGGGTGCCCGCGACGAGCACGATCCCCACCACGAGCGTGAGGCTCACCACCTGGCCGACGAACGTCACCAGCGCGCTCGCGAAGACGCGACTCGCCCGACCACCGCAGTAGTCGGCGATCCCGTACACGAGGGCGGAGGTGAGGGCGAGCAGGATCGGCACGGGAGGAACTCGATGAGAAGCTGTGAGGAACGATCCGGGCGACCGCGACCGGAGCGACCCGATCGTAGGTGCGGCCACCCACCCGGTCGTGCCACGGCAGGGCCGCGCGGGATGCCGATCGGTAGCGTGCGGCCATGCAGTACACCCGCTTCGGACGCACCGGCCTCCAGGTGCCGCGCCTCACGCTCGGCACGATGACCTTCGGGGGCCAGGTCGACGAGCCGACGGCGATCGCGATCATGGACGCCGCGTTCGAGGGCGGCATCGCCATGTTCGACACCGCCGACATGTACCCGCCGAGCGGCTACCCCGAGCGGCAGGGTGCGACGGACGAGATCATCGGCCGATGGCTCGCGGCGTCTCCGGGCCGCCGTGACGACGTGCTCGTGGCCACCAAGTGCTTCTTCCCCACCGGCCGCCGGCGGTGGGAGTCGGGGAACTCACGGCACAACGTGATCCGCTCGCTCGACGAGTCGCTGCGGCGCCTCGGCACGGACCACGTCGACCTGTTCCAGGTGCACTCGTGGGACCCGGGCACGCCGATCGACGAGACGCTGCAGGTGATGGACGACGTCGTGCGCCAGGGCAAGGTGCGCTACGTCGGCTGCTCGAACGTGCTCGCCTACCAACTCGCCCGCGCCACCGGCCGCGCCGAGGTGCTCGGCACCGTGCGCTTCGAGAGCGTGCAGCCCCGCTACAACCTCCTGTTCCGGGAGTTCGAGCGCGAGATGTTCCCGCTCTGCGCCGAGGAGCAGCTCGCGGTGATCCCCTACAACCCGCTCGCCGGCGGCTTCCTGTCGGGCAAGCACCGCCCCGAGAGCGACGCGAGCGGCACCCGCTTCGAGTCGGGCGACCAGGGAGCCCGCTACCGCGAGCGGTACTGGCACGAGCGGGCGTTCGCCGCGGTGGAGCAGATCACCGCGCTCGCCGCGGAGGCCGGCGTGTCGACGGCCACGCTCGCGCTGCAGTGGGTGCTGGCGAACCCGGTGATCACGAGCCCGATCGTCGGTGCATCACGCCCCGAGCAGCTCGCCGACGCGCTCGCCGCCGAGCGCACCCCGCTCGACCGCGAGCTGAAGGCGCGGCTCGACGAGCTCACCCACGAGTACCGGTTCGGCGACGCGCCCCGCTGACCCGACGACCCGCCGATCAGGCGGCGCCGACGTGCCAGGTGCCGTTCGAGCGCAGCAGCGACGCCAGGTCGCCCGGGCCCTTCTTCTCCGACGCGGCGGCCAGCTGGGCACCCACCGCGGCGCCGTAGTCGGGGCGCTCGATCGAGCGGAAGATCCCGAACGGAGTCGGCGAGTGGTCGTCGTGGCTGAGCCGGGCCAGCGCGAACGCGAGGCTCGGGTCGGCCCGGTGCGCGTCGTGCACGAGGATCGCGTCGTCGCCCACCTCGGCCACGTCGACGATGCGCAGCTGGCCGTCGGGACCCATCACCACACCGCGCTCGCGGTCGGGACCGAACCGGATCGGCTCGCCGTGCTTCAGGTCGATCATCATCGCCGGTCGCTGCTCGCGACCGGTGATGTCGTCGAAGGCGCCGTCGTTGAACACGTTGCAGTTCTGGAAGATCTCGACGAACGACGCACCCCGGTGGTCGTGCGCGGCGCGGAAGGTCTCGATCATGTGCTTGCGATCGAGGTCGTGGGTGCGGGCGACGAAGCTCGCCTCCGCACCGAGCGCCACCGCGAGCGGGTTGAACGGCGGATCGATGCTGCCGAACGGCGTGCTCTTGGTGACCTTGCCCATCTCCGACGTCGGCGAGTACTGGCCCTTGGTGAGCCCGTAGATCCGGTTGTCGAACATCAGGATCGTGAGGTTCACGTTGCGGCGCAGCGCGTGGATGAAGTGGTTGCCACCGATCGACAGCGCGTCACCGTCGCCGGTGATCACCCACACGTCGAGATCCGGTCGGGCGACGGCCACACCGGTCGCGATCGCCGGGGCACGGCCGTGGATGCCGTGCACGCCGTAGGTGTTCATGTAGTACGGGAAGCGGCTGGAGCAGCCGATGCCGCTGACGAACACGGTGTTCTCGGGCGCGACGCCCAGCTCGGGCATCAGCGTCTGGACGGCCTGCAGGATGCCGTAGTCGCCGCAGCCGGGGCACCAGCGCACCTCCTGGTCGCTGGCCCAGTCCTTCTTCGTGGTGAGGCGGACGGATGTATCGGTCACGACAGCTCCTCCTGGGCTCGTGCGATGGCGGCGTCGATCTCCACGGCGGTGAACGGCAGGCCCTGGACCTTGCTCACCGAGCGGGCGTCCACCAGGTACTCGGCGCGCAGCACCCGGCACAGCTGGCCCATGTTCAGCTCGGGCACCACCACCTTGCGGTAGCGACGCAGCACGTCGCCCAGGTCGGCCGGCAGCGGGTTGAGGTGCACGAGGTGCACCCATGCCACCTTCGCCCCGCGTCGTCGTGTTCGTCCGACGGCGTCGTGGATCGCGGCCCACGTACTGCCCCACCCGACGACGAGCACGTCCGCGTCGGCGTCGCCGTGGATCTCCAGCGGAGCGAGCTCGTTCGCGATGCGGGCGACCTTCTCGGCGCGCAGGTGCACCATGTGCTCGTGGTTGTCGGGCGAGTAGTTGATGTTGCCGCTGCCGTCCTCCTTCTCGATGCCGCCGACGCGGTGCATGAGGCCCGGCGTGCCCGGGATCGCCCACGGCCGGGCGAGCGTCTCGGGGTCGCGCAGGTACGGCCAGAACTCGGTGGTGCCGTCGTCGCGCACGTGGTTGTGCTCGGTGGCGAACGACACCGAGATGTCGGGCAGGGTGGACACGTCCGGCAGGAGCCACGGCTCGGAGCCGTTGGCGAGGTAGCCGTCGCTCAGCAGGATCACCGGCGTGCGGTACTTCAGCGCGATGCGGGCGGCCTCGATGGCGGCGAAGAAGCAGTGCGAGGGGCTGTAGCTCGCCACCACCGGCAGCGGCGCCTCGCCGTGACGACCGAACAGCGCGATGTTGAGGTCGGCGGCCTCCGTCTTGGTGGGCAGACCGGTGGACGGTCCGCCTCGCTGGATGTCGACGAGCAGGAACGGCAGCTCGAGCGACACGGCGAGCGACGTGGCCTCGCTCTTCAACGCCACACCCGGTCCCGAGGTGGTGGTGACGCCGAGGTGACCGGCGAAGGCCGCGCCGACGGCGAGCGCCGCGGCGGCGATCTCGTCCTCGGCCTGCACCGTGCGGATGCCGAAGTTCTTGTGCTTCGACAGCTCGTGGAGGATGTCGCTCGCCGGCGTGATCGGGTACGACCCGAGCGTGAGCGGCAGCTTCGCCAGCTGGGCCGCGGCCACGAGACCCCACGCGAGCGCCGTGTTGCCGCTGATGTTCGTGTACTCGCCGGGCGGGAGCTGCGCGGGCTTGACCGCGAACCGGTGACCGAACTCCTCGGTGGTCTCGCCGTAGTGGTACCCGGCCATGAACGCGGCCCGGTTCGAGCTGCGCACCAGGTCGGCCTTCGCGAAGCGTTCGTCGATCCAGGCGAGCGTCGCCTCGATCGGCCGCGAGTACATGAAGCTGATGAGGCCGAGGGCGAAGAAGTTCTTCGAGCGGTCGGCGTCGCGGGGCTTCACCCCGAGCGGGATCGCCGCCTCCTTCGTGAGCGTGGTCATCGGCACCTTGATGACCTTGTACCCGTCGAGCGTGCCGTCCTCGAGCGGGTTGCTGCGATAGTCGGCCTTCTCGAAGTTGCGCTCGTCGAAGGTGTCGATGTTGAGGATGAGCGTGCCGCCCTGTTCGAGCCGGCCGAGGTCGGCCTTCAGCGCGGCCGGGTTCATCGCCACCAGCACTCCCGGCGCGTCACCCGGGGTGGTGATGTCGTGGTCGCTGATCTGCACCTGGAAGCTGGAGACGCCGTTGACGCTGCCGGCCGGTGCACGGATCTCGGCGGGGAACTCGGGCAACGTCGACAGGTCGTTGCCGAACACGGCACTCGCCGACGTGAACCGGTCGCCCGTGAGCTGCATGCCATCGCCCGAGTCACCGGCGAACCGGATGACGACGTGGTCGATCTGCTCGGGACCGGCCGAGGCCGCGTCCCGCTCCACGATGTCGGTCATGATCGTGCTCCCCCTCCGAAGCCGAACTGACGTCAGATGTGTCGTCATGTCGTCCTGCACGACCCCGGGAGGCCGAGTTCACGTGGCTGACCGATGTCCGGTGGACCGAGGTCCGGCTCACCGATGTGGTGCAGGGCCACTGACCTGACGGCGGTCGGGCGTCGTTGTCCGTCCGCGAGCGGGACCGTACCACCCATCGCGTGAGGGTCGATCACGCCGATGGTCCCGAGCGGTACGGGTCGAACGACCCGGCCGGGAACCGATCCGACCCCTGCGACGACCTGCACCCTCGACCGGCGCTCCAGGCCGGTCCCCCGGTGCGCTGACACATGGGGACATCGACCCGAAGGACACACCCGAATGACAGCGCTCACCTACGCGCACGGCGACGGAGGCGAGGGCGGCCAGGGCGGCGCCACCTCCACGCTCACCGATGCGGACGGCAGCCGCCGCTGGCGGTCGATCTGGCGCATCCACTTCTACGCGGGCATGTTCTCCATGCCGTTCATCCTGCTGATGGCGCTCACCGGCCTGGTGATCCTGTACACCCAACCGATCCAGGACCTCACCCAGGGCGACATCCGGACGGTCGAGGTGGGCGACACCCGCATCTCCCTCGACGAGCAGGTGGCGATCGTGGAGGCCGCGTACCCCGACGCCACGGCCTTCGACGTCATGCCGCCGAGCGACGACGACCGCCCGTCCCGGGTGTTCGTCGACGACGGCAGCGTGAGCGGGATGCACGTGTTCGTGAACCCGTACACGGGAGAGATCACCGGCGAGGTGAAGCCCGGGAGCGGCATCATCGGGCTCTCGAACCGGCTGCACGGGTTCCTGAACAACGAGACCGTGACGATCAGCCTCCCCTCCGTCGGAGCGCTCTGGGACGAGGGGCCGGTGATGCGCGACTACGTGCTCGGCGACCTCGTCCTCGAGATCCTCGGCGTGTGGACGCTGGTCCTCGTCTTCTCCGGGCTGTACCTCTGGTGGCCCCGGCGGAGCTCGCAGAGCACCGGCAGCAAGGGCGCCCGACGCCTGTTCACGATCCGGCGCGGCGTGACCGGCCGCGCCCGCTGGCGCGACCTGCACGGCGTGGCCGGCGTGCTGATGCTCGTGGTCATGGTGATCACGATCGTGTCCGGCATGGGGTGGGCCACGTACTGGGGGCCGAACTTCAACGCGCTCGCGGAGGAGCTCACCCCGGGCGAACCGGTCGATCAGCCTGCCAGCACCTCCCAGGTCCGCGGCGACCTCGACCGGTTCGGCAACCAGATCCCGTGGGCCACCGGCGACTTCCCGATCCCGGCGAGCTACGCGCCGCCGACCGACGGCACGGCCGCCGCCCCCCTGTCGCTCGACGCGATCGCGAAGATCGCCGAGCAGGAGGGCATGAAGCCCGGCTACACGATCGCGTTCCCCTCGAACGAGACCGACGAGGCGGGCAACACCGTGTACGGCTCGTTCACGCTGTACAACTCGTGGCCGCGCCACACGGGCGACGCGCGCGACGTCTTCGTCGACCAGTTCACCGGCGAGACCCTCGCTGAGCAGAGCGTGTACGGCTACGGCGCCATCTACCGCGGCATGGACTACCTGGTGAGCACGCACATGGGCACCCAGCTCGGCATCGTGTCGCGCATCTTCATGACGCTGCTGTGCGTGCTGTCGATCTGGTCGGTGATCAGCGCGTTCGTGATGTTCTGGAAGCGCCGTCGCCCCGGCAGCACCGGCCTCCCCCGCCGACCGGTCGACGTGCGGCTGTCGAAGCGCCTCACGGTGATGGCCGCCGGCATGGCTCTGGTGTTCCCGCAGTGGGGCGTGACGGCACTGGCCGTCCTCGCGTTCGACCGCTTCGTGATCCGCAAGGTGCGGCCACTGCGCGTCGCGTTCGGGCAGCCGTGAACCGACGTCTCGCGGCAACCGTCGTCGTCCTGCTCTCCCCGACCGCGCTGATGGCGTGCGGCGGTGACGAGCCGGCCGTCTTCGGTGCGTCGGGCGCGTGGTCGCGCCCGACACCCTCGGGCGCGACGAACGGGGTGCTGTATCTCACGATCACGTCGGACACCGACGACGCGCTCGTCGCGGTCGACGTCCCCGAGCAGGTCGCCGCGGCCGTCGAGCTCCACGAGACGACGATCGAGCACGGCGGCGCCGGGGGCCACCACGGTGGTGGCGGCGGCGAGGTGGTGTCGATGGGCCAGGTGACCTCGTTCGAGATCGCCGCCGACGGCAGCCTGACGTTCTCGCCCGGCGGCAACCACGTGATGCTCATCGACCTCGCCGAACCGCTGCAGACCGACGAACGGTACGTGGCGACGCTCCGGTTCGAGTCCGGCCGCACGCTCGACGTGGACGTCGTGGTGGCCGACAACCCACCGGGCTGAGCGACGCCGAGCGACGCCGAGCGACACTGACCGACGCCGACGACCGGCAACGGCCGCACCGAACTGCGGTCCGCCGGCACCCGTCTGCTGGACTGACCGGCGATGGACGGACTGGCGGGCACCAAGGCCTATCTCGGGCTCCTCCCCACCGACGACCCCCTGCGCTGGGAGCTGCCGCTCGCGCCGCACGTGATGACGGCGGGCGGCTTCCTGTACGGCGGCGCCGGGCTGGCCGCGGCGATCGCGGCGATGGAGCTGAGCACCGGGCGACCGGTGGTGTGGGCCACGGCGCAGTACGTCGCCCACGCCCGCATGCCCGGCACGCTCGCGCTCGACGTCACGATCTCGGCGCAGGGCCGCAACACCACCCAGGCCCGCTGCATCGTCACCGTCGACGGCGCCGAGATCCTCGTCGCGCTCGCCACGCTCGGGCGCAAGGACCTGCCCGTCGCCGGCACCTGGGCGCGCATGCCCGACGTCACACCGTGGCAGGACACCCGCCCCCAGCTGCCCGCGGCCGTGCTGGGCACGGTGCACGAGGCGCTCGACCTGCGGATCGTGCACGGCGTGTCGCGACGCCAGCTGATCAAGGGCCGCACCCACCGCGACCCGACCGGGCGGGCGGCGTTCTGGCTGCGCATCCCCGGCGGGCGCAAGGTGCCCGACGCCGCCGACCTCGCGATGGTGGGCGACGTGGTGCCGAGCGCGTTCGCGAACGTGAGCGGCGTGCCGATCACCAGCAACAGCCTCGACAACACCATCCGCACCGCCGAGTTGGTGGACACCGAGTGGGTGCTGGCCGACGTGCAGGTGCACGCCATCCAGGACGGCTTCGGCTACGGCCGGGCGCACCTGTGGGCCGAGGACGGCACCCTGCTCGGCACGGCCAGTCAGTCGTCCGTCATCCGCACGCCCCCCGCCTGAGCAGCCACCCGGAGAACGGCGACGGCCCCGATCGGTGAACGATCAGGGCCGGTGCGTGGTGGGCGTGGCGGGATTCGAACCCGAGACCTCCACCGTGTCATGGTGGCGCTCTAACCAACTGAGCTACACGCCCGTGCAGCGGTGGATGAATCTACCACCACTCCCCCGCCACGCCACTCCCGTTCCGGCCGGTTCGGGCCGGTTCAGGCGGCGCGGCGCAGCACCTGGCGGAGGCCGATCCGGCTGCTGGTGTGCAGCGCCGCACGCCGGTACACCACGTCGGCGAGCCGCATGATCAACGCCACCGACGCCAGGGTGATCGCCAACGACGCCGCGATCTCCCAGGCCGCCGCCTCCTCCGCCGCCACCCGGATCGGCATCACCATCGGACCCGTGGTCGGCACGAACGACAGCACCTGCGCCAGCGTGCCCGACGGATCGCTGCTCGCCGACACCGCCCCGATGAACGACGCGGCGACCACCAGGGAGATCGGGCCCGCGGAGTTCTGCAGGTCCTCGGCGCGGGCGGCGAGGGCGCCGACCACGGCGAACAGCGACGCGTACATCGCGAAGCCCACCAGGAACCAGCCCAGCAGCATGAACGCCGACGGCCACGTGCCGGGTGGTATCTCGAATCTGCCGGACAGCTGGAACGCGACGAGCCCGACCACCACCAGGGCGATCAGCTGCAGCAACCCGACCAGGCCGATGCCCACCACCTTCGCGAGCAGCAGCTGGCGGGTCCGCACCTTGGCGAGCAGCACCTCGATCACCCGCGACGACTTCTCCTCGACGATGCCCGACGCCACCGCGAACCCGTAGCCGACGAGCTGGCCGTACAGCAGGATCACCCCGACCACCAGGAACCCGACGCGACGGTCGCGCTCCTCGTCCGGCGGGTCGAGCAGCGTGACCGGTAGCGGCGGCGCAGCTGCGATCGAGTTCGCCTCGTCGGCGGGCACCCCCGCATCGGTGAGGGCGGCGACCAGTGCCCGCTGCCGCCACGCCGCCTGCACCAGGGCTTCCAGCTCCCCGCTGATCCCGTCGTCACCGAGCAGCGCTCCGGCCGACGCGACGCCGACGTCGACCGTGCCGTCGGCGACGGCCGCGCGCAGGGCCTCGTCGTCGTCGAACACCACCAGCTCGGCCTCGCGCTCGGCGGGCGCCACGTCGACGACCAGCTGAGCCGCGGCCGTCGCCTCGGTCCCGACCGCACCGACGGTCCAGGTGGACGGCGACCCGCCGAACACGGCGGGCAGCACCGCGATGCCGACCACCAACAGCAACGACACCAGCGTGGAGATCACGAACGCGCGATCGCGGAGGCGGGTGCCGATCTCGCGCTCGACGAGCACGCGCACCGCAGCGCCACCGGACGCGGGAGGGCGACGCGCGCCGAGCCGCGTCACGGTGGCCGACGTCACCGCCGACCGGGGGGTCGACGTCGTCATCGCCCGATCACCTCCCGGAAGCGGTCGCCGAGCGTGCCCGGGTCCACCTGATCGACGACGAACCGGTCGGCGATGCGACCACCGTCGATCACCACCACCTCGTCGCACAGCCGCTCGACGAGCTCGAGCTGGTGGCTGCTGAACAGCAGGCCAACACCGTCGCGCAGGCGCTCGGCGAGCGTGGCCGACAGCACGTCGACACCGATCGGGTCGAGGCCGGAGAACGGCTCGTCGAGCACGAGCACGTCCGGGTCGTGCACCAGCGCCGCCGCCAGCTGCACACGCTGCTGGTTGCCGAGCGACAGCTCCTCCACCTTCTGCGTGGCGCGACCGGCGAGCTCCAGCTGGTCGAGCAACGCCGTGGCCCGAGCGGCGGCATCGGCGCGCGACCACCCTGCGAGCCGGGCGAGGTGGACGAGCTGGTCGAGCGCGCTCATGCCGGGATACAGGCCACGCTCCTCGGGCATGTAGCCGATCCGGAGCCGGTCGGCCGCCGTGATCGGACGGCCGTCCCAGCGCACCTCGCCCGCATCGGGCTCGACGAGCCCGAGCGCCACTCGCATCGCCGTGGTCTTGCCGGCGCCGTTGCGGCCGACGAAGCCGACCGCCCGTCCCGGGGACACCGTGAGCGACACGTCGTACAACGCCTGCACGTCACCGAAGCGTCGGTGGATCTCTCGCAGCTCCAACATGCACCGCACGGTACGGACCGGCGGGACGGACGTCATCCGCCGTCGGTCGGAAGCACGTTCCGCCGCGAGGCGGACGGCACGGCGCCGCGGCATCGGTACTGTCGCTCCCATGTCGGAGCGGTCGGCGCGCCTGCGCAGTTCGTACACCACGCACGTCTGGGCCTGGGACGTGTCGCTCACCGTGCTCGCACTCGCTCTGGCGCTGGTGTCGGCCTACCTCGGAACGCGGGTGAACGAGTTCTCCGGCACCGCGGGCCCCACCATGGCGCACGGCCTGCTGTGGAGCGCGGCGATGACCCTGCCGCTCGCCGCCCGCCGCCGTTTCCCCGCCACGACGCTCATGGTGGTCACGGTGTGCTTCGCCACGCACCGGTGGCTGCTCGTCCCGGAGTACAACGTGTCGGCGTTCGTCTACCTGATCGCGCTCGCGTCCGCAGGCAGCTGGATCGCGGTGCGGCGCCGCCGCGATGCCGTGCGCGCCGCCTCCATCGGGGTGATGATGGCCGCGCTCATCGCCGACACCATCCGCACCGAGACCCCACCAGAGTACGAGGCGATCGTCAACAGCGCGTTCGCGTTCGGCATCGCCTACAACCTGGCGTTCTTCATGTCGGGGTGGGTGATCGGCGACATCTTCCGCACGCGACGAGCGCGGGAGGAAGCGCTCGTGGAGCGCACCCAGCAGCTGGAGGTGGAGCGCGAGCTCCGTGCCCGCCGCGCCGTGCTCGACGAGCGGCTGCGCATCGCCCGCGAGTTGCACGACGTCGTGGCCCACCACGTCAGCGTGATGGGGGTCCAGGCAGGCGGCGCCCGCCGCGTGCTCGCGAAGGACCCAGACGCGGCCGCCGTGGCCCTCGGCACGATCGAGACCTCGAGCCGCCAGGCGATCGACGAGCTGCGCCGGCTGGTGTCGTTCCTGCGCACCGAGGGCGAGACCGACCCGTTCGCTCCCCGACCGGGCCTCGAACGCCTGCCCGAGCTGGTCGAGGACGCCCGCCGCTCGGGTCTGGTGGTCGAACAGCGCGTGGAGGGCGACCCCCGCCCGCTGCCCGGCAGCATCGACCTGTCCGCCTACCGCGTCGTCCAGGAGGCGCTCACCAACACCCGCAAGCACGCGAGCGCCTCCCGGGTGGACGTCACCGTCCGCTACGGCGTCGACGCCGTCGAGGTGGAGGTGCTCGACGACGGCGCGGCGAACGGGACCTCCGTCGTCGGTGGCACCGGTCACGGCATCGCCGGCATGCGCGAGCGGGTGGCCCTCCACGGCGGCCAACTCGACGTCGGCCGGAGCGACGGCCGGCGCGGTTTCCGGGTGCACGCCACGTTCCCGCTGCGGGTGGCGTCGTGATCCGCGTGCTGCTGGTGGACGACCAGCACCTGGTGCGCAGCGGCTTCCGCATGATCCTGCAGGCCGAGGACGACCTCACCGTGGTGGGTGAGGCCACCAACGGCAAGGAGGCCGTCGACCTGGTCGCTCGCGCCGCACCCGACGTGGTGCTGATGGACGTGCAGATGCCCGTGATGGACGGGCTCGCCGCCACCCGGGCGATCACCGCGACCGGTGGTCCGGCCGTGCTGATCCTCACCACGTTCGACCGCGACGACTACCTGTTCGAGGCGCTCAGGGCCGGTGCGTCCGGCTTCCTGCTGAAGAACGCTCCGCCCGAGGACCTCGTCGCCGCGGTGCGCACCGTGGCGGAGGGCAACGGCCTGCTCGCCCCCGAGGTCACCCGCCGCGTGATCGCCGAGTTCGGCCGCGGCCGCGGTGCGCCCGCCCCGCCCCCGGAGATCGGCAACCTGACCGAGCGCGAGCTCGAGGTGCTGCGGCTCCTGGCCGAGGGTCTGTCGAACGCCGAGATCGCCGAGCGCCTCTACCTCGGCGAGGCGACGGTGAAGACCCACGTGTCCAACCTGTTGTTGAAGCTGCAGCTGCGCGACCGGGTGAAGGCCGTGGTCTACGCCTACGAGCACGGCATCGTCGGCCGCTGACCGACGGTCAGCGGACCCGCAGCGACACCTCGTTGGCCAGCAGCCGGCCGTGGCGGGTGAGCACCGCCCGACCGTCACGCACCACCACGAGTCCGTCCAGCTCGACCAGGTCGTCCGGGTCGAACGCGTCCACCGCCACACCTTCACGCATGCGCAGCGCGAGCTGCAGCCCCTCGATCCGGCGGGTGTCGGCGTCGAGGGTCTCCCCCGACGCCTCGGTGGAGCGCCCCTCGTCGACCGCGGCGATGTACCGCTCGGGTGTGCGCACGTTCCACCAGCGTCGACCAGCTCGGTGCGAGTGCGCCGCCGAGCCGAACCCCAGGTAGTCGCACTGCAACCAGTAGAGGCGGTTGTGGCGCGACTCGTGCCCCGGCCTCGACCAGTTGCTCACCTCGTAGTTGTCGAGGCCGG
>WLDE01000124.1 GCA_009704985.1 Actinomycetota bacterium | reverse complement strand
GTTCAACGGCGGACCGGTGGGCCTGAGCACCGTCGCGATCAGCGTCGGCGAGCAGCCCGAGACGGTGGAGGACATGTACGAGCCGTTCCTCATCCAGCAGGGCATGATCGCCCGCACCCCACGGGGTCGTGTGGCGATGCCTGCCGCGTGGGCACACCTCGGGCTGCCGGTGCCGCCCGAGCGGGGCGGGTCGCCCAGCCTGTTCGACTGAGGTCGGCGGCGTCGTCGCTGATCGCCGTGGCCGGCCCGCCCGCCGTCAGGCGTGCTCGGCCAGGAAGCTCATCGTCTTCGCGATCGAGCTCTTCGCCGCGTCGGCGTTCCAGAACATCTCGGCCTCGGCGTTCTCGAACGCGTGGCCGGCGGCCTCGACGTTGAGCTGGAATCGGTCGTGGCCGGCGATCGCCGCGGCCACCGCCTCCACGCCCTCGTTCGGGATGTACGGGTCGGCGTTGCCGAAGTGGAACAGCGTGGGGCACGCGACCTGGTCGATCAGGTGCAGCATCGACGGCACGCCCGACCCGTAGTAGCTGATGCAGCACGACGGCTCGGCGGCCGCGGCGACGGCCCAGGCGAGCGTGCCGCCGAGGCAGTAGCCCATCACCGCCGGTGCCCGCCCGCTGTCGGTGGGCCCGGCGACCGCACCGAGGTGGGCGAGCGCAGCGGCGCAGTCGGCGACGGCGAGCGGCACGTCGAGCTGCTGCACCTTCTCGATCGAGGCACCGAGGCCGGCCTCGGTGTGGTCGCTCTCCCAGTTGGGCGCGAACCGCCAGAACACGTCGGGTGCGCCGACCACGTAGCCGGCTGCGGCGAGGCGCTCGGCCACCGACCGGACGAACGGGCCGACCCCGAAGATCTCCTGGATCACGAGCACCGAACCCCGGCGGGGTTCGCCCGCCGGCGGTTCCCACACGAACAGCGACATCGCCGCCTGCCCCGACGACGCGGCCGGCTCGCCGCACACCACCTGCTCGACCCGCACGTCACCGCTCATGCGGTCACTCTGGCACATGCCGCGCGGCGGGCCGCGCCCCTAGCCTGGTGCCGCCATGCGCCTCGCCGACTTCGACTACCACCTGCCCGACGAGCGGATCGCACAGACGCCCATCGAGCCGCGTGACGCGGCGCGGTTGCTCGTCGACCGCGGCAGTGCCGACCCCGACCACCTCCACGTGCGCGACCTCGACCAGCTGCTCGCCCCCGGCGACGTGCTCGTGGTCAACGACTCCAAGGTCATCCCGGCCCGGCTGCGCGTGCAGCGGTCGAGCGGGGGAGCGGCCGAGGTGCTGCTGCTCGAACCGCTCGAGGACGGCCGTCGTCACTGGGAGGCGCTGCTGCGTCCCGGCAGCAAGCTCAAGCCGGGTGAGCAGCTGTTCACCTCCGACGGCGTCGCGCTGGTGCAGGTGGGCGAGCGGCGTCCAGCGGGCGACACCTTCGAGGTGTCCATCGTGGGGGAGGGCGACCCGCTCGACCTGCTCGCCCGCTTCGGCGAGATGCCGCTGCCGCCGTACATCACCACGCCGCTGCCGGCCGAGCGCAACGACCGCTACCAGACCGTCTACGCCTCGCAGCCGGGCTCGGCCGCGGCGCCGACCGCCGGCCTCCACCTCACCCCCGAGGTGCTCGCCCGCATCGATGCGCTCGGGGTCCCGCTGCTGCGCGTGGAGCTGGTCGTCGGCCTCGACACGTTCCAGCCGGTCAGCACCGACGACCCGCGCGACCACCGCATCCACACCGAGCGCTACGGCGTCCCGGCCGACGTGCTCGCGCAGTGCCGCGACGCCCGGCGCGTGGTGGCCGTCGGCACCACCAGCGTCCGGGCCCTGGAGAGCGCCGCCGGGACGGGCCGCCTCGAGGGTCGCACCGATCTCTACATCCACCGGCCGTACGACTGGCAGGTCGTCGACCTGATGATGACCAACTTCCACCTGCCACGCACCACGCTGCTGCTCATGATCGACGCCTTCGTCGGCGAGCGCTGGCGACGCCTCTACGCCGAGGCGATCGACCGCGAGTACCGCTTCTTGAGCTTCGGCGACGCGATGCTCCTCGACCGGCACGCGTCCTGAGCCGGCGCCCGGCGACCGACCCACGCCCCCCCGGACCGAGATGCACCCCGTCACCGTCACGATCGACCACCAGGACGGCGCGGCGCGTGCCACCACCGCCCACACCGCGCGCGGCTCGTACACCACGCCGTGCTTCATGCCCGTCGGCACCCGCGGTGCGATCAAGTACCTCAGCGCCGCGGACTACGAGCGGCTCGGGGCCCAGATCGTGCTCGGCAACACCTACCACCTGATGCTGCGCCCCGGCGCGGAGACGGTGGCGTCGCTCGGCGGGCTCGGCCGCTTCGCCGGCTGGAACGGCCTCACGCTCACCGATAGCGGCGGCTTCCAGGTGTTCTCCCTGGATCCGAAGGTCGACGACGACGGCGTCACGTTCAAGAGCACCTACGACGGCTCGCTCCACCGGTTCACCCCGGAGGGAGCGGTGCGCACCCAGGAGCTGCTCGGCGCGGACATCCAGATGGTGCTCGACGTCTGCCCGCCGCTGCCGTCCCCGCCCGAGGTGGTGCGCCTCGCGCTCGAGCGCACCAGCGCCTGGGCCGCCCGCGCCCGCTCCGCGCACCAGCGCCCTGGCCAGTCGCTGTTCGGCATCGTGCAGGGTGGCATCAGCGAGACGATGCGCGCCGAGAGCGCCCGCCGCACGGCGGAACTCGACTTCGACGGCTACGGCATCGGTGGTCTGAGCGTGGGGGAGACGCGGGCCGAGATGGTGCCCGCGCTCGCCGCGGCGATCGAGCACCTGCCCGCCGACCGGCCCCGCTACCTGATGGGCGTCGGCGACCCTGCGAGCCTCGTGGAGGCCGTCGGCCTCGGGGTCGACCAGTTCGACTGCGTGATGCAGACCCGCATCGGTCGTCACGGCACCGCGCTCACCAACGACGGCAAGCTGCACGTGAAGAACGCGAAGCACGCTCTGGCAGACGAGCCACTCGACGCCAAGTGCGGCTGCGAGGTCTGCGGTCGCCACTCCCGCGGCTACCTCCGCCACCTGTTCCAGGTGGGCGAACCCACCGCCGCCCGCCTGGTGAGCATCCACAACGTCGCGTGGACGCTGCAGCTCATGGCGCGGATGCGTGCTGCGATCGCCGCCGGCACGTTCGACGCCCTGCGGTGCGACGTCCTCGCCGTCTGGGGCTGACTCCGGCCCGGCCACGCCCGCCGTCCGGTGGCTGACGCGACGGTGAACACCCTGGCCTGACGGGCCGTCCAGGGGTCCGGATCGCTAGCATTGCCCGCTGGTCGGTCCCCCGACCGAACCACCGTCCGCGCCACCGGCGCGCCATCCACGCACTGGGACGTCATGCACCTCCTCACCTTCCTCGCCTCCGCCGACAGCGGGTCCGAACAGAGCGCCGGCGCCGGCGCCGTCATCGTCCAGCTGGGCATCTTCCTCCTGATCCCGGTGGCGATGTACTTCCTGCTCATCCGCCCGCAGCGTCGCCGCCAGCGCGAGCAGGCCGCGATGCAGTCGTCGATCGACGTCGGCGACGAGATCATGACCACCTCGGGTGTCTACGGCTTCATCACCGGGTTCGACGGGGACATCTGCTGGCTCGAGGTCGACGACAACGTCCAGATCCGCATCGCCCGCGCCGCGATCCAGCGCAAGGTCGACACCGCTGCCGGCGAGACCGCCGTGCCCGTCGACGACGGCTCGGGCAAGGGCACCAAGATCGAGCCGGCGGCGTCGTCGACCCCGATCGCCGAGGACAAGACCGACCGCTGATGCGCCGCAGACTGATCGTCCAGCTGGTCGCGCTGCTGGTGCTCGCCTTCGGTGGCCTCCTGGCCACCGTGGTCGCGGGGAACACGCCGGCGCTCGGCCTCGATCTCCAGGGCGGCATCTCGGTCACCCAGCAGCCCGTCGGTGAGTTCGAACCGGAGACCCTCGACCTCGCCGTCGAGCGGATCCGCGACCGCGTCGACAGCCTCGGGGTGGCCGAACCCGAGATCATCCGCCAAGGCGACGCGATCGTCGTCAACCTGCCGGGCGTCAAGAACCAGCAGGAGGCGATCGAGCTGGTGCAGGTGACCGGCCAGGTGTACCTGCGACCGGTGCAGGGCTGCGTCGACGAAGGCGTCCAGGACGACTCGTCCACGACGTCCACCACCACGCCCGGCTCCACCCCGGCGTCCACCGATGCCACCGCCACCACGGCTGCGCCGGCCACGACGGCGGCGCCCGGCCCGGGCCGGCGGGTGAACAGCACCCCCGAGACCACCGCGGTGACCGAGACCACGGCGGTGACCGAGACCACCGCGGTGACCGACACCACGACCGGTGGCACGACGGCCGGCACCACGATCGACACCACCGGCGACGCCACGCCCGACAGCACCGTGCCCGGGTCCGAGCCGCCGCTGCTCGACACCACGGCGTCGACGGTGGCGCAGTCCGACCCCACCTCGCAGCAGATCCTGCCGCTGCAGGGCGGAGGCCAGTGCCTCGTCAGCCCTGCTGTCACCCCGACCGGTCGCGAGGCCACCGGCGCCGTGTTCGAGAACGACGCCGCCGCCCAGATCATCCAGGGTGAGGGCTGGGGTGTCGTCGTGGGCCTGCGCAACGGCTTCGACGGCGAGGACCTCTGGAACGAGCTCGCCCGCGAGTGCGTGTCGCGCGGCTCGTCGTGCCCCAGCGGCCGGCTGGCGATCGAGCTCGACGGCCTCATCGTGTCCGCTCCGTCGGTGAACGACGCCGACTTCAACAGAAGCGTCCAGATCACCGGCAGCTTCGACGAGGACAGCGCCCGCGACCTCGCCCGCGTGTTGAAGAGCGGTTCGCTGCCGGTGCGGATGGAGACCCAGTCGGTGCAGAACGTGTCGCCCACGCTCGGCGAGGACTCGCTCGACGCAGCGATCATCGCCGGCGTCATCGGCGTCGCGCTTGTGCTGCTCCTCCTCGTGCTGTACTACCGCACCCTCGGCCTCGTGGTCGTGGGCGGCCTCGCCGTGTCGTTCTCGATCCTGTACGCCGTGATCAGCCTGCTGTCGCGCACCCAGGGTCTCGCCCTGTCGCTGGCCGGCGTGGCGGGCATCATCGTGTCCGTCGGCGTCACGGTCGACTCCTACGTCGTCTACTTCGAACGGCTGAAGGACGAGGTCCGGGCCGGCCGCACGCTGCGCAACAGCGCGCAGCGCGGCTTCACGGGCGCATGGCGCACCATCCTCATCGCGGACATCGTGTCGCTCATCGGTGCCTTCACGCTGTGGTGGCTCACCGTCGGCTCGGTGCGCAACTTCGCGTTCTTCCTCGGTCTGTCGACCCTCGTCGACCTGATCGTGTCGTACTTCTTCACCCGACCGGTCGTGCTGCTGCTCGCACGCACCGACTGGATGGCCCGCCGCGGCGTCATGGGCATCCGACCGGTCGCCGCCGGCACCGCCGCCACCCCCGCAGGGAGCGCCTCGTGAGCGACACCGTCGACACCAGCCGCCGCGGCGCCGACGCCGCGGACTCCGGAGCCGGCACCGACGACCTCGGATCCGTCCCCACCACCCACGTCCGCCGGGGTCGCTGGGGTCGCCTGTACCACGGCGAGACCTCGATCGACTTCTACGGACGCCGCCGGATCGGGCTCATCGTCTCGGCGGTGCTGATCGTCGTGACGGTCGGTTCGTTGTTCACCCGCGGCCTCAACCTCGGCATCGACTTCGAGGGCGGCGTCGCCTGGGAGGTGCCCGCCGGCCAGGTCACCGCGGACACGGTGCGTGACGTGCTCGAGGCCAACGGCATCGCAGCCGACTCGGCCAAGATCCAGACGCTCACCTCCGACAGCGGCAGCCGGCTGCGCGTCCAGGTGGGCGACCAGCGCGCCGACGTGGTGCAGACGGTGCAGACCCAGCTCGCCGACGCGGCCGGTGTCGACGTGAGCGAGGTGTCGTCCACGTCGGTCAGCTCGTCGTGGGGTCGCAGCATCACCGAGAAGGCCGTCCGGGCGCTCGTGATCTTCCTCGTGCTCGTCGCCCTGTTCATCAGCTGGCGGTTCGAGTGGCGCATGGCGATCGCGGCGATCGTCGCGATGGTGCACGACGTTCTGATCAGCGTCGGCGTGTACTCGCTGTTCGGGTTCGAGGTCACGCCCGCGACCGTGGTGGCGTTCCTCACGATCCTCGGGTTCTCGCTGTACGACACGATCGTCGTGTTCGACAAGGTGAACGAGAACACGGCCCGCTTCGCCGGCTCGCGCTCGCCGTACGCGGACACCGTCAACGTCTCGATGAACCAGGTGCTGATGCGTTCGCTCAACACCAGCCTCGCCGCGGTGCTCCCGGTGCTGTCGCTGCTGGTGATCGGCTCGGGCCTGCTCGGCGCCGTCGCCCTGCGCGAGTTCGCCCTCGCGCTCCTCGTCGGCCTGCTCACCGGCTCGTACTCGTCGATCTTCATCGCGGCACCACTGCTCACGATGCTGAAAGAGCGCGAGCCGCGGTACAAGAACCTGATCGGCGAGCACGCCACGGGCCTCGAGCTCGAGCGGCTCGTGCTCGGCGGTTCGCCGGAGGGCCACCGTCGGGAGGTCGCACGTGCGCGCCGCAGCGTCGGCGCCACCGCCACGAAGGAGGGCGAGGCGATCGTGGCCGCGGCCACGACGCCCGAGGCGGTGCTCACGCACCCACCCCGTCCGCGCAAGAAGAAGCGGCGCTGACCAGCCGCCGCGGCGCGGGTCGCGAGCGATACCCTGGACCCATGTCGGCCGACGCAGCCTGGCTCACCTCCCTGGTCCGTGACATCGCGGACTACCCCACGCCCGGCGTCACCTTCCGCGACATCACGCCGCTGCTCGGCGACGGTCCGAGCTTCGCCCGGGCCATCCGCGAGCTCGGCGACCGCTTTGCCGGCACGCCGATCGACCGGGTGCTCGGCATGGAGGCCCGCGGCTTCATCGTCGCCGCCCCCATCGCCGTCGCCCTGGGCGCTGGGTTCGTGCCGGTCCGCAAGGCCGGCAAGCTCCCGTGGGCCGTGGTGCGCGAGGAGTACTCGCTGGAGTACGGCACCGACAAGCTCGAGATGCACCGCGATGCGATCCACCCCGGCGAGCGGATCCTGGTGATCGACGACGTGCTCGCCACCGGCGGCACGGCTGCGGCCACCTGCCGGCTCGTCGAGGAGCTGGGCGGGGTGGTGGTCGGACTCGGGTTCCTGATCGAGATCGGCGGCCTCGGCGGGCTGGCCCGACTGGGCGAGCACCACGTCGAGATCCTCGCCCGGTACTGACCATGGCGACGGTCGACCGGGTGCTGCCGTGGCGACGGCATCAGCACGCCACGGCCGAGGAGCTCACGCCGCTGCTCACGGCGTATCGCAAGCGGCGCCCCAAGGCGCCCGTGGCGCTGATCAACCGCGCCTACGAGACCGCCTGCGAGGCGCACCGGCACCAGCTCCGCTCCAGCGGTGAGAGCTACATCAACCACCCGCTCGCCGTGGCCCGCATCGTGGCCGACATCGGCCTCGACGACATCAGCCTCGCCGCGGCGCTGCTGCACGACGCGGTGGAGGACACCGAGATCAGCCTCGCCGACGTCGAGACCGGCTTCGGCCCCGAGGTCGCCGCGATCGTCGACGGTGTCACGAAGCTCGAGCGGCTGCAGTTCGACTCGAAGGAGGCCCAGCAGGCCGCCACGATGCGCAAGATGCTCGTGGCGATGGCCAAGGACCTGCGGGTGCTCATCATCAAGCTCGCCGACCGGCTGCACAACATGCGCACCATCGCCGCGATGCCGAGCGAGAAGCAGCGCCGCATCGCACAGGAGACGCTCGACATCTACGCGCCGCTCGCGCACCGGCTCGGCATTCAAGAGCTCCGCCAGCAGCTCGAGGACCTCGCGTTCGCGTCGCTGTACCCCAAGCGCTACGCCGAACTCGACCACCTGGTGGCCACCCGCACGCCCGAGCGCGAGGTGTACCTGGCGAAGGCGATCGCCGAGGTGCGGGGCCGCCTGTCCGAGGTCGGCATCGACGCCGAGGTCACCGGGCGCGGCAAGCACCTCTGGAGCATCTACGAGAAGATGGTCCAGAAGGGCAAGGAGTTCGACGAGATCTTCGACCTCGTCGCCGTGCGCGTCATCGTCGACTCGGTGAAGGACTGCTACGCGGCCCTCGGGTCGATCCACGGCCGGTACAAGCCGGTGGTGGGTCGGTTCAAGGACTACATCGCGATGCCGAAGTTCAACCTCTACCAGAGCCTGCACACCACCGTGATCGGGCCGGGTGGCAAGGTCATCGAGGTGCAGATCCGTACCCGCGAGATGCACCAGCGTGCCGAGTGGGGCGTGGCGTCGCACTGGGCGTACAAGGACGAGACGGCCAGCAACGACATCGACTGGCTCAACCGGATCATCGACTGGCAGGCCGACGTCAGCGACCCCGCGGCCTTCATGGAGAACCTGAAGACCGACCTCGAGCAGGACGAGGTCTTCGTGTTCACGCCCAAGGGCCGGGTGATCACGCTGCCGGTGGGGTCCACGTGCGTCGACTTCGCGTACGCCGTGCACACCGAGGTCGGCCACGCGTGCATCGGGGCGAAGATCAACGGTCGACTCGTCGCGCTCGACCACAAACTCCGCAGCGGCGACACGTGCGAGATCTTCACGAGCAAGCTGGAGTCCGCCTCCCCGTCGCGCGACTGGCTGCAGTTCGCCGTCTCCCCGCGTGCTCGCAACAAGATCCGCCAGTGGTTCTCGCGTGAGCGCCGCGTCGACATGATCGAGGCGGGCCGTGACGAGCTCACGAAGGAGTTCCGTCGCGAGGGCATGCCGCTGCAGCGCACGTGGAAGAGCGACGCGCTGGTGCAGGAGGTGGAGGCCGCGGGCTACGGCGACCT
The DNA here is from genome assembly GCA_009704985.1 of Actinomycetota bacterium. GTDB lineage: Bacteria > Actinomycetota > Acidimicrobiia > Acidimicrobiales > Ilumatobacteraceae > VFMC01. Next base: position 4,131 of record WLDE01000124.1, on the reverse strand, counting down.
CGACAGCCTGCTCGCCGCGATCGGTGAGGGCCACGTCTCCGCCCACGGCTTCGCCGGCAAGGTGGCTCGCGCCTACCGCAGCGGCGACGAGGACCAGGTGTCGTCCAGCGTGCTCCACATGCGCTCGAACCGCCACCAGCGCAAGAGCCCCGGCGTGCACGTCGAGGGGCTCGACGACGTGCTGATCCGGCTGTCGAGGTGCTGCACGCCGGTGCCGGGCGACGAGATCATCGGCTTCGTCACCCGCGGTCGCGGCGTGTCGGTGCACCGCGCCGACTGCGCCAACGCGGAGAGCCTGATGAGCGAGCAGGCGGCTCGCCTGATCGAAGTCGAGTGGGACGGCGACCAGACCGGTGCGCTGTTCCGGGCCGGCGTCGAGGTGATCGCGTTCGACCGCTCGAAGCTGCTGCGCGACGTGGCCAACAGCCTCAGCGAGCAGCACGTCAACATCGTCGCCTGCTCCACGCACACCGGCAGCGACCGCGTGGCCAAGATGCGCTTCGAGTTCGAGATGGCCGACCCGTCGCACCTCGAGTCGGTGCTGCGGACGATCAAGACGATCGACGCGGTCTACGACGCCTACCGCCTGGTGCCCGGCAAGGTCGACTGAGCGACCGGCGGTCGCGCCGTCAGCGCATCGGCGTCACACGGAGCCGAACGACCCGGTCGGCGACACGGCGCGCCGTGTTGTGACGGGGCGGGTCCGCTCGCCATGCTGGCCGTGATGCTCCCGGCGACGCACCCTCACCTTCGTCCGAGGTGGTCGCGCACGTGCAGGTGACGACGGCGCGCGAGTCGTGGCTCGCGCCGATGGACCGTGAGGCGTTCCGCGACGGTGTGCGGGCGATGCTGCCGATGGCGGTCGCGATCTCCGTGTGGGGCGTGGTCACCGGCGTGGCGATGGTGAACTCCGGCATGACCGTGCCGGTGGCGCTGCTCATGACGTTCACCGTGTTCGCCGGCTCGGCGCAGTTGGCGGTGCTGCCGCTGCTGGCCGTCGGCGCGCCGCTCCCGGTGGTGTGGCTCACCGCGCTCGTCGTGAACCTTCGCTTCGTGATCTTCGCCGCGAGCAGTCGTCGTTCCTTCGTGGGGTTGCCGCTGCGGCAGCGGGTGCTCGCCGGGTACGTGAACGGCGACCTCGGGTTCGCGCTGTTCTCGCGTCGCTTCGCCGACGATCCCGACCGCGGGTCGCCGGTGCAGTGGGGCTACTTCTACGGCGGTGCGCTCGTGAACTGGGTGACCTGGCAGGCGGCGTCGGTGGTCGGCATCGTGCTCGGCGGCTTCGCCCCCGAGTCGTGGGGGCTCGAGCTCGCCGCGTACCTCGCGCTCACGGCCGTGGTGGTGCCGATGATGGCCCGGTTCCCGGCGGTGGCGGGCGTCGCGACCGCCGTGGTGCTGTCGGTCGTGACGGTGCGCCTGCCCCTGCGGCTGGGGCTGATCGCCTCCGTGATCGGCGGGGTCGTCGTGGCGCTCGCGGTCGAGACGGCTGGTTCGGCGGGGGAGCGGTGGAACCCGATCCGCCGGCGATCACAGCGCCGGTCCGCGTGCTCCGACGACGTCCGGTCGACCGGCGGAGGGCACGGGGAGACGGCCTGATGGGGCCCTTCCACGACTGGGTGTACATGGTTGCGGCCATCGGCGGTCTCACCGCCGTGACGGTGCTCACCCGCGCCAGCTTCTTCCTGCTCCCGGCCGGGGTGGAGCTGCCCGAGCGCGTGGAGCGCGCCCTGCGCTACGCCCCGGCGTGCGCGCTCGCGGCGATCATCGCCCCCGGCGTGCTCACACGCCAGGGCGAGGTGGCGATCGGATGGGGCAACCACCAGATGTGGGCGCTCCTCGCCGCGGCGCTCGTGTTCGCCCGCACCCGCAGCATGCTCGCGATGATGACGGTGGGCATGGGGTTGTTCACGGTGCTGCGCCTCACCGTCGGCTGACGCCCTCGACGGCCACCTCGTCCATCACCTCGACCATCACCTCGACCATCACCTCGAGCGCCGCTTCGACCGTCACGAGGGGACTCGACGTTTGTCGCAGAAGATGACAAACTTGCGCCGGCGTCGGACGCGAGCCGTGGGGGCCTGCGTGCGAGCGCGAACGACCGAACACGATCACGCGGGTCCGAACGGACCCGACTGCACAGGAGGGGGGACCGGGTCAGATGTCGACGGCACGCACCCCGTTCACCCTCGCCCCGGTCTCGGGCGTGCGCAGCGAGACGGTCCGATCGGCCAACCTCGCCACCATCCTGCGTGAGCTGCACTTCCACGGCCCGGCGTCGCGGTCCGAGCTCGTCGCCCGCACCGGCCTCACCCGCTCCGCGATCGGTGCGCTCGTCGGCGAGCTGGTGAAGGCCGACCTGGTCAGCGAGCAGCGCGCTGCCTCCGACGGCAGCCCGGGCCGCCCCTCGCCGGTCGCGGCCCCGATCCCGGAACGCAACGTCACCCTCGCCGTGGACGTCGCCGTCGACTCGCTGGGCGTGGCGGCCGTGGGACTCGGCGGGGTCGTGCTCCGCTCCGAGCGCATCGACCGGCCGCGAGAGCGAGTGGCCGTGGACGCCACCATCGACGACATCGTGGCGATGGTCGGCCGGATCGAGGCGGCCCTCGACCCGGGGGTGCGGGTGCTCGGCATCGGTGTCGGGGTCGTCGGCCTCGTCAACCGCACCGACAACAGCGTCTCGATCGCACCCAACCTCGGATGGCACGACGTCGCCTTCGGTGATCGCCTGCAGCGAGCACTCGGCCGCAAGGTGGATGTCGTCGTGTCCAACGACGCGGATCTCGCCGCCCTCGCCGAGGTGCGGCGCGGCGTCGCGACCGGCGCCCGTGAGGTGCTGTACGTGTGGGGCGAGGTCGGTGTCGGCGGCGGACTCATCAGCCGCGGCGAGCCGATCACCGGTGCCGCCGGGTTCGCCGGCGAGGTCGGGCACGTGCCGGTGAACCCCGACGGTCGCCCGTGCCGGTGCGGCAGCACCGGGTGCTGGGAGACCGAGATCGGCGAGGGCGCGCTGCTGGAGCGCAGCGGACGCTCGCCCGACGGTGGCCGCGACGCGGTCGACGCGTTGCTGGCCGATGCGGACGCAGGGGTCCCGGCAGCGCTCGACGCACTCGCGGTGGAGGCCCGGTGGCTCGGCATCGGGCTCGCCGGGCTCGTGAACGTCATGAATCCGTCGATGGTCGTGCTCGGCGGTCTGCTCGGCCGGGTGTTCCCGTACGTGCACGACGAGGTGCTCGCGGAGATCGACCGGCGTGCGCTCGCGTCGGCGCGGCGCGGGGTGGTGGTCGTGTCGTCGGCCCTCGCCGGCGACGCTCCGATGCTCGGTGCCGCCGAGCTCGCCTTCGAACCGGTGCTCGCCGATCCGCTCGGGACGTTGCGGAAAATTTCCACGCGTCGTTGACAAACCCGACACGTTTGTTGCAGACTGCGACAAACGTCGATCCGGGGGGATCTCCGCACTGCCGTCGACCGGTGCCGCACAGCGCATCCGGTGCGAGCCGCGCCGTGGCGGACGTCGTCCCGGCGAGGCGCCCGGTCCGACCACGGTGGTCGGTCCGACTCTGAAGGGGGACACTTCATGCAGAAGCGGGTCAAGGGCGGCATCGTGCTGCTCGCAGCTCTGTCGCTGCTCGCCGCCGCGTGCGGCAGCGACGACGAGGACGGTGGCAGCAGCGCCACCACCGCACCGGCGTCGGAGACGACCGCCGGCGAAGATGGTGGCGGCGAGTCCGCCGGTGGCAAGGTCGGCTTCATCCTCCCGGACTCGGCCTCGTCGGCCCGCTGGGAGAGCTTCGACCGTCCGCTGATCGAGGCCGAGTGCGCCGCAGCCGGCCTCGAGTGCCTCATCCAGAACGCCGAGGGTGACGCCGACAACATGGCGACCATCGCCGATCAGATGATCGCCGACGGCATCGGTGTGCTGGCGATCGTGAACCTCGACAGCGACTCGGGCGCCGCGATCCAGGAGAAGGCGCGCGCCGCAGGCGTGAAGAACATCGACTACGACCGCCTGACGCTCGGCGGGTTCGCCGACGTGTACGTGTCGTTCGACAACGTCGCCGTGGGCACCGCCCAGGGCGAGGGCATCATCGAGTGCATGGGTGGTGCGGGCAACGTCGAGGGCAAGCGGATCAT
>WLDE01000123.1 GCA_009704985.1 Actinomycetota bacterium | reverse complement strand
TCCGGGGACGCCTCGACGTCGATCGATTCGTCCACCGGGAGCGCCGACTTCACGACTCCCACGTTCGACTCGGTCATGGCACCACATTGTGGCGATTCCCGACCGGCCGCGTCACGTCATGACCACAACGCTGCGATCGGGACGGCCCAGACCCCGTCTGCGATGGGGAAGGTCGTCGGACCCGTGTGCAACAGGACTGCAGCGCGCACCGAGGCGCCCATCTGCTCGCGGAACCAAACCAGGTGTCGTGCATCGTTCGCCGATGGCGCCGACGTCGCCTTGATCTCGATCGCCACGAGCCGGCGAGCGCCGATCTCGATCACGAGATCGATCTCGTGCCGGCCGGACTCAGTACGGAGGTGGTGCATGCGTGGTGGCGCTGCCATCAGCGCGAGTTCGGCGCGGACCTGACCGACCACGAACGTCTCGAGAATGCGTCCGAGCAGGTTCCCGTCGAGCATCACCTCTTCGGTCGTCAGGCCGAGCACGCCTGCGACGAGGCCGGTGTCCACCAGGAAGCGCTTCGGTGCCAGCACGAGTCGCTTGAGCCGGTTCGAGGTCCACGCCGGCAACGGCTCGATCACGTACAGGTTGGTGAGCAGCCGCTCGAACCTCCGCGCCGTCTCCTTCGCGACTCCTGCGGCTTGGATCAGCGTGACGTCGTCCACGACACCGGCGGTGTTGAGTGCGAGTGCCTCGAGGTAGCGGCGGAGGCGGAACGGGTCCTTGACTCCACCGACGAGGTCGACGTCGCGCATCACGACCTGCTCGACGTAGGCCGAGAGCCATCGCAGTCGAGCATTTCCTGCCAGCTGCAGTCGCGCTTCTGGGAATCCGGACGCGAGGGCGCGCTCGACGTACGTCCTCAACGTGTCGTCGGTGTCGGCGGGCACGACCTCCCCGCTGAGCACGCTCGCCAACCAGCTCGACCGGTCGACCCGTCGCTCGATCTCCCGCTCGGTGAGCCCGTACATGCGCATCGGGACCAGGCGCCCCGTGCCTGGCCACATCGGCGAGTCCAACTCGCCGCGTGCCGAACCGGTGACCACGAACCGCCCACGCCTCGGTCGCGCGTCGACCTCTTCTTTGATGGCGGACAGGACGTCCGGGACGAGCTGCCACTCGTCGACGAGCACGGGTTCCGGCCCGACGAGTGCCGTGACCGGATCGGCCTGCACGGCGGTGCGCACCGCTGGATTCGCGAGACGGAGCTGCCGCTGCACCAGCCGTGCAGCGGTCGTCGTCTTGCCGGTCGCGCGAGGTCCGGTGACGGTGACAGCTGGATGTGACGACAACAGCTCGGACAGCACCGCATCAGCTGCTCGGGGGAGGTACGCATCGGTCACCACGGCAGACTAGTCGTTTCACGCACCTTCAACTCTTCGTTTCACGTACCTCCAACTCGTCGTTTCACGCACCTCCAACTCGTCGTTTCACGCACCTCCAACTCGTCGTTCACGCGGGCAGGTGGCGTGCGGACCAGCCGGTTCGCCCGTCTCAGTCGATCGCCCGGTCGCGGCCGTCCCAGTAGGGGGCGCGCAGTTCGCGCTTGAGGACCTTCATCGCACCGGAGAGGGGGAGGGGTTCGGCTCGGAGCTCGACGCTCTTGGGGACCTTGAACCCGGCGATCAGGCCGCGGGCGTGGGCGATCAGTTCGTCCTCGGTGACGGCAGAGCCCGGCCGGGGCACCACGACGGCGTGCACCTGCTCGCCCCAGCGTTCGCTGGGGATGCCGATCACCGCCACCTGCAGCACGGCCGGGTGGGTGCTCAATGCGTTCTCGACCTCGCTCGAGTACACGTTCTCGCCGCCGGTCACGATCATGTCCTTCGTGCGGTCGACGAGGTACAGGTACTGCTCGTCGTCGAGATAGCCGGCGTCGCCGGTGTGGTACCAGCCGTTCACGAACGCAGCGGCGGTCTCCTCGGGGCGGCCGAGGTAGCCGACGCTGAAGCTGCCGGCCTTGGCCCACACCTCGCCGACCTCGCCGTTCGGGACCGGGTCACCGTTCGCGTCGCGAACCGTGAGCTCCACCCCGGGTGCGGCCCGGCCGGCCGAGCGGAGCACGTGGTCGCTGCGGCGGTGGTCCTCCGCCGTGAGGCAGGTGACCACGGCGCAGGCCTCGGTCATGCCGTAGGTCTGGGTGAGCGCCACGTGCGGCAGGTGCGTGCGCAGCGCGTCGAGCACGGCCGTCGGCATCGGGGAGGCCCCGTAGCCCATCATCCGCAACGACGCGAACCTGGCCGGGTCGAAGGTGGGGTGGTTCACCACCATTCCGATCATCGTCGGCACGAGGCCGGTGTGGGTCACCTCGTACCGCTCGACGTCGGCGATCAGCCGGGCCGGGTCGAACGCCCCGTGGATCACCGTGGTGCCGCCGCTGCACGGCATGCCCATCGTGCCCATCGCCCCACCGGCGTGGAACATGGGCGTGGCGTTGAGGAACGTGCTTCGCTCGGTGAAGAACCCGAACATGAAGCCCATCCGGTACACGTTGAGCGTGTTGGTGCGCTGGGTGTGGAGCACGCCCTTCGGCAGCCCGGTGGTGCCACCCGTGTACATCAGCACCGTCAGGTCGTCCTCGCCGACGTCGACCACGACGGGGTCGCCACCGGCGGCGAGGTCGTCGAGGCGGGCGTCGACGGGCAGGTCGTCGCCCGGCCCGATCAGCACCACGTGCTCGATCGACGGCACCTGCTCGCGCAGTTGCGCCGCCAGCGGGGCGAAGGCCGCGTCGACGTAGAGCACCTTCGATCCGGAGTCGCGCAGGATGAACGCGAGCTCCGCGGGAGCGAGGCGGGTGTTGAGCGGGTTCACCACGCCGCCGCCCAGGAACGCGGCGTGCCACAGGTTGACGTACCACCGGCTGTTGCCGGCCAGGACCGCGTAGCGATCGTCGCGCGACAGACCGAGGTGGCGCCGGTGCGCGTCGGCCAGTCTCAGCGACCGGTCGACGTGGTCGGCGAGCCGCTCGGTGGTGCCGTCGTCGTCGACGAACGCCGGCCGATCGGTGCGTCGGGCCGCCGCGGTGAGCAGCAGACGCGGGTAGATGAGCTCGTCCATCGCGGACCCCCTGATCGTGCGGACCGTGGCTCGTGCCGACCCCCTGACCGCACGACCCGACGCCGATCGTACGGAGCGGCGCGGTTCGACGGCGGCACGGGGCACACTGGGCGTCGCATGTCGTCGTTGACCGAGCTCCTGCCGCCTCCGGGCAGCGATCCGTCCGACGTGCTCGACGCGTTCGCCGCCTGGGCCACCGCCGGCGGGCGACCGATGTACGCGCACCAGGAGGAGGCCGCGCTCGCGCTGGCGTCCGGAGATCACGTGGTGCTCGCCACGCCGACCGGGTCGGGCAAGAGCCTGGTCGCGATGGCGGGGATCGTGCTGGCCCGCAACCAGGGGCAGCGGGCGGTGTGGACCGCACCGATCAAGGCGCTGGTGGCCGAGAAGTTCTTCGACCTGGTCGACCTGCTCGGGGCCGAGGAGGTCGGCCTCGCGACGGGCGACGCAGCGATCAATGCCGATGCCCCGGTACTGGTCTGCACTGCGGAGGTGCTCGCCAACCACGCGCTGGTGAACGGGGCGGCGAGCGACTTCGGGTTCGCGTGCCTCGACGAGTTCCACTACTACGCGGATCACGATCGCGGGTGGGCGTGGCAGGTGCCGTTGCTCGAGCAGACCGGCTGCCAGTTCCTGCTCGCTTCGGCGACCCTCGGTGACATGTCGGCGATCACCACCGACCTCGAGCAGCGGTCGGGCCGGCCGGTCTCGTCGGTCACGTCGGTGCACCGCCCGACGCCGCTGTATCACCAGTGGCGGATGACGTCGGTGCCCGACAGCGTGCTCGACGCGGTGAAGGACGGGCTCAGCCCCGTGTACGTCGTGCACGCCACGCAGGCGGCGGCGATCGAACGGGCGCAGTCACTGGTGAGCCTCACGGTCACCACCCGCGCCCAGCGCGAGGCGATCGCCGAGGCGCTGCGCGGCACCCGCTTCACCCGTGGGTTCGGCGACACGCTCGAACGGCTGCTGCGCAACGGCGTCGGCGTGCACCACGCGGGCATGCTGCCGAAGTACCGACGGCTCGTCGAACGGTTGGCGGGGGAGGGGCTGCTGCCGGTGATCTGCGGCACCGACACCCTCGGCGTCGGCGTGAACATCCCGATCCGCACGGTGCTGATGACGGCGCTCACGAAGTTCGACGGCAGCCGGGTACGGGTGTTCACCGCCCGCGAGTTTCACCAGCTCGCCGGGCGGGCCGGGCGGCCGGGCTTCGACCCCGACGGGCACGTGTGGGTGCAGGCGCCCGACCACGTGATCGAGAACGCGAAGGCGCTCAGCCGAGCGGGTGACGACCCGAAGGCGCGTCGCAAGGCCACGAAGGCCAAGGCCCCCGAGGGGTTCGTGCACTACGACGAGGCCACGATGCAACGGCTCGTGGCGGCGTCGCCCGAGCCGCTGGTGTCGCGGTTCCGGGTGACGGCCGACCTCGTTGCGTCGGTGCTCGGCCGTCCCGACGGGCCGGCCGCGCTGAAGCACCTGCTGCGCACCAACCACGACACCGACCAGCGCAAGCGCCAGCACCGCAAGCGTGCGATCGCGGTGTACCGCAGCCTCGAAGCCGCTGGTGTGGCCGAGCGCGTGCGCGATGAGAACGGTCGGTGCGCAGGTGTCCGCGTCGGGTCGCTCGTGGAGGGTGACGACGAGCGGGCCGCGCTGCGGTTCTCGGCCCCGCTGATGCCGTTCGCGATCGAGGTGATCACCACGCTCCAGCACGACGATCCGGCGTATGTGCTCGACGTCGTGAGCGTGGTGGAGGCCGTGCTCGACGACCCGCGGCAGGTGCTCTACGCACAGGAGAACACGGCCAAGGGCGCCGAGGTCGCACGGCTGAAGGCCGAGGGCGTGCCGTACGAGGAACGGATGGAGCGGCTCGACTCGGTCAGCTGGCCGAAGCCGCTCGGCGAGCTGCTCGACACCTGCTTCACCGAGTACCGCACACATCACCCGTGGGTGGCCGAGACGCCGTCGCCGAAGTCGATCGTGCGCGAGATGCTGGAGGCCGGTGACACGTTCGCGACGTTCGTGCGTCGCTACCGGCTCGATCGCAGCGAGGGGCTGGTGCTGCGCTATCTCACCGATGCGTGGCGCACGCTCGATCGGTCGTTGCCCGATGATGTCTACGTCGACGAGCTCGAGGACATCGTCGACTGGTTGGGAGCGTTGATCCGGGCCACCGACGCAACGCTGCTCGACGAGTGGACCCGTCTCGCGGGTGGTCCGGTGCACGAGCACCTCGCGCCCGAGGCGCCGACCGTGGCGGCCGGACCGCCACCGGCGTGGCGCACGGCCGTGCGCACCGCCGCGTTCGGTTGGGTCGAGCTGCTGGCCCGCCGCCAGTACGGGTTGCTGGCCGATCGCACCGGCTGGGAGGTCGGCCGGCTGATCGAAGCGATCGCGCCCTACTGGCAGGAGTACGACGCGATCGGCATCGACGCCGACGCCCGCTCGTCGCAGTGGTTCCAGATCGCGACCGAACCCGGCCGCTGGGTCGTCACCCAGATCCTCGCCGACCCGGAGGGTGACGCCGAGTGGCGCCTCACCGCAACGGTCGACCTCGAACAAGCCATGGCCGACGGCGCCCCGACCCTCGTGCTGGAGTCGATCGCCCCCGCCACCCCCTGACCCCCAGCCGGTTCCGCGCCGCTCGCTGCAGCGTTGCTGATGCTCTGGAGGTGGGTCGGTCGGTCGACCCGGTTCTGTGTGCTGTGGTGGTCGTGTGCGACCGCTGGAGCGCGCAGAATGCGAGCTGTCGCGTTCGGCCGAGGCGTCGACGCTTTCGGCGCAATGGTCGAGGCCGCGGCTGCGTCGCTCACTTTCGTGTGGATGGATCGTTCGGCGGTCCCGTTCTCGGCGTGCTCATGCTCGATCGGCCATCGAACGGCGAGCGACTCGTCCCTCGACGAGCATCAGCAGGCTCTGCAGGACCACCAGTGCGACGAGGTTGGCGGGATTGTCAGAGATGAAGCCATGCCACGGACGGGACGGTACGACGAGTCCCACGAGGACGAGGCCGAGGCATGTCAACGCCGTCGACACCAGGACGATTCGCGTCGTCGACTTCCAGTCCTTGCCGAAGACCGCTGCGAGGTTCCTCCACCAGTCGAGCCCGCCCGACCCGCGCTCCACCTGGTTGTTCGACGGCGCGGGCATTCAGGTCATCGTCCCCCACCGGGAGCGGAGCACGAGGCCGATGGCCAAACCGACCGTCGCCCCAACAGCGCAGCCGAGCGCGAAGCCCCATGGTCCGTCGACGAAGCGCATGACGACGCCACCGATCACGGCGCCCGGCATCCCGGTGTACAACCCGACCTTGACGCTCCGTCGGCGTTCCTCCGAGTTCTTCGCGAAAAGGGTCACCTGGTGCCTCATCACACCCCTGCCTCACGGTGCACCTCTGAGGGATTCGGTGGTCGATCAGTTGAGCGGCGCCGGCCGTAGATCGACCAGTGGATGGCGACGGCGAGGACCACGCCGATCACCATGCTCACGAGGGTCGACGTGAGCTTGCCGAGGTCCCAGAGGCTCTCGGGAAGACCGGTTCCGCCGAGGAGACGTGCGATCACCGTCATCACGTAGAACACCGGGATCAACAGCAGCAGCAGATGCCGTTGCCGCGGCGACTTCACGGCCGCGACGTTCCCCTCGTACCTGCGGTTGTCGTGCTCGAACACCTCGTTCACGGCGTCCCCGGCTCCAATGGTCAACGTTTTCGGGAAATGAACTGCAAGCGTCAGGGTAGAGGAATCATTCGCACCTCGCCACCGCAGCGTCGAGTGTGCCCCCGACCCGGGGTGACTCCGAGCGCAGTGGTTGCGGCCGTGTGTCGCGGGCTCGAGCCGGCGACGGACGACGTCATTGGTGCTCAGTAGGGGGCGCAGCGGATCGACCCGGTTCTGTGTGCTGTGGTGGTCGTGGACGACCGCTGGAGCACGCGGAATGCGGGTTGGCGCGGGGCTGAGTCATCGCCGCTTCGAGGGCTGTGGTCGGCCGTGTCTCGCGGGCTGGTGCGCGGTCTCAGGTCGTGGGCGGCAGCTTCTCGGTGAACCAGTCGAGGAGGATCTCGGCGCGTTGCACGCGGTGCACCGGAGAGCCGCTGCGGGAGAGCTCGTGGCCTTCGCCGGGGAACCGGTAGAACGTCACGTCCTTGCCGAGCAGGCGCAGCGCCATGAACAGCTCCTCCGCCTGGCTGATCGGGCAGCGCAGGTCGTTCTCGCTGTGGAGCAGCAGCATCGGCACCTGGATGTCGCGGACGAACCGGATGGGGGAGAACGACTCGTACTGCTCGGGGTCGTCGAGGTGGGTGGGCCCGACCTCGGTGCGGAAGATCGAGCCGATGTCGCTCGTCCACTCCTCGCTCAGCATGTTGTTCACCGCTCGCTCGCTGCAGACGCCCTTGAACCGGTGGCTGTTCGTGCCGGCGAGCCAGGTGGCCATGAACCCGCCGTAGCTGCCCCCGAGCATCCCGACGCGCGTGGGGTCGCAGTAGGTGTGGTGCTCGAGCACGTGGTCGAGCACGGCCAGCACGTCGTCGACGTCGAGCCCGCCCCAGCCGCTGCCCTGCACCTTCGGGTGCTTCTGGCCGATGATCGCCTGGCCCCAGCTCTGCTCACGCCCCGACGACCCGCGCGGGTTGCTCATCACCACGACGAACCCGGCCGCCGCCTGGAACTGCGCCTCGTCGAAGAGCCGCTCGCCGTACTGGGTGTGCGGTCCGCCGTGCACGTTGAGCAGCACGGGGTAGCGCTTCGCAGGGTCGAAGTCGGCGGGGCGCATCACCCAGGCGTCGATCTCGGCCGTGCCGTCGGTGGTGGGCACGGCGATGCGTTCCCAGGTGAGGGGCTGCACCGCCTGCGCGTAGCGCGCGGCGAAGTCGGTGAGGCGGCGCATGCCGCCCTCGTGCAGCACGAACAGGTCGATGGCGGCATCCACCGCGCCGGCGGTGACGACGATCGTGCCGGCGGCGGCGTCGAAGCCGTACACCGTGATCGCGCCGTCGGTGAGGCGCTCGGGCGGCGTGCCGTCGGTGCGCAGCCGGTACAGGTGGGTCTCGCCGCGGTCCTCGGCGGTGGCGAGCAGCCGGGCGACGGACTCCCACACGACCGGTCGAGGACCGGCGGTCGTCTCGAACGTGCGGTCGAGCGCCGTGCTCGCGAAACGGTGCTCGCCGCCCTCGATCGGCAGCACGCCGATCCGCTGGTTCTGCGGCACCGTGTCCGGGTCGTCGTTGCCGTGGAAGGCGATCAGCCGGCCGTCGGGCGACACCGACGGCATCCCGAACAGACCGGTCTGCGACGTGAGTGCGGTGACCGTGCCGTCGAGGCCCACGCGGTACAGGTCCGAGGCGAAGTCGAGGTCCCACGTGTCGTGACGCTGCGCCGACGTGATCACGGCGCTGCCGTCCGCCGTCCACGTGGTGCCACCGTGCTGGAACGGTCCGGGCGTGAGGTTGCGTGCCGGGGCGGTGCCGTCGGTGCGCACCACGTACACGTGGTTCGGGCGGTCGACCACCCAGCCGACGTCGTCGAGACGGCTGAAGAACCGATCGATCCTCCGCGGTGCCTGCCAGCTCTCGTCCTTCTCGCGGTAGCGCTGGTCCTGGGTCCGCGTCGTGAACGCGAGCATCGAGTCGTCGGGGCTGAACGACAGGTCGCCGATGTTCTCCGGCACGGTGGTGAGCGTGCGCACCTCACCCGGACCACCGATGGGCATGAGGTGCAGCGTGGTGTGCGACTCCTGCTCGCTGCCCTTCTCGCCGCGGCGGGAGGTGAAGGCGAGCCACCGGCCGTCACGGCTCCACGTCGGCTGACCGTCGGAGCGCCCGCTCGTCACAGCCTGCGGCGACCGGCTGCCGTCCGTCGGACCGAGCCACACCTGCGACACGTACCGGTTCGCCGCGAGGTCGATCCGGCGGACCACGAAGGCGACCTGCGTCCCGTCCGGCGACACCGCCGGTGCCGATGCGGCGACGATGTTGCCGATCACTCGTGCTGCGATCTCTCGGTGCGACATGGGAGCGACCGTAGCGCCCGCTCGGGCAGTGCATCGGGTGGCGTTACGCTCCGCGCATGGGGACCCACACGGCCAGCACGTCACGGGGATCGGTGGACACGCCGCTGCTCCAGGAGACCATCGGGGCGAACCTGGAGCGCACGGTGCGTGCACACGGCGACCGCACCGCCGTCGTCTCCTGCCACCAGGGCGTGCGATACACCTACGCCGAGTTCGACACCGCCGTCGACGACCTCGCCGTGTCGCTGCTCGGCCTCGGACTCACCCCCGGCGACCGTCTCGGCATCTGGAGCCCGAACCACGTGGAGTGGGCGCTGGTCCAGTACGCCACCGCGAAGATCGGCGTGATCCTCGTGAACGTCAACCCGGCGTACCGCACCCACGAGCTCACCTACGCGCTCAACCAGTCGGGCTGCCGGGTGATCGTCGCGGCACCGTCGTTCAAGACCAGCGACTACGTGGACATGGTGGCCTCGGTGCGCGCCGACGTGCCGCAGCTGGAACGAGCGGTGTTCCTGTGGACCGACGAGTGGGAGTCGTTGCGTGCCCCGGCGTCCGGTGCGGGCATCCAGCGGCTCCGCGAGGTGGCGGCCTCGCTCCGGCCCGACGACCCGATCAACATCCAGTACACCAGCGGCACGACGGGGTTCCCCAAGGGGGCCACGCTGTCGCACCGCAACATCCTGAACAACGGCTACTTCGTGGCCGAGAAGCTGCGGTACACCGAGCACGACGTGGTGTGCGTGCCGGTGCCGCTCTACCACTGCTTCGGCATGGTGATGGGCAACCTCGGCGCCACCACGCACGGGGCGTGTGTCGTGTACCCGGAGGCGGCGTTCGACCCGGCCGCCACCCTGCGGGCGCTGGAGGCCGAGCGCTGCACCTCGCTGTTCGGCGTGCCGACGATGTTCATCGCCGAGCTGGCCGCGCTGGCCACACCGGAGTTCGCCGGGCTCGACCTGTCCACGATGCGCACCGGGCTGATGGCCGGCTCGCCGTGCCCGGTCGAGGTGATGAAGCAGGTGACGTCCACGATGCACATGCCCGAGGTCGGCATCGCGTACGGGATGACCGAGACCTCGCCGGTGAGCACGCAGACCGCCACCGACGACCCCCTCGACCGCCGGTGCGGCACGGTCGGTCGGGTCGCACCGCACGTGGAGATCCGCATCGTCGATCCCGAGACCGGCGAGCTCGCACCGATCGGCACGCCCGGAGAGTTCTGCACCCGCGGCTACTCGGTGATGCTCGGCTACTGGGACGAGCCCGACAAGACCGCCCAGGCGATCGACGCCGACGGGTGGATGCACACGGGCGACCTGGCCGTGATGGACGACGAGGGCTACGTGAACATCGTCGGCCGGATCAAGGACATGATCATCCGCGGTGGGGAGAACGTGTACCCGCGCGAGATCGAGGAGTTCCTGTACACCCACCCCGCCGTGGCCGACGTGCAGGTGATCGGTGTGCCCGACGAGCGCTACGGCGAGGAGATCATGGCGTGCGTGCGGCTGGCCGACTCGGTCGACCCGGCCACCGTGACCCCCGAGGACATCCGCGAGTTCTGCCGCGGCAGGATCGCCCACTTCAAGATCCCTCGCTACGTGTCGTTCGTGAGCGAGTTCCCGATGACGGTGACCGGCAAGGTGCGCAAGGTGGAGATGCGTGAGCAGGCGATCGTCGACCTCGGTCTGCAGTCCGCCGCGGCGATCCGCAACGCCTGAATCGGGCGCTCGCGCGTCGCGTCACGCGATGCGCGAGCATCGTCCCATGCAGACCCACGACCTCCTGCTCGCACTCGCCCGGGACGGCGAGGCGTTCGCCGACGTGTGCGCCGACGCCGACCTCGGTGCCCCGGTTCCCTCGTGCCCCGGATGGACGGTGGCCGACCTCGTGTACCACCTCGGGGAGGTGCACCATTTCTGGCGCACGATCGTGGCCGAGCAGCGCGACGGCTGGGAGGGTTACGAGCGGCCCGACCGGCCGACGGACGGCGAGCTGATCCGCTGGTACCGCGACGGGCTCGCCGCCCTCCGGGAGACGCTGGCCGCAGCGGATCCGGCCCAGCCGAACTGGACCTGGTCGACGGACCGCACGGCCGGGTTCGTGATCCGCCGGATGGCGCACGAAGCCGCGATCCACCGCTGGGACGCCGAGCAGGCTGCCGGCCGCGACACGGGCGTCGAGCCGCACCTCGCGAGCGACGGCATCGACGAGTTCCTGATGTGGTTCGCCGACGAGCCGAAGGAGGGTCAGCCGGCCCCGGGCGGTTCGGTGCACCTGCACTGCGGGGACGTACCGGGGGAGTGGACGGTGCGGATGAACGCCGAGGGCACCTACGACATCGAGCGCGCCCACGCCAAGGGCGACTGCGCGATCCGCGGTTCGGCCAGCGACATCCTGCTGGCCCTGTGGCGGCGCCGCCCGGCGAGCACCGTCGACGTCGTCGGTGACGCCGACGTCGCCGCGAGATTCCTCGCCTACCCCGCCCTGGAGTGACGCCAGGGCCCGAGCCCCGTACTTGGTCTCCCGCGGGAGATCGGGCCATCCGTCGAGGACGGTGTGTCGGCAGTCAGACGACGAGGCGTTCGATGGGTTGGCCGGTGATTGCGGCGATGAGGTCGAAGTCCTTGTCGACGTGCAGCACGGTGAGACGTGAGATCTCGGCGGTTGCTGCGATGAGGAGGTCTGGGATCGAGGGGGCGCGATGTCGGCCTCGGTCCGCGAGCAGCCGTTGGATCTCGATGGCTCGCGCTTCGATCACAGGCGTGAGGTGTTCCACGGGCATCGACGAAACCGGCGGTTCGCCGAGCGCGTCACGGTGGTCCGCACCGTTGCGTGTGGAGAAGCCGATCTCGAGCAGGGTGACGGTCGAGATCCGGACGAGGCCGCGTTGGATGCGAGACAGCCACTCGTCGTCGACGCGGCCGAGGTGGCTCAGCGCGGACGTGTCGATGAGCCAGGTGGTCACCGCCATGCGGATGCCATGACCTCGGGGTCGGCCAGGTCGGCGGTGCGCTCGCTGAAGCGGGTCAGCTGTTCCCGTGTCAGTGCCGGTCCCTGCTGATCCGCAAGGAGGCGACGGAGGTACTCGGCTCGTGTCTGCCCGGCTGACTTCGCGTTCGCGTCGAGCGCAGCGACGACATCGTCGGGGACGTCACGAATGAGGATATCGGGCATGGTCTGACGATATCAGCCCGTCCGATGTCTTCGCCTCCCCGCCCTGCGTGATGTGGGTGCCGGGGCCGAGATCTGATTTCCCGCGGGAAACCTCCGCAGCGCGGTCGGTTCAGTCGAGGTGGATCGGTGTCGGGCCCTCGAAGGTGTCGGGGTCGGCGGCGAGGTACCGGTAGCCGAACCCGACCGACCACGTCGGCAGACCGAGCGCACGCAACACCGCCTCGTGACGATCCTCGGCGAACGTGACGTCATCGGCGAGCGCCACATCCACCGCAGCCGCATCACCACGGCCGAGTGCCGAGACCAACACCGCACCCGACAACGCGTCCAGACCATCGCCGACGTCGGAACCGAAGTACTCGCCCGGATCCGGCACGCAACCCTGCAGCACCATCTCGCCGTCGCGGTGCACCATCAAGGCGAGGAGATCACTGTCGTGCAGCATCACCGACAACGTCACCGCGCCCAGGGCCGCAGACAACGCCCCCTCCGAGAGATCGCCGCCGCCCTCGTCGTCGGCCTCGGCGAACACCACGGTCACACCGGCCTCACTCGCGACGAACGCCGGTCGATCACACACCGCCGCGACCGACTCGGGATCTGCACCGAACACCGTCACGCTCGCGTAGAACGCACCCATCAGACCCTCCAACCCCGAGACCAACTCATCTGGCGACGCCGTTCCGATTCACGAACGCGGACCACCGTCTTGCTCGGCGAGTGCTGCTCTCCGGCGAGCTGTGAACGCACGACGCAACTCCAGCGCGGCCATCGGATCCTGCAACACCGGATCCATCAACGGGCCGAGCGTGCCCAACCACCGATCCGTCTCCACCTGATCCACCGACCTCGCGTC
>WLDE01000122.1 GCA_009704985.1 Actinomycetota bacterium | reverse complement strand
GTGACGGTGAGCCGGTCTGTAAGCGGGGTTCTGTCGTGCCGTCTCCGGCACGGGTGACCATCCATCTGTGCGATCCACCCGAGGGGTGCCCGCACCGGCCGTGGCCGGTCCGGGCGGACGAGCCGCCCATCCCCTCTGTTCGATCTTGCTCCGGGTGGGGTTGACCGAGCCGCACGGATCGCTCCGCACGCTGGTGCGCTCTTACCGCACCGTTTCACCCTCACCTGTGATCCTCACCTCACGGTGGGGACCCATCGGCGGTCTGCTCTCTGTTGCACTGTCCGTCACGTCGCCGCGACCTGGCTCTCGCCAGCACCCTGCTCTGCGGAGCCCCGACTTTCCTCGACCCGGTCGCCGGAGGCGCCGGACCGCGGTCACCCGACCGACTCACCGTCGGTCGAGGAGTCTACGGGCGCGCGGGAGTCGCGGGTCGGAACGCCGTGCGTGGGCGATGGCGGGGGCGCCGCAGTGCGGCGCCCGGTCAGCAGCTGCCTTCGGTGGAGTCGTAGACGAAGGTGTTCAGGCTCGGGGTGTCGAGGCTGAAGGCCCGACGCTGGCCGACCTCGTCGGCCGCGCCGATCACCAGCGGCACACCGCCCAGCGTGCCGAAGCGCGACGGCAGGGCATAGGCGACCGGGATCTGCGGCGGGGAGGCGGGAACCTCGCGCTGCACGTAGCCGGCGGGCCGGCCCGTGATCGCCAGTGCCAGCACCGACGAGTGCCGTGCCTCGTCGCCGGCGATGCGGATCGCCTCGCCGCGCAGTGACGGCAGCGACAGCATCGGCACGAACGACTGGTAGGTCTCCGCGGCGTAGCTCTCGAGCGCGAACGCGATGTTCATGACGTCGCGCTGCGGGTTGTCGCTCGCCGGGATGCCGGCGGCCTCGTCACCGAGGACCGCGGCGAGGATCGCCGGGATCGTGATCTCCTCGAGACGCGGGTTGCCACAGGTGAACGGCTCGCCACCGACCTCGGTGGTGAGCGCGTCGACCGCCTCGGCGTGTGCGACGTGGTCGTCGCGGAACCGCTCGGCCGCAGCGATCGCCGCCGACGGCAGCAGGCCGGCGTCGAGTGCCGTCGTGTACACGCCGATCGCCGAGCGCTCGATGGAGGCAGCGGTGCGCAGCAGCACGCTGTCGGAGATGTTGGCGGGCGGCAGGTCGGTGGTGGTGGGGGCGAGACCGATGCGGGCGATGCCCGGCGACTCGGTACCACCGCAGGCGGCGACGACGGCCGCCGTGGCGACCGACAGGCCACCGAGGCGGAAGAGCTGGCGGCGTCCGAGCGAGGGCAGGCCGGCCGCGTTCGGCGAGGTGGGGCGCGAGAGATCGTGGTTCACCGTGGTCACCCTTCTGCCGGCACGAGGGCGGTGGCGTCGTTCAGGAGCAGCGCGTCGAGCTCGGTGGCGCCACCGAGGTCGGCCAGCACCGCGGCGTGGCGCGACTCGGCGACGACGATCGACGCGATGAGCCGCGTGCCGTCGATGCCCTCGAGGGTGGCGACCAGCTCGGTGTGGGTGGCGACCAGGACGTTCTCGAGCGCCAGCGCTGCCGCGACGACGCTCGACTGGCTCCCGGAGAACGCCTCGGTGTTCGCCTCGACGATCGCCGCGTCGGGAGCACCCGGAGCGGTGCGTCCGATCTCGGCGGCCAGCGACTGGCCGTACGCGAGGTGCGCATCGTGGAGATGGGTGAGGACGGCGCGGGTGGTGTCGCCGAGCTCGCCCCCGAGCGCGGTGCGGTACAGCGCGACGGCGGCCAGCTCGGCCGTCTGCGCGAACCGGAGCAGCTCCAGGTCCGCGTCGGACGGGCGCTTGGGCGGGGCCGTGGTCGTGGTGGCCTGCTCCGGCGAGGCGCCGGCACGCGCTGCGAAGGAGGGAGCGAGGGCGGCGCCGGCGAGGCCGATCAGGCCGGCGCCGACGAGGCGGCGCCGCAGCCCGGGTGTTGATGCCACCTCGGCCGTCGGAACGGCCGCTGCGGAATCGGGCGTGTCCATGTCCACGAGGGAGTGTGTCCTTTCCAGTCGCTGACCCGAGAGCTTTGTCGGCATCGGGTGAGCGGAGCAATTCGAGGGAGTCCGGTGCGGGGAGTCCGGCCGCCAAGCCTAGAAGTCCAGAGCCGACAGGTCGGGTATCCACGAGCCGGCGCGTGTCACGGCCTCCCGCCAGCGGTCCCGCGACGGGGCCGTGCCGCCGTCGGGTGCGGGCTCGATCCGGGCCGCCGGACGCCAGCAGGCGGCGATGTCGTCGAACGACGACCACTCCCCGGTCGCGAGTCCGGCCAGGTAGCCGGCGCCCATCGTGGTGGCGTCGGCCACCGGGGCGATCTCGACCGGGCGGGCCGTCACGTCGGCCAGCGCCTGCACGAACGTCGGATTCCGGCTCATGCCGCCGTCGACGCGGAGCACCTCGATCCGCCGGCCGGTGTCGGCCTCGGCGGCCTCCACCAGGTCGGCGCCCCGGTGGGCGATGCCCTCGAGCACGGCCCGCACCACGTGCGGCCGCTCGGTGCCGCGGGTGAGGCCGAGCATCGTGCCCCGAGCCCCGTAGTCCCAGTAGGGGGTGCCGAGCCCCAGCAGCGCCGGCACGTACACGACGCCGTCGGTCGAGTCGCAGCTCCGGGCGACCGTGTCGCTGTCGGCGGGGGAGTCGATGATGCCGAGGTCGTGCTGCAACCACTCGACGTTCGTGCCCGCCGACAGCATGATCCCCTCCACGCCCCACACGGCCTCGCCGTCGCGGCCCCAGGCCACGATCGGGAAGGTGCCGTGCTCGCTGCGGGCGGCCGACGCCGGGGAACCGGGACCGACGAACGTGTCGAGCATGCCGCCGGTGCCGAAGGTGATCTTGGTGTCGCCGGGACGCACGCAGCTCTGGCCCACCAGCGACCCCTGCTGGTCGCCCACCAGCGCGCACAGCACCGGCGCGCCGGTGAGCACGCTGGCCGGGGCGATGGCGCCGCTGGTGTCGACGAGCGACGGCAGCATCCGCCGCGGGATGCCGAGTGCGGTGAGCACCCGGTCGTTCCAGTCGGAGGCGTCGGGTAGCAACATCCCCGTCACCGCCGCGTTCGAGCGGTCGGTCACGTGCACCGCGCCGCCGGTGAGCTGCCAGGCGAGCCAGGTGTCCACCGTGCCGAAGCAGAGGTCGCGCGACCGGTCGGGATCGACCTGGTCGAGGATCGCGGCGACCTTGGTGGCCGACTGATTGGGGGCGAGCGCCAGGCCGTGCTCGGCCTTCGCGGTGATGCAGGCCACCACCGTCCGCAGGTCCTGCCAGCCGAGCCCGGGCGCCACCGGCTCGCCGGTCGCACGGTCCCAGACCACGGTGGAGGCGCGCTGGGTGGTGATGCCGACACCGCCCACGCCGCCCCCGTGGGCGGCGAGGGCCTCCTCGGCGAGGGCGATCGCGGCGGTCGAGAGCTCGACCGGGTCGAACTCGACGAGGCCGGGGAACGGGGTGCTCGGTGGGAGCCGCCGGTAGCGCACCCCGTCGAGCGAGCCGTCGCCGTGCATCACGGCCGCGCGCACCCCGGTGGTGCCGATGTCGATGACGAGCACGCTCACGGCCGGTCCTCCTGCGACACCGATCCGTTCGTCGAGCGGCGCTGGGTGCTGGGGCGCATCCCCTGACGCCGCAGGTACATCCCGAGCGCACCACCGATCGAGCCGGCGAACAGCACCGCGGTGAGGTTGAACAGGGCGCTGAAGAAGTTCACGTCGTCGCCGCGCAGCAGCCGGATCGCGATGAAGACCGTCTGGGCGACCAGATAGGTGCCGGACGCGGTCACCATCGCGTGCTTCAGCGGCAGATCCACGGTCTGCACCCACGCCGCCACGCCCGCACCGAGGACGAAGCCACCCAGCGCGCAGAGCACGAACAGGGCCGCGAGTCCGCCGTTGTCGTTGCCGCTCGCCCACTGGCCGAGCAGCGAGAACGGGATGCCGAACATCAGGCACACCGACGCACCGGCTCGGATGGCGGGGATGTCCCACCGACGCTCCGTCATCGGGTTCACGACGCCTCCTCGCTCGTCGCCCCGGTTGCATCGCCGGTGGCGGGGCCGGTGGCAGGCCAGGCAGGATCGCCGAAGGGCGAATCCAGGCCGAGCTTGCCGGGGTTCAGGATGCCGGTCGGGTCGAGCGCGCCCTTGAGCGCCCGCAGCACGCCGTGCGCGGTGCCGAGTGCCTCACGCACGAAGCGGTGACGGTTGAGCCCGACCCCGTGGTGGTGCGACAGGTTCCCCCCGTGGGCGAGCACGGCCCGTTGGCCGGCGTCCCACATCGCCACGTAGGTGGACTCCACCTCGACGGCCGGCGGCGTGGCGGCGAAGGTGAAGTAGAGGCACGCGCCGTCGGTGTAGCTGTGCGACAGGTGACAGGTGGCGGCGCGGGCGTGCGGCACGGCCAGCATCGCCGCACGCACCTCGTCGAAGATCTCGCCGAGACGGGCCCACGGGGCGGCGATCTCCAGCGTGTCGACCACGAAGCCCTTGCGCGTGAGCGCCTGCAGGGCGCTGGTGTCGTTGCGGTGGTGCGTCCAGCGCTCGACGCGGTCGGTGCCGAGCGACTCGGCGGCCGCGCACTCCTGGGCGACGATCCGCATCGTCGCGTCGACGATCTCCGGGTCGCCCTCGTCGAGCACGAGCAGCACGCACCGGGTGCCGTCGCCACCCTGGCCGCGCTGGCTCTCCGGGCCGTCGTAGAGGCGCAGCACCGCCGGGGTGGCGCCGCGCTGCAGGATGCGACGGCAGGCCTCGACACCGTCGACGAACGACCCGAACGCGTACGACGCCATCGCCGGCGGTCCGGGCACACGGTGGGTGCGCAGCCACACCCGGGTGATCACGCCGAGCGTGCCCTCGCTGCCCACGAACACCTGGGTGAGGTCCGGGCCGGCGGCAGCCGCCGGAGCGCCGCCGGTGCGTACCACCGTGCCGTCGGCGAGCACGATCTCCAGGCCCACCACCATGTCCTCGATCTTCCCGTAGCGGGTGCTGTACTGCCCGGCGCCACGGCACGCCACCCAGCCACCGACCGTGGCGAGGTCGAAGCTCTGCGGGAAGTGACCGACCGAGTGCCCCCGCGAGCCGATCTCGCGTTCGAGGTCGGGTCCGAACGTGCCGGCGAGCACCTCGACCACGCCGGACACCTCGTCGAGGCCGACCACGCCCTGCAGCGCGCTCAGGTCGAGCAGCACCCCGCCGAAGACGGGCACCGAGGCGCCGCACACGCCGCTGCGTCCGGCCGCCGGGGTGAGCGGCAGGTGGTGTTCGTGGCACACCCGCACCACGGCCGCGACCTCGTCGGTGGTGACCGGGGAGCACACCACGGCGGCCACCTGCGGTGCGGCACCGGCCAACGACCAGTGCATCGCGAGCGGCCACCAGTCGCGGCTCGCCTCGGCACGCTCGGCGAGGTCGACGGACGTGGTCGCGCAGGCGGTGCGGAGCGCGGCGAGCGCCCCGGCCGGCAGGTCGACCACCCGGGTGGCCAGGTGCGCGTCGGTGCCGGTGAGCTCGATGGGTGGTGTGGGTCGGGTCACGTGGCGGCTCCGGGGTCGAGGGACGGGGTGGCGCCGGTGGCGGCGACGTACTCGGCCTCGGCGACCAGCAGTGCGGCGGCCTCGTCGGCGCACGAGCGGCGGAACGCGTCCACCTGGCGCGCCACCTCGGCGTCGTCCCACCCGAGATGGGGTGCGATCAGCGCGGCCACGTCGGCGGCCGCCGCCACCGTGGCGTCACGGTCGAGCAGACGGGCGCGGGTGCGGCGGGTGAGCACGTCGTCGAGGTCGCGGGCCATCTCGTGGGTGACGGCGTACACCGCCTCACCGCGCAGGTAGGGGAGGCCCGGCACGAGCGGCTCGGCCAGCCGGGGGTCGTCCGCCGGCACCTCGGCGGCGAGCGTGCCGTAACGGCCGAGCAGGTGCTGGTCGGAGGCGGGTCGGCCGGAGACGGTTCGGTCGCGGCCGGCGCCGAGCAGCGGGAGCCGGCGGGTGCGGCACCGTGAGCGGCGGCCGAGGAGCTCGACCACCTCGTCGACGGTGTCCTCGGCCATCTCGCGGTACGTGGTGAGCTTGCCGCCGGTGACCGTGACGACCCCGTGCTCGCTGCGCGTGATCGCGTGGCGGCGCGACAGGTCGGCGGTGCGGCCCGTGGCGCCGGTCTTCACGAGCGGTCGGAGTCCCGCCCACACCCCGGTGACGTCGTCGAGCGTGAAGCCGCCGCTGACGGAGGGGTCGATCGACGCGTTCAGCGCCCGCAGCACGTAGGCGACGTCGTCGGCCGTGGTGGCGGGAGCGTCGAGCGAGCCGGCGTAGTCGGTGTCGGTGGTGCCGACGTAGGTGGCGCGGTAGGTGCCGTCGCCGTTCGGGAACCAGGGCACCAGGAACAGGCTGCGCTTGTCCTTCGGGACGGGGATCACCACCGCGATGTCGTTGCGCACCTTCTCCCACGGCACGGTGAGGTGCACGCCCTTCGCCGGCCGGATCGCGTCGGGGTCGGCGCCCTCGTCGAGCGCTCGCACCGAGTCGCTCCACACACCGGCGGCGTTCACCACCACACGGGCCCGCACGCGCACCTGCCGGCCGTCGGCCTCCACCACCGCACCGTCGGCGCGGCCGTCGGGTCCGTGGGTGATCTCCACCACGCGGCACCCGTTGGCCACGGCGGCGCCGCGGGCGGCTGCGGTGCGGGCGACCGTGAGCACCAGCCGGGCGTCGTCGACTGCTGCGTCGTAGTAGAGGTACGCGGCGATCACCCGGTCGCGGGGCATCGACGGCATGTGCGCCAGGGCGGCGTCACGCTTCAGCCGCCGGTGGAGCTTGCCGATCCGCCAGCCGCCGGTGAGGTCGTACATCCACATCGCCGACCCGAGCGCCCTGGCCACCTTGCGGGGCACCACGCTGCGCGTGTCGTCGCCCGCCCCCGGCTTGCCGAGGATCGGGATCATGAACGGCATCACGTCCACCAGGTGCGGGGCGTTGCGGCGCAGCCGCTGGCGCTCGCGCAGCGCCTCGTACACGAGGCGCACCTCGCCCTGCTGCAGGTAGCGGAGGCCACCGTGCACGAGCTTCGAGCTCTTCGACGAGGTGCCCGAGGCGAAGTCGTCCCGCTCCACGAGGGCGGTGCGCAGCCCGCGGCTCGCGGCGTCGAGGGCCACGCCGACACCGGTGATGCCGCCACCGACGACGAGCACGTCGAACGACTCGGTGCCCAGCCGGTCGAGCATCGCTGCCCGGTCGAAGCCGGACGCCCGCCCGGGCGCCGGGGGCGGGCTGGCGCTCGACGGTGCGGTCCTCGATGGCATCGGACGGCATCGTAGGAGAGCCGGGGGAGGCCGTGGGGGTCCGGGCGGAGCGGGCCTTCGAACCCCTGCCGGATGTCACAACCCATTTGGTACGAAAATTGCCCGCACGAATTGCGAATCAACAATCGTTGCGAATACGGTCCCGATCGTGCGCCCGCCCAACGAGCTCTCCACCGCCTTCCGGGCGATCGGGCTCAAGGTCACTCCCCAGCGCCAGGTGCTGTTCTCCCTGCTCCACGACCACGACGGGCACCCCTCCGCGGAGTCGATCCACCTCGCCGCCAGCGCCGTGATGCCCGGCATCTCGCTGCGCACCGTGTACCAGACGCTCAACGATCTGGTCGCGATGGGGGAGTTGCAGCAACTCCAGCTCACGCCCGGCTCCAGCCGGTTCGACCCGAACGTCTCCGACCACCACCACCTCGTGTGCGACCGCTGCGGCGACGTGCGCGACGTGTACGTCGGCGGCGTCACCGGCCTCGAGGTGCAGGGCCTCGAGGGCTTCTCGATCGCGATCACCGACGTCGTGTTCCGCGGCACCTGCGCCACCTGCCTCGACGGCAGCAGCGCGACCGGTACCCGGACCCCGGATCCCACCCGACCCACCTGACCACACCAACAAGAAGGACATGACATGAGCCTCCACGGCACCAAGACCCACGAGAACCTGAAGGAAGCCTTCGCCGGCGAGAGCCAGGCCAACCGCCGCTACCTGTGGTTCGCCCAGAAGGCCGACGTCGAGGGCTACCCGGACGCCGCCGCCCTGTTCCGCTCGGTCGCCGAGGGCGAGACCGGCCACGCGCACGGCCACCTCGAGTTCCTCGCCCAGGTCGGCGACCCGGCCACGGGTGAGCCGATCGGTGAGACCGACCAGAACTTCAAGTCGGCCATCGCCGGCGAGACCTACGAGTACACCCAGATGTACCCGGGCTTCGCGAAGACCGCCCGCGAGGAGGGCTTCGCCGAGATCGCCGACTGGTTCGAGACCCTCGCCCGCGCCGAGAAGAGCCACGCCGGCCGCTTCCAGCAGGGCCTCGAGGCCCTCTGATCCACCGCTGATCCGATCGGGTCGGGACCTCCGCCACGTGTGGCGGGGTCCCGACCCGCGCCACGCTGGGACGCACCATGACCACGACCTACGACCCGAAGCACCCGAAGTACCTCGACGAGGCCGACGTCCGCGAGGAGCTCACTCGGGTGTACGACCTGTGCCACGGGTGCCGGCTCTGCTTCAAGTTCTGCACCTCGTTCCCCACGCTGTTCGAGTTCGTCGACCGCCACGAGGACCAGGACGCCGGCCGGCTCACGCCCGCCCAGCAGGACCAGGTCGTGGACGAGTGCTTCCAGTGCAAGCTCTGCTACATCAACTGCCCCTACATCCCCGAACTCCACGAGTGGGCGCTCGACTTCCCTCGGCTCATGCTGCGGGCGGACGCGATGCGCCACGAGAACGGGCTGAAGGGCACCCGGTCGAACCTCACCACCGAGGTGATGGGTCGCACCGACCTGCTCGGCAAGGTGGCCACCGCCACCGCGCCGGTCACCAACAAGATCGTCTCCGCCCCGTCGGGCTCGCTCGTCCGCAAGGCCGTCGAGAAGGTCACCGGCGTGTCGAGCGTGCGGCTCCTGCCCCCGTACGCGAAGCAGCGGTTCTCCACCTGGTTCGCCCGGCGCCCCAAGCTCCGGATCAACCGCCGCCAGGGCCGCGTGGCCGTGTTCCCGACGTGCCTCGTCGAGTACCAGAAGCCCGAGATCGGCCACGACCTCGTGAAGGTCTACGAGCGCAACGGCATCGAGTGCAGCCTCGCCGAGGGCGCCGGCTGCTGCGGGGCGCCGTTCCTGCACAGCGGTGACCTGCCGCAGTTCGACAAGATCGCCCAGAAGAACGTGAAGGCCCTGGCCGACACCGTCCGCAAGGGCATGGACATCGTCGTCCCGCAGCCCACCTGCGGCTACGTGCTGAAGAAGGACTACGTCGACTACGTCGGCACCGACGACGCCCGCCTGGTCGCCGAGCACACCTACGACGCCGCCGAGTACCTGATGAAGGTGCACAAGGGCGAGGGCACCTCGCTCGACGTCGAGTTCCCCGGCGACGTCCCCGAGACGATCAGCTACCACGTGCCGTGCCACCTCAAGGCGCAGAACATCGGTCTGAAGAGCCGCGACCTGATGAAGCTCACCGGCGCCAAGATCAAGCTGGTGCAGCAGTGCAGCGGCATCGACGGCATGTGGGGTCTGCGCGCCGAGAACACCGACATCTCCGTCCCGATCGCGAAGAAGCTCGGTGACGAGATCCGGCGAGCCGGCGGCGACGTCGTCGCCGGCGACTGCAACCTGGCCAACACCGCCATCGCCGAGCAGACGGGCGAGGATCCGCAGCACCCGCTCCAGATCGTCGCCCGCGCCTACGGCATCCCCCCCGAACCCACGCGCTGACCCCGGCCGCTCGTCGGGGACGCGCCCGTGCAGCTCCGCGCCCGCGGTCGCTGCGGAAAGGCCCTCCCATGAGCACCAGCACCAGCTCCCGCAAGCTCACCCTCGCCGACATCGTCGACGTGCGTGCCTACGAGCGTGAGCGCGAGCAGCTCCGCGCCCGCGTCATCGACCTCAAGTCGCGGCGGCGCCTCTCGCTCGGCCACGTCGTCACGATCACGTTCGAGAACCGCGAGACGATGCGCCACCAGATCCAGGAGATGGCCCGCGTCGAGAAGCTGGTCACCGACGAGGCGATCCAGGAAGAGCTGGACATCTACAACCCGATGATCCCCGAGCCCGGCCAGCTCTGCGCCACGGTGTTCATCGAGCTCACCAGCGACGAGCAGCTGCGCCTGTGGCTGCCCAAGCTGGTCGGCATCGAGCGCAGCTTCGTGTTCCGCCTGCCCGACGGCCAGGAGGTGCGCTCGATCACCGAGGAGCAGCACGAGAGCCAGCTGACCCGCGACGACGTCACGGCGGCGGTCCACTACGTCCGGTTCGAGTTCACCCCGGCCCAGGTCGAGGCGTTCCGCGACGGGGTCCAGCTCGCCATCGACCACCCCGAGTACCTCGAGGTGATCGAGCTGCTGCCGGCCACCGTCGCCGAGTTGCGCGCCGACCTCGTCGAGGGCTGACCCGCCCCCGCACCGCCGCGTTCCACCCCGCTTCCACCCCGCGTTCCACCCCGCTTCCACCCCGCGTTCCACCCTGCTTCCACCCTGCTTCCACCCTGCGAGGCCGGCCTCGCTCACCCTCCGCGCGCGGATTCGTCATGGAAAACGCGCATTCGACCCCTTCCCAAGCCGGTGGGAGCAGGCGTAGATTCCGGATCCGTGGGGCCAGGACGGCCTTGCGGAACGAGTCACGGGGGACGAGTCGTGTCTGCCAAAAAGATCGTGTGGCGGGAGTTGGGGGCGTGCCGGGGGCTGGAGCCCGGCATCTTCTTCCCCGAGGACGACGACGACGCAGAGGATGCCAAGGCGGTCTGTGCCACCTGCAACGTGCGTGTCGCCTGCCTCGAGCACGCCCTCACGATCCGCGAGAAGGTCGGCGTGTGGGGTGGTGCCACCGAGCGTGAGCGTCGGCGCATCATCCGCCAGCGTCGCCGCACCGCCTGACACGCCCCCGGCCGATCTCCGCCGGTGGGCGGAGTACGCGGGAGTACGCTCCTGCGCCGTGACCGAACTCGACGAACACGGAGGGTGGCCGGCGCTGCTGACCGCCCTGCTCGACCGCCAGGATCTCAGCGCCGCCCAGGCCCGGGCGGCGATGGCCACGATCCTGCGCGGCGACGCGACCCCCGCCCAGCTCATCGGGTTCGTGGTCGCGCTCCGGGCGAAGGGGGAGACCCCCGAGGAGCTCAGCGGGCTGCTCGACGCGGTGCTCGAGGCCGCCACCATCGTGCCGTTGCGCCCCGACCTGCGCGATCGTGCGGTCGACATCGTCGGCACGGGCGGCGACCGCAGCCACTCGATCAACGTCAGCACCATGTCCGCCATCGTCACGGCGGGGGCCGGGGTGCCGGTGTGCAAGCACGGTGCCCGCGCCGCGTCGTCGAAGTGCGGCACGGCCGACGTGCTCGAGGCACTCGGCGTCGCCGTCGACCTGCCGCCCGCGGGCGTGCTGCGCTGCGTCGAGGAGGCGGGCATCGGGTTCTGCCTCGCGCCCGTGTACCACCCGGCGTTCCGCTTCGCTGCGCCCAGCCGGCGCGAGATCGGGATCCCCACCGTGTTCAACCTGCTCGGCCCGATGGCGAACCCCGGCCGGGTACGACGTCAGCTGATCGGCGTGGCCAATCCGCTGGTCGCCGAGCGCATGCTCGCGTCGCTGCGCATCCACGGGTCGGTGAAGGCCTGGGTCGTGCACGGCAACGGCCTCGACGAACTCACCACCACCGGCGAGTCGACCGTGCTGGCGCTCGAGGACGACCACGTCCGCACCTTCACCGTCGACCCGGTCGAGCTGGGCCTGGCACCGGCGATCGCCGACGAGCTCGTCGGCGGCGAGCCGCACGAGAACGCCGAGGCGGTGCGCCGAGTGCTGGCCGGCGACCACGGGCCACACCGCAACATCGTGGTGCTGAACGCCGGTGCCGCGCTGGTGGTGGCCGACCGCGCCGCCGACCTCGCCGAGGGCATGGCACTGGCGGAGGAGTCGATCGACTCCGGCGCCGCCGCACGTGCGCTCGCGTCGATGGTGTCGGTCTCGCAGGCCGCTGCCGCCGACGCCGCCGCTGCAGCGGCCACCGACTCGTGATCGTCCGCGTCCCCGCGTCGTCGGCGAACCTCGGCCCGGGGTTCGACACGCTGGGCCTCGCACTGTCGATGCACGCCGAACTGGGTCTGGTGGACCCTGCCGCTCCCGACGGTGCCCTGCCCGAGCGGGCCCGTCGTTGTGAACCCACCCACCCGGCGTCGATCGCGTTCGCTCGCAGCGGTGGCACCGGCGAGCTGTGGGAGCGTTGCTCGATCCCGTCCGGACGGGGGCTCGGCTTCAGCGGTGCCGCGCGCATCGGCGGGTCGCTGCTGGCCGTGGCGCAGCGCCACGGTCACGCCGCGCTCGACGAGGACCACCGGGCGGAGGTGCTCGCCGTCACCGCCGCGCTCGAGGGCCACGCCGACAACGTCGCTGCCTCGCTGTACGGCGGTGTCGTGGCGGTGTCGGGCGACCGCGTGGTGCGGGTGCCGCTCGCGGTCGACCCGGCGGTGGTGGTGTGGGTCCCGTCGTTCGTCACCAAGACCGACGAGTCGCGCCGCGTCCTCGGCCGGCCGGTGCCGTTCGACGACGTGGTGTTCAACCTCGGACGGGTCGCGATGCTGGTGGGCGCGCTCGCGTCCGGCGACGTGGGAGCGCTGCGTGCCGCCACCGAGGACCGGATCCACCAACCGGCACGGTTGGCTGCGTCGGCGCCGTGCCGCGCGGCCATCGACGCGGCACTCGCCGCCGGGGCGTGGTGCTCGTGGTTGTCGGGGAGCGGACCGACGGTGGCCGCCATGTGCCCGGTGGCCGAGGCGGACGTCCTGGCCGCGGCGATGGGGTCGGTCGATCCCGGGGCGGGGGAGCAGGCACGCGTCCACGTGCTGCGCATCGACCACGAGGGCGCGGTGCTCGAGGGGCCGTACACTCCGACCCCATGACCGGCCCCACGACCGGCGACTCGACCGGCGAGCCCACCGGCGCCACGACCGGCGCCACGACCGGCGCCACGACCGGCGTCACCGAGCCCGGTCCGGAGATCCCCGAGCGGGTCATCGCGCTGGCGCTCGAGTTCGCGGTGGGGCTCGCAGCTGCGGGTGCCAAGCAACGCGCGCCGCTCGCGATCCCGGCCGGCCTGCGCCCCTTCCTGAAGGTGCAGCGGCTCCCCGCCACCGCGCTCGGCACGGTGCGAGACGTGGTGGCGGCGGACCCGGCGTTCCGGAAGGCCGTCGCGCGAGCCGCCCGGCTCGCCCCCGAGATGCTCGACGAGGCGTCGATGCTGTGGCTCACCCGGCCCGACGGCTGGCAGGAGCGGCTGCGCGAGCTGGCCGTGCCGGTCGACACCGCGGACCTGGCGGCCGAGCTGCGCCGCTCGGAACGCCGCCG
>WLDE01000121.1 GCA_009704985.1 Actinomycetota bacterium | reverse complement strand
GCCGACGTGATCGCCTCCTACCCGCTGGGTGGCACCTTCGTCGTCGTGTCGGCCGATGCGGACGAAGCCCGGGCGATCGACCGGGATCACCGGCTCGAGGTGCATCCCAACCGCATCGTGCGACTGGACACGACCCAGACGAACGCACCGTGGGGTCTCGACCGGATCGATCAGTCGTCGCTTCCGCTCAACGGCACCTTCCGGTACGGCGCGACCGGAGGCGGTGTGAAGGCGTACGTCGTCGACAGCGGCGTCCGGGCCACGCACACCGACTTCGGTGGTCGGGTCGCGACGGGTTTCGACGCCGGCGGGTTCGGCGGGGCCGGTGTGGACTGCAGCCCGATCGGGCACGGCACGCACGTCGCCGGCACCCTCGGCGGCACCACCTACGGCGTGGCCAAGGCCGTGACGATCGTCCCCGTCCGTGTGTTCGGATGCTCGACCGTCACCACCACGGCGACGATCATCGCCGGGCTCTCGTGGATCGTGCAGGACCACCTCGCCGGCCAGCCCGCGGTCGCCAACCTGAGCCTCGGCACCGAGGTGATCGACCTCGCGCTCGAGCAGGCGGTGCGCGCCGTCGTCGCCGACGGGGTGACGGTGGTGGTCGCCGCCGGCAACGCCGCGCAGGACGCGTGCGGCATCAGTCCGGCTCGGATGCCGGAGGTCATCACCGTGGGGGCCAGCGACACCGGCGACGCCCGTGCGTTCTTCTCGAACTTCGGGTCCTGTGTCGATCTGTACGCGCCCGGTCTCTCGATCCCGTCGACGTCGTCGTCGTCCGACACGGGGTCCCGACTGTTGTCGGGCACGTCGATGGCCACACCCCACGTCGCCGGCGCAGTGGCGCAGCTGCTGGGCGAACAGCCCGCCCTCACCCCCGCGCAGGTCGCGACCACCGTGCTGGGCCGCACGGTCGCCGTCGCAGCGGGGCCACTGCTGCAGTCGGTCCCGCGTTGGCCACTCACGGCCACACGGTCGGGTGCGGGCTCGGGACAGGTCACGTCGACCGACGGCTCGATCGAGTGCGGCCCGACGTGCACCGCCCTCGTCGACGACGGCGCCACCGTCACGCTGCAGGCCACCCCGGCGCAGGGCAGCAGCTTCCTCGGCTGGTCGGGTGCGTGCACCGGCACGGGCGCCAGCTGCGTCGTGACCGTCACCGACACCACGTCGGTCGGCGCCCAGTTCGGTCTCGCGTCGTGTGCCTCGGTGTCGCCGTCGGGCCGGGTGGGGTGGTGGACCGGTTCGGGATCCACGGCAGGGGTCTCGGGCCCGACGTTGTCGGGTTCGGTCGGGTACGGACCGGGGTTCGTCGGCAACGGCTTCGTGTTCGACGGAACCGGGTCGTTGTCGTCCACCTCGATGCCGACGGTGACGAACGCGATCACCGCGATGGCGTGGGTACGGCCGTCGTCGATGCTGCCGGTGCAGTCGGTGATCTCCCGATCGACGGGGCCGGGGTTCACGAGCGCATCGGACGTGTCGCACGGCTACGCGTTGCGGCTGGGTGCGCCGTGGGGTGTCGAGTGGGAGGTCGACGATCCCTCGGCGCAGGTGCCCGAGGTGCTGCGCGCCCAGGTGTACGGCCTGCTCGACGACGGGGCATGGCACCACGTGGCAGCGACCTGGTCGCAGGGGTCGATGGCGGTCTTCGTCGACGGCGTGGAGGTGGCTCGCCGGACCACGCGGATCGGGTCGATCAACGCAGCCGCGTCGACCGCGTTCCGGGTGGGCGGCGAGGACGCGTCGCCGTTCCACTTCGTCGGGTCGTTGGACGAGCCGACGATCTTCTCCCGAGCGCTGACCGCCTCGGAGATCGCCTCGGTGCACGCGGCGTCCACCGCCGGCGTCTGCAGTTGACACCACCGTCGCTCCCTATGCTCCGCCGCATGATGCGCGTGGTCGACCGGTGGTTCGAGCGGACGTCGGTGGACGACGCGATCACGCTCCTGTGGGAACCGCACGTGGTGGAGCTGATGCGCTGCAACATCTGGCACGTGCGCGGCCGCGACCGCGACCTGCTCGTGGACACCGGCATGGGCGTGTCGAGCCTGGTGGACGCGGCGGGCGACCTGTTCGGCGGCTCGGTCACCGCCGTCGCCACCCACGGCCACGACGACCACATCGGCGGCCACCACGAGTTCGACGACGTCGTCGCCCACCCGCTCGAGGCGCAGCTGCTGGAACGGGCCCCGCTGCGCAGCCTCCACATCGAGACCGCCTGGGGCCGTGAGGTGATCGACGGCCTGACCGCGTCCGGGTACGCGTTGGAGCACGAGTGGTTCGTCGACGCACTGCCCGCCGGCGTCGTGCTCGAGACGTTCCGCCAACGCCCGGCCCGCGTCACCCGGCTGGTCGACGAGGGCGACGTGATCGACCTCGGTGACCGCCGCTTCGAGGTGCTGCACCTCCCCGGCCACTCCCCCGGTTCGATCGGGCTGTGGGAGGCCGCGACCGGCACCCTGTTCTCCGGCGACGCGATCTACGACGGCCCGTTGCTCGACGAGCTACCCGAGAGCGACATCGACGCCTACTGCCGCACGATGGAGCGCCTCCTCACGCTGCCCGTCCGCGTGGTGCACGGCGGCCACGACCCCAGCTTCGACGGCGACCGTCTCCGCGAGCTCGCCCGCGCCTACCTGGCCCGCCGCCGCTGAACCGTCACCGCTGAACTGCCGGAGCACCCGGTGACGGCGCGTCAGTCGATGCGTGCCGTCACCACGGTGCCGTGGGGCACGCGATGGCCGACGTGGAGCCGGGTCGCCTCGAGGTTCGCGGTCCACAGACCCGCACCCCGCTCGGGCAACGACGGCGGACGCAGCGGTGCCATCAGGTCCGCGATGCCGGGTCCGTCGTCGGCGATCTCGACGGTGATGCCGTCCGCGTCGGCCCAGCAGCGCACGTCCGCATGACCTCCTCCGTGGAGGATCGAGTTGGTGACGAGCTCGCTCACGACGAGCTCGGCACGCGACAGCCGCTCGCCGTGGCCACCGCCGACGGCGTCCCGCAGCGCACGACGCGCCGCAGCCGGCCGGTCGATGCCGAGCAGCACCATGTCGGCCGTGCGCTCCGGCAGCTCGATGCGCCGCGGCAGCAACGACGACTCGTCGCACCCGCTGCTCGCTCCGACGGCGTCGAGCGAGCCGGTGTCGCCCACGAACGCCTCGTGCGTGGCCTGCAGGCAGTCGATCGCTGCGGGCGGCACTCGCTGCAGGTCCACCAGGCAGGTCGCGGTCAGCGGTGTGTCGGCGTACACGTCGTTCACCACGCGTTCGTACCAGTGCCAGTCCCCGTCGGCGGCCGACCCGTCGAGCTCGATCGCCCCGATCGTGTGCACACGTCGCGCTCCCTGCGCGAACGCGTCCTGCAGGAACCGCCACAGCAGGTGCATCGCGTCGACCGGACGTGCGTCGCGCCGATCGGCCGGCAGGAAGGTCACCCCGTCGTGCACCCCGGCCCGACGCGCGACCGCCGTGGCGATGACGTTCGGCAGGCACACCAGCACGGCGACGTCACCCGTGCGGTCGCGCTCCACCAGCTCGGTCACGTGCTCGACCGCCGCGTCGGCACCCTCGTACACGAGCGCCACGTGCTGCAGCGGCGAACTCATCGCTCACCGGCCACGACGACGTGGTCCAGCCGGCTCGCCTCGACGAGCCACCGCATGGGCGAGGTACGGCTCGACGATCACCTCGAGCTCGTCGCTCGTCCGGTACCGCGCACGGACGTGATCGCCGGGCGCCAGGTGCAGCACGGCATCGGTCACGGGAACACCGTAGGTGCTGCCGTGGCCCCATCAGGGACATCGAGCCTGGCGTCGACACAGTGTCGCGAGAGATCGGGGCGTCCTGGCAGGTCGAGGACCACCGGGGGACCCCGCCGACCGTCAGGAGCCGAACGGGGTCAGCGAGCCGTCACGACCGACGAGCAGCACGGGCTGGGCCTCCCACGTCGTGACGTCACCGCCCATGCCCGGCGAATCGGCGGGCATGCCGGGCAGCGCGAGCCCGATCGCGTCGGGCCGCTCCTCCAGCAGGCGCACGATCGCGCCGACGGGCACGTGGCCCTCGATCGCGTAGCCCTCCACGATCGCGGTGTGACACGACGCCGCGTCGTCGGGGATGCCGACCTCGGCGCGGTACGCATCGCGCGCCGCGTCGTCGGCCACCGTCACCGTTGCTCCGTGCTCCTGCAGGTACACGACCCACGACGTGCAGCAGCCTCAACCAGGGTCTCGGCGCACGTCGAGCGCGACGCCCGCCAACGCCGACGGCCCCGGCACCGCGGTCGACGGCTCCCCGGAGGTCGAGGCCACCTGCCCGACGTCGGTCGACACGGCGCCGGCCGCACCGTCATCGGATCCGCCGCACGACGCCGCCGCCACCACCACGGAGCTCAGCAGCACCCCGCCCACCATCCCGCGCAGCACCCCGCGCAGCACCCCGCGGATCGCCCGATGCCCGTTCCGGCCCATGCCACGACGGTACTCCGCGACCACGCCGACCTCCGGTCGCCGCGCACCTTCGACGACACGCCGTCGAAGCGACCATCGTCGTCGACACCCCGCCGCCGGCCCCGCCGAGCCTCCGCCGACACGGCGCGCGCTGCCGTCGTTCGGGCCTCCACCGCTGGGATACGCTCCGGTTCTTGCCGAGCATGGGGGTGCTTCGCAACTTGGATCGCACACGCGGCATCGCGGTCGCTTCCGTCGTCGCGGTCGTGCTCATCCAACTCGTGTTCTTCCCGATGCCGTCGGGCAACTGGGTGCGCGGCGGCGTGCTCGGCCTGCTCGACGGGATGCTCGCGCTCGGCATGGCGCTCATCTACCGGGCGAACCGCGTCGTCAACTTCGCCCAGGCCGACCTCGGGGCCGTGCCCACCGCCTTCGCCGCCGCCTTCATCCTGTTCTGGGGCTGGCCGTACCTGATCGGTCTCGGCGCCGGTCTCGCCCTGGCCGTCGTGGCCGGCGTCGTGGTGGAGATGGCGATCATCCGCCGCTTCCAGCACGCGCCCCGCCTGGTGCTCACCGTCGCGACGCTCGGCATCACCCAACTCCTCGTGCTGCTCGGCATCCTCGTGCCGCGGTGGTGGGGCCGCAACCTCGCCAGCGAGCGCATCTCGCCACCCGTGGACTGGAAGCTCACGATCGACGGCTTCATCCTCAACGCGAACGACCTCATCGCGCTGATCGTCGCCCCCGTCACCATGGCCGGCGTGGCGCTCTTCCTCGCCCGCAGCCGCACGGGCCTCGCGATCCGGGCCAGCTCCGAGCGCTCCGACCGGGCCGCGATGCTCGGCATCCCCGTGAGCCGGATCAACACCGTCGTGTGGGCCGTCGCAGCGGTGCTCGCCTACCTGGCGCTGTTCCTGAAGAGCGGCATCACCGGGGTGCCGCTCGGCAGCGCGGTGGGCCTGCCCACGATGCTGCAGGCACTCGCGGCGCTGGTGATCGGCCGCTTCGAGCGCCTGCCCACCATCGCCTGCATGGCGATCGCCCTCGGCATCCTGCGCGCCGGCGTGCTGTGGAACGCCGACACCCCGTTCCTCGCCTACCCGATCATGGCGGCGGTGATGTTCGCCGTGCTGCTCGTGCAGCGCACCGGCAGCACCCGCCGCGAGCAGGACACCACCTCCAGCTGGCGCGGCGCCGAGGAGGTGCGGCCACTGTCGGCGGTCGCCCGTGCCGACGCCTGGGTCTCCACGATCCGCTGGACCCTGCTCGCCCTCGTGGCGATGACGATCGTGCTGTTCCCCGTGGTGCTCGGCGTCGACTACGTCATCAAGGGCACCGCACTGCTGATCTTCGCGATCATCGGCATGTCGCTCGTGGTGCTCACCGGCTGGGCCGGGCAGCTCTCGCTCGGCCAGATGGGCATCGTCGGTGTCGGCGCGGCCGTCAGCGCCACGCTCACCTCCCGCTGGGACGTCGACCTCACGCTCGGCCTGCTGGCCGGCGCCACCGCCGGCGCCGTGGCTGCCTTCGCCGTCGGCGTGCCAGCGCTGCGACTGCGCGGCCTCTACCTCGCCGTCACCACGTTCGCCTTCGGGCTGAGCGTCGAGTACTGGCTGCTCAACGACCGCTTCTTCGGCTGGTTCCCGAGCGAGCGCTTCGAGCGCCCACCCCTGTTCGGTCGCATCGACGTGTCCACCCCCACCCGCTTCTACGCCTACACGGTGGTGATCCTCGTGATCGTCGGCGTCTCGCTGCGCAGCATCCGGCGCTCGCGGACCGGCCGGGCCATCGTGGCGATGCGCGAGAACGAGCGCGCCGCGCAGAGCTACGCCGTCACCCCGGCCCGCACGAAGCTCACCGCGTTCGTGATCTCGGGTGCGGTGGCCGGCGTCGGCGGTGCGCTGTACACCCACCTCAACCAGTCGTTCGTGGTCACGAGCTACGGCACCGAGGCGAGCTTCACGGTGTTCACCTCCGCGGTGATCGGCGGCCTCGGCTCCCTGGGCGGCGCCCTCCTGGGCGCCCTCTACCTGCGGGGCACCCAGTGGTTCATCACGTCCGGCGAGTGGCAGCTCCTGTCGAGCGGCGTCGGCGTGCTGTTCGTGCTGCTCGTGCTTCCGGGCGGCCTCGGCAGCCTGTGGGTGCGGATCCGCGACGCCGTGGTACGCCGTCTGGTGCCCGTCGACGAGTCCACGGTCACCGCCGTCGAGGGGCAGCCGTCCGCGTCACCCGGCGCAGCCACCGACACTGCGCTCTCCGACGCGGCTGCGCCATCCGCGGCGACCGACCCGCCGCCCGCCGATCCCGACCGCGAGGCGGTGGCACCGTGACCGCGACGACGCCCGCACCACCGGCACCGCCGCCGCAGGCTCCCTGGACACGACGCGCCGGGTTCGCGATGCGGCACCCGATGATCTGGCTGCGCGACCTGTGCGGCGGCGAGTCCGCCTACCCGCTGATCGTGCTCTTCGGCCTCAACGCGGTCGACGAGCTCGACCGCGCCGCGTTCGGTGTCCTGCTGCCCAACATCCGCGACGCGTTCGACCTCGACAACAGCAGCGTGCTGTCGCTCGTCGCGGCCGTGTCGCTGGTGGCCCTCGCCCTCCAGGTGCCGATCGCCCAGTACGCCGACCGCTCCCGCCGCGTGCCGCTCGCGATCGGCGGCGCGGTGCTGTGGGCGTTCTTCAGCGGGATGACCGGCGTGGCGATGGGCATCGTCGTGCTCGGCATCGCCCGCAGTGGCAGCGCGCTCGGCAAGGCCGTCATCGACCCCACCCACAACTCGCTGCTCGCCGACTACTACCCCATCGAGTCGCGCAGCCGCGTCTACAGCTTCCACCGCGCGGCCAACGCCGTCGGTGCGTTCCTGGGCCCGCTCAGCGCCGGCCTCCTCGCCTACGCGTTCGGGTGGCGCGTGCCGTTCATCGTGTTCGTCGTCCCGACGCTGATCTTCGTGGTGCTCGCGCTGCGGATGCGCGATCCCGTACGCGGCAAGTGGGAGCGCCAGGCGATGGGGATGAGCGACGCCGTCGTCGCCACCGAGGAGACCCGCCCGTCGTTCGCCGAGAGCTGGCGCACGGTGCACAAGGTGGAGAGCCTCCGCCGCCTCTGGTGGAGCCTGCCGTTCCTCGCCACGTCGCTCATCGGGTTCACCACCCTCGCCTCCCTGCTCTACGAGCAGGAGTTCGGCCTCGACGAACGCGGCCGCGGCGTCGCCGCCGCGATCGCCGAGCCGTTCGCACTCGTCGGCCTCATCGTTGGCGCCCGCGTGGTCACCCGCCGCTTCGCCGGGAACATGCGCGGACTCAACCAGTTCGCCGCCCGGATCGCGGCGTTCACGTCGCTGCTCTCGGTGCTGTTCGCGATCGCCCCCAACATCGTCGTCGCGGTCGCGATCAACTGCATCATCTCGGCGGCCCTCGCGATCGTCGGCCCCAGCATCCTCGTGTCGCTCTCGCTCGGCATCCCCGCCCGCGTGCGCGCCACCGGCTTCTCCGTGGCGTCGCTGTGGGTGATCCCCGGGCTGCTGGTCCTGCCGTTCATCGGCTGGATCGCCGACAACCTCGGCATCCGGGTGGGCATGCTCGTGCTCACCCCGCTGTTCCTGGTCGGGTCGCTGATGCTCAACGCCGTCGGCAAGGTGATCGACGCCGACATCGCCCAGGTGTGGCGGGCATCGGCGGCGCGCAGCGAGGCGCTCCACCAGCGCCGCCAGGGCGAGGCCGACCTGCTGCTGATCCGCCACGTGTCCGTCGCCTACGACCAGCGGCAGGTGCTCTTCGACGTCGACCTCGACGTGAAGGAGGGCGAGATCGTCGCGCTGCTCGGCACCAACGGCGCCGGCAAGAGCACCCTGCTGAAGGCGATCAGCGGTGTGGTGGAGGCCGACCGCGGTGCCGTGGTGCTCGACGGTCGCGACATCACCCACGCTCCGCCGAACGAGATCGCCGCGCTCGGCATCAGCCAGATGCCCGGCGGGCAGGGCGTGTTCGGCGGGCTCACCGTCGCCGAGAACCTCGACCTCGCGGGCTGGACACGCCGCCGCGACGCCGACGGGGTGGCCCGTGCACGGGCCGAGGTGCTCGAGCTGTTCCCCGTGCTGGCGCGGCGACTCGACAGCCCGGCGGCCGATCTGTCCGGCGGCCAGCAGCAGATGGTCGCGCTCGGCATGGCGCTCATCGCCCGCCCCCGTGTGCTGCTGATCGACGAGCTGTCGCTCGGCCTCGCCCCCGCCGTGGTGGGTGAGCTGCTGCCCGTGGTGCGGCGCCTCGCCGCCGACGGCGTCGCCGTGATCCTCGTC
This sequence comes from Actinomycetota bacterium, assembly GCA_009704985.1. Taxonomy (GTDB): domain Bacteria; phylum Actinomycetota; class Acidimicrobiia; order Acidimicrobiales; family Ilumatobacteraceae; genus VFMC01. The sequence continues at coordinate 4,647 of WLDE01000121.1, read as the reverse complement.
GAGCAGAGCGTCAACGTCGCCCTCACCGTCGCCGATCGGGCGTTCTTCATGGAACGGGGCCGCATCCGCTTCACCGGCCCCACCGCGGAGCTGCTCGGCCGCACCGATCTCCTGCGCTCGGTGTTCCTGTCCGACGCCTCCGTCGGCGAGCACCCGAACGGCGAGCACCGGAACGGCGAGCACACCGCCACCTCGACCGGGACCGCGGCCACCGAATCCCCGACCGTCACGCCGCCCCTCCGGACCGACGCCGACACCGACGCCGCTGCCGACGCCGCTGCCACTGCGCTCGGTGTGCGCGACGTCGCCTGCTCGTTCGGCGGCATCCGGGCCGTCGACGGCGTCACCTTCGACATCGGCGAGCGAGAGATCGTCGGCCTCATCGGCCCGAACGGCGCGGGCAAGACCACCCTGTTCGACGCGATCTCCGGGTTCGCCCCGCTCGCACGCGGCCGGGTACTGCTCGGCGGGGTCGACGTCACCGATCTCGCACCGGCGGCCCGCGCCGGTGCCGGGCTCGGCCGCAGCTTCCAGGACGCTCGCCTCTTCCCCGAGATGACCGTGGTGGAGACGCTCCAGGTGGCCCAGGAGCGGTTCGTCGAGAACCGCAGCGCGCTCGCCGCCGCACTGCGCCTGCCCGCGGTGTTCGACGACGAGGAGCGGGGCGCGATGCGCGTGGAGGAGTTGCTCGAGCTGATGCACCTCGGGCACTACCGCCGCGCGTTCGTCCGCGAGCTCTCGACCGGCACCCGGCGCGTCGTCGACCTCGCGTGTCTGGTCGCCCACCGCCCGACCGTGATCCTGCTCGACGAGCCCTCCAGCGGCATCGCCCAGCGCGAGGTGGAGGCGCTCGCGCCGCTGCTGCGCCGACTCCGCGACGAGATGGGCTCGGCCCTGCTCGTGATCGAGCACGACATCCCGCTCGTGTCGTCGATCAGCGACCGGCTCGTCGCGCTCGACCAGGGTCGGGTGGTCACCACCGGACGGCCGGCCGACGTGCTCGCCGACCCCGACGTCGTGCAGAGCTACCTCGGCACCGACGCCGCGGCGCTCGCCCGCTCCGACCTGCGCGGCCACGCACCGAGCTGACCGACGACGACCCGTCCGCACCGGCAGCACCAGACGACCAGCACCAGCAGCACCAGACGACCAGCAGCACCACACGATCAGCACAGGACCAGGGGGGGACATGCAACCAGCACAGGCAGGAAGCGCCGGAGGGGCCGGCGGCTCGGGAGCCAACCGGCAGCTCAAGCGATGGGGCCCGATCGCGGGCGTGGTCGCCGTCGTCGGCATCGGCATCGGCGTGATCGCCTTCAGCGGCGGCGACGACGACGAATCGGTCACGCCGGCACCGACGGTCACGTCCGCACCGGCCGGATCCACCGACACCACCACGCCCGACGAGGGCACCGGTGAGGCGCCGGCCACGACGACGGCCGCCACCGACGGCGCGGCGCCCACCACCACCGCGGCGACCGGCGAGTGGACCTACCCGCTCAGCTTCAGCGACGCCGAGGAACTCGGCGTGGTCGACCAGATCGACTGGGGCGACCGGTGCGACACCAGCACCGGGGTGATCGCCGTGCCCGACTTCTTCGCACCCGAGTGCTACGCACCGTTCACCGGCGACAACGGCGGCGCCACCGACCAGGGCGTCACCGCCGACGAGATCGTGGTCGTGAACTACCTCGGCCTCGAGGGCGACCCCGTGATCGGCTACATCACCGACGCCGTCGCGGTGAACGACACCAACGAGCAGCAGGGGCAGACGATGCTCGACCTCGTCGAGTACTACCACGCCTTCTACGAGCTCTACGGCCGCAAGGTGCGGCTCGTGAACTTCGAGGGCACGGGCATCGCCACCGACGAGGTGGCCGCCCGCGCCGACGCCGCCCTGATCGCCGAGCAGTACGAGCCGTTCGCCGTGCTCGGTGGTCCGGCGCTCACCAGCGCCTTCGGCGACGAGCTCGCGGCTCGCGGCATCATGTGCATCGGCTGCACACCCGGGCAGCCGACGGAGTTCTACGCCGAGCGCGACCCGCTGGTGTGGAGCCTCGGCACCAGCTCCGCGCAGGGCCAGACCCACGTGGTCGAGTTCGTCACCAAGCAGCTCGTCGGCAAGAACGCCGAGCACGCCGGCGAGGAGTTCCGCGACCAGCCGCGCCGGTTCGGCTACCTGTACCTCGACTCGAGCGGTGCCGCCGCCGATCTCGCACAGGAGTTCGCCGACGCGATGGAGGCCGCCGGCGCCCCGTTCGCCGAGACGGTCGTGTACGCACTCGACCCGGCCACGATCCAGGCCACGGCGTCGCAGGCGATCTCGAAGATGAAGTCCGCCGGTGTGACCACGATCGTGTTCTCCGGTGATCCGGTCGCACCGCGCGACTTCACCCGGGAGGCGACCGCGCAGGAGTACTTCCCGGAGTGGGTGGTCGCGGGGTCCACCCTCGTCGACACCAACGCGTTCTCCCGCACCTACGACCAGCAGCAGTGGCAGCACGCCTTCGGCGTGACCTTCGGCGCCGTGCGCACCGACACCAACCTCGTCGGCTCGTACGCCCTCTACAAGTGGTTCAACGGCACCGAACCCCCGGCGCCCGGACGACTCCCCGTCATGGCACCGAACCCGGCGCTGTTCTTCGCCGTCCTCCAGGGCGTCGGTCCGAACCTCACCCACGAGACGTGGCGCGACGCGCTGTTCGCCGGCACCGGCACCCGGCAGGCGATCAGCCAGCCGTTCCTCAGCTGGGGCGACAAGGAGTACTGGCCGTACACCGACTACCACGGGGTGGACGACGCCACCATCTTCTGGTGGGACGCCGAGGCCACCGGTCCGGACGAGCTCCGCGAGGAGGGGCAGGGCATGTGGCAGTACGTCGACGGTGGCACGCGCTACCTGCCGGGCCAGTGGCCGACGGAGGAGCGCCTGTTCGACCCGGAGGGCGCCGAGGACTTCTACACCGTCCCACCGCCCGGCGAGGAGCCTCCCTCCTACCCCAGCCCGGCCGGCTGATTCCTCGGGCGTTCCGACACGCGACCTCGCATGCGGCACGGTCCGGCGCGACGCCGGACCGTGCCGGGGCGGGGCTCCGGTCGCGATCCCGACGTGGTGCGATCGGGTGGCGTTCTCGACGGCCATCGTGCACACTCTCCACCCATGTCGCCCCACCCCCGGGCCCCCCGCACACCGGCGCGCCGGAAGCGTCGCCTCGTCCGGCTCGCGCTGCAGACCTGCTTCGCCGGTGCCGTCATCGCCGCCGCCTGCTCGTCGCAACCCGACGAGGCCGCGCCGTCGCCCACCGAGCCCGCTGCCACCGAATCGGTACTCGCCACCGATGCCCCCACCACGAGCGCCGCGGCGCCCACCACGGAGGCGGCCCCGACCACCGACGCGCCCGTCACGACGGCCGACGACGGCATCGCCTTCACGGGCTTCGCCGCCGACGTCCAGCCGATCCTGGAGTCGAGCTGCGCCTCGTGCCACACGGGTGCCGGACCGGGCACCTCGCACTTCCCGATGGACACCGCAGCGCTCGTGCAGGACGCCGCGTTCGAGATCGGGGCGGCGACCAACGTGGGCTACATGCCGCCGTGGCCGGCGGCCGACGGCGACGTCGCGTTCCACGACGACCGCCGGCTCACCGCCGCGCAGATCGAGACGATCCGCGCGTGGGTGGAGGCGGGCGCGCCGCTCGACGTCGACCCCACCACACCGCTGGTGGCCACCGCCCAGACCGTCACCCCGATCGAGCGCGACGTGGTGATGGCCGGCCAGCCGTACCTCGGCTCCACGGCGAAGCGCGACGACTATCGCTGCCAGATCTACGACCCGCAGCTCACGGAACCGGGCTTCCTGCAGGGCTACGCGATCGAGGCCGACCAGACCGCGGTCGTGCACCACGCGCTGCTGTTCCGCGCCGACGCTTCCACGCGCCAGGCGGCCGAGCAGGCCGATGCCGCCGATCCCGCCATCGGCTGGGAGTGCGGCGGCCTCGCCGGCTTCGCTGGTGGCACCGGCGACGTCGACCAGATCCTGAGCTGGGCACCCGGCCAGGATCCGACACGGCTCCCCGCCGACACCGGCATCCCGCTCGCGGCAGGTGACTTCTTCGTCACCCAGATCCACTACCACTACGACGAAGCCACGAACGGCCTCCCACCCGACTCCTCACGCATCGTGCTCGACCTGGCGAGCGACGAGGTGATCGCGGCGGCCGGCGGCTCGCTCGACCCGATCGAGCTCACCCTCTACCTGGGCCCCGCCGAGATCCCGTGCTCCACGGGGGAGACCGGCCCGCTGTGCGACCGCGCCACGATGCAGGCGCAGCTCATCGAGACCTGGGGGCCGGCCATGGGCCGCATCGCCGACTTCCTCATGCTGCAGTGCGGCGCCACCCTCGACGACTTCGCCGGCATGACGAACGGGGTCGCGTCGTCCACCTGCGACCTGCCGGCCACGCCCGGCCGGATCGTGTCGGTGTGGGGCCACATGCACGAGATCGGAGCGTCGTTCCGCATGACCCTCAACCCCGACACGCCCGAGGAACGGGTGCTGCTCGACATCCCGACGTGGTCGTTCGACTGGCAGCTCGACTACCGGCCGATCGAGGCGATCGTGCTCGACCGCGACGACGTGATCCGCAT
>WLDE01000120.1 GCA_009704985.1 Actinomycetota bacterium | reverse complement strand
CGGGGGTGGCACGACGTGAGCGTGAGCGTGGCCGTGCTGGGATCGACCGTGGGGATCACCTTCTGGTAGTCGGTCGGCGCGACGATCTGCTGGCCCGTGACGACGTAGGTGTACGTACCCGCCAGGGTCTGCACGACGACGTCGTCACCGATCTCGACCTCGTCGATGCGCAGGAAGGGCGCGCCGTGGGTGGTGCGGTGGCCGGCGATCGCGGCGTTGCCCAGCTGCCCCGGCAGAGGCGTCTCGGGGAAGTGTCCGGGACCGTCCTCGAGATCGCCCGGACGCACTCCGGAGATCAGGATCTTCTCGAGCCCGATCGACGGGATCGAGAGCCGTCCCAGGGGGTCGCCGAGCGGCGGCGGCGAGATGACCGCCGGCGGAACGGTGGACGAGGTGGTGGTGGCGGCGTCGGTGGCGGCGGTGGTGGTGGGCGCGGCGCCGTCCGGGACGGTGGTCGGGGGTGCCGTCGTGGGCGGTGCGGTGGTGGGGGTCGGCGGCAGCGAGGTGGCGGTGTCGAGCAGCGCCTCGAACTCGTCCTCCAACCGGTTCTGCGCCTGGGCGGTCTGGATGCCGGTGCCCCACAGCTGGTACGCGACGAAGGCGAACAGGAGCACACCGACGGAGATGAGGATCCGGCCGGTCCAGCCCACCGCCCAGCGCCAGTCGTGGGGCTCGGGCGGCCGGTCGAACCGGTTCGTCCGCGCTCGCGCAGGCTCGTCGGGCGCCGCCCCCGGGGCCGAGGCGTCGCCGGATGGCGAGGGGGGATCGCCGGGGACCACGGCGCCGAACGCTACCGGCTGGACGGGTGGGTGGCCCGGCACACCGGTGGTGCGCCCACTGCGCGTTCGCGGTGCGTGACGTGTCGCACGGCTCGTCGGAGTCGCGGGCGTCACCTGGGTCGCGACGCAGGCCGCGAGGTAGCGTCGCCGGTCGTGGAACCGGCTGGCGCGCCCTCGTCGTCCGACGCCGCCGGACTCGTGGTCGAACTGCGGGACGCGGTCGCCGTGCTCGGTCGCTTCCCCGCCCTCGCCGGTGCCGACCTCCACGTGCGGCGCGGCGAGATCGTGCTGCTGCGCGGCCCGAACGGGGCCGGCAAGACCACCCTCCTGCGACTCTGCGCCGGCCTCGTGCCGCTCGAGCGCGGCGAGGGCACGGTGGTGGGGTGCGACCTGCGCACCCAGCGCGACGCGGTGCGGTCGCGGGTCGGGTTGCTCGGCCACGCGAACGGGCTGTACTCGGACCTGACGGTGCGCGAGAACGTCGAGTTCTGGGGTGCGACCGTGGGCGCGTCGGCGGTGGAGATCGACGCATCGCTCGATCGCATGGGTCTCGCCTCCCGCCTGGCCGGGGTGGCGGTCGGACGACTGTCGGCCGGTCAGAAGCGGCGGACGGCGCTCGCGTGCCTGGTGGCACGGCGTGCGCAGCTGTGGCTGCTCGACGAACCGCACGCAGGCCTCGACGCCACCGGTCGCGACGAGCTCGACGCCACGCTGCGGGCCGCGGTCGCCGCGGGCGCCACGGTGATGGTGGCGAGCCACGAGCTCGAGCGGGCGGGCGGCCTCGCCACCCGGGTCGTCGACGTCGTCGCCGGCCAGGTGTCCCCCGACACGGGGGCATCCGACACGACCGCATCCGGAGGCGCGTCGTGAACGACACCGCGTCGCCTGCGTCGGGGTCGCCTGCTTCGGGATCGCCTGCGTCGGGGTCGCCCGCTGCCGCGTCCATCTGGCGCACGGCCCGGCTCGTCGCGGGCAAGGACCTGCGCATCGAGCGCCGCAGCCGCGTCATCGTGAACCAGGTGCTGCCCTTCGCCTCGCTGGTGATGGTGCTGTTCGCGTTCGCGCTCGACAACGACGAGGTGCTGCAGCGCACGGCACCCGGTCTGGTGTGGCTGGCGACGATCTTCGCCCTGCTCGTCGTGGTGCAGCGGGCCTTCGCGGTGGAGACCGCCGACGGGGCGCTCGACGCCCTCCGGGTGGCAGGGGTCAGCCCGCCCGGGATCTTCCTCGGCAAGTCGCTCGCGCTGGCCGTGCAGCTCCTGGTGCTGGAGCTGCTCCTGATCGGTCTGGCGGTGGTGCTCTACGAGGCGACGCTCACCGCGACGGGCGCCGTGCTCTTGGTCACCACCCTGCTCCCCGCTACCACCGGTCTGGCTTTCGTCGGTACGCTCTACGGCGGTCTCGCTGCCGGGGCGAGAGGACGGGAGACATTGCTCCCGCTCCTGTTGTTCCCGGTGGTGGCGCCGGTGCTGATCGGTGCGACACGGGCGACGGAAGCGGCGTTCGGGGTCGGGCATGCCGCGATCGACGAGGGCTGGCCGTGGGTCGGCATGCTGCTCGTCTTCGCAGCACTGTTCGGCGTCGGGGGCACGTTGGCCTTCGGCCCACTCATCGAGGAGTGACCGGTGAGCGAGCGCCAGCGACCGGGGCGTGAGCAGCCCCGCCAACACGAGCAACACGAGCAGCACGAGCAGCACGAGCAGCACGGGAACGAGGACAGCGCACACGTGGCCACCACCCAGACCCCACTCACCGGCCCGGGCTCGGCGGCCACGTCACCGGTCGGCAACGGCGCCGGCACCGGCACCCGGTTCACTCGCATCCTCGGCGCACTCACCCTCGTCGCGATGGGCGTGCTCGCCCTGTTCGCACTCGTGATCTCCCCGCCCGACGTGGTGCAGGGCGAGACGGTCCGCATCCTCTACGCACACGTCGGCACCGTCTGGGTGGCGTACTTGGCGTTCGTCGTCACCGCCGTGTCGTCGGCGGCCTACCTCTGGAAGCGCACCTCGTCGCTCACGTGGGACCGCATCGCCGGTGCGAGCGCCGAGATCGGCGTGCTGTTCATGGCGATCACGTTGCTCACGGGCTCGCTGTGGGGTCGCATCACCTGGGGCACGTTCTGGGTGTGGGACGCCCGGGTCACCACCACGGCGTTCCTGTTCATCACCTACATCGGCTACCTCGCCGTGCGTGGCCTCGGCGGCACCCATCAGCAGCGGGCCCGGCGCTCGGCCGTCGTGGCGCTGCTCGCCGTGCTGGAGATCCCGCTGGTGCACTTCAGCGTGCGGATCTGGCGCTCGGTGCACCAGGACGCGAGCGTCGCGACCGGCAACACCGACGTGAAGCTCGACGACACGATGCTGTTCACGCTGCTGCTCGCGACGGTGGCGTTCTCGATGCTCTACGTGTGGTACGTGCTCCACCGCCAGCGGGTGCTCCACCTGCAGGACCTGCTCGACGACAAGGGGCTCGACCTCGCGCTCGCCGAGCGTCGTAGCGAGGGTCGTCCCGACGCCTCGGCAGCGGCCCCGACCACCGCGGCCTCCACCCCGACCGCGACGGTCTCGGCGGCCTCGACGGTCCCGACGAAGGACCCGGTGAGCTGATGGATCACGCAGGTTTCATCTTCGCCAGCTACATCGCCGCCTTCGGTGGTTCGGCGGCGCTGGCGTGGTACGTCGTCCGGCGGGGCAGGGCCCTCGGCCGGCAGCTCCCCGACGAGGACAAGCCATGGATCTGAGCCCCCGCAACGACGAGGTCGCCCCGCCGCCACCACGGCGGCGCGGCAAGCGCTGGCCGGCGATCGCCGTGATCGTCCTGGTGCTCGCCGGGGGTGGCGTGCTCGTCACCCAGTTCCTCTCCAACGCGATCGACTACTACTGCAACGTCGACGAGCTCGGCTCGAAGGACGGCTGCGAGGAGGGTCGCCGCCTGCGCGTGCAGGGGAGTGTGGAGGAGGGGTCGATCGCCCTCGACGGCAACGCGACGACCTTCCTCATCGCGTACGGCGGACGCGAGCTCACGGTGCGGTACGAGGGTGATCCGGGCGGTGTGTTCCAGGACTGCATCCCCGTGGTGGTGCACGGTCGTCTCGGTGGGGACGGCGTGTTCCTGGGCGACCGGGTCGAGGTGAAGCACTCGAACGAGTACGAGGCGCAGAACTCCGACCGGATCGAGGAGGCCCAGGGCGCATGTTCGCTGCAGGCCTGACCGCGACGAGCGTCAACGGCCTCGTCGGCCACTCCGCCCTCATCGTCGGGCTCGTCACGTCCGTCTTCGGCGCGATCGCGCTGGCGTACGCCACGATCACCGGCGACCGCAAGCTGCTGCGCACCATCCCCAACTACGCGTGGGTGGCCGGTGGCACCGCGCTGCTCGCGACCGTCGTGATGATGAACGCGCTGCTCACGTACGACTTCGGGTTGGCGTACGTGCAGCAGGTGGGGTCGCGCAGCACGCCGATGCTCTACAACATCGCTGCGCTGTGGAGCGCGCTCGAGGGCAGCATCCTGCTCTGGCTGCTCACGCTCGCCGGCTACACGGCGTACATCATGAAGCGCTACCGCAAGCGGCTCGACGACCCGCTGATCGCGTGGGCGCTCGTCGTGATGTTCGTCGTCACGGCGTTCTTCTTCTTCATCGCCTTCGGCCCGACCGACGTGTTCGCCAACGGCGAGCCCGGTGTCACCGACGGGCCGGGTCCCAACCCGCTGCTGCAGAACCACATCCTCGTGATGTTCCACCCGCCGATCCTGTACCTCGGCTACGTCGGGTTCACGGTGCCGTTCGCGTTCGCGATCGCCGCGCTGATCACCGGCCGCGTCGGCGAGGGATGGCTGATGGAGACCCGTCGCTGGGCGCTGTTCGCGTGGGGCTTCCTCAGCATCGGCATCCTGCTCGGCGGCTGGTGGGCGTACGAGGTCCTCGGCTGGAGCGGTGTGTGGGCGTGGGATCCGGTGGAGAACGCGAGCTTCCTGCCGTGGCTCACCGGCACCGCGTACATCCACTCGGTGCTCGTGCAGGAACGTCGCGGGATGCTGCGCGTGTGGAACATCAGCCTCCTCATCGCCACGTTCGCGCTCACGATCCTCGGCACGTTCCTCACCCGCAGCGGCATCATCAACAGCGTCCACGCGTTCGCCGACGGCACGATCGGTCCGTACCTCCTCGGGTTCTTCGGCGTCATCGTGGTGGTGTCGCTGTCGCTCATCGCCTGGCGCGGCGACCGGCTCCGCTCGCCGGGCACGATCGATTCGCCGCTGTCGCGTGAGGGTGCGTTCCTCGCGAACAACGTGCTGTTCACGGTGTTCGCGTTCGTGGTGCTGCTCGGCACCGTGTTCCCGCTGATCGTCGAGGCGCTGCAGGACCGCCAGATCGCCGTGGGGCAGCCGTTCTTCGACCGGTTGAGCATGCCGATCGGTCTGGTGCTGCTGTTCCTGATGGCGGTCGCGCCGGTGCTGCCGTGGCGCAAGGCGAGCACGGAGCTGTTGCGCGACCGGCTGTTCGTCCCGGCGTGCCTGGGCGTGGTGTGCCTCGCCGTCGCCGTCGCCGTCGGTGCCGATGCGTGGGCGTCGCTGCTCGCGTTCGGGCTCGGTGGCTTCGCCGCCGGGGCGGCGCTGCGCCAGCTCGTGCTGGCAACGCGGCGTCAGGGGTGGCGCGGCCTGGTCGGTCGGGCCAACGGCGGCATGGTGGTGCACCTCGGCATCATCCTCATCGCCGTCGCGCTCGCCGCCTCCAACGGCTACACCCGCGTGGGTGAGTTCACGATGAAGGTCGGCGAGCCGGTGTCGTTCGAGGGCCACACGTTCGAGCTGCTCGAGGTGGAGGCGTTCGAGACCGAGCGGTCGCAGGGGCTCAAGGCGCAGGTGAGCATCGACGGCGGCCAGGCGTACGCCCCGGCGATCACACGGTTCACCCTGCAGGGCATGGACATCGGCACGCCGAGCGTGCGCACCGGTCTCACGAAGGACATCTACCTCACCCTGGAGAAGGTCACCGAGGCCGGGGCGTCCGAGGCGCAGATCAAGGTGTTCATCAAGCCGATGATCCTGTGGATGTGGATCGGTGGCGGTCTCGTCTCGCTCGGCACGATCCTCGCCGCGTTCCCCGGCAAGCGGCGCCGCGACCCGCGAGCGCCGGTGTCGGAGCCGGTGCCGGTGGGCGACGCCCGCACCGGTGACGAGCCGGAGGTCGCCCGTGTCTGACACCGTCGCCGAGCGCACCGACGCGGCCGGTGAGGACCCCGCCGGGGGCGAGGGCGCCCCGCCCCGCCGCGTGGCGCCGTTCGTGGCGCTCGCGGTCGCGATCGTCCTGGCTGCGCTGTTCGTGGTGCTGGCGAGCAGCGATCCGTCCGACACGGAGATGGCGTCGTCGTTCAACATCGGGCGGCCCGCACCGTCGGTCGTGAGCACCACGCTCGACGACGAGCCGTTCGACCTCAGCCGGCGCAAGGGCAGCTGGGTCGTGCTCAACTTCTTCGACCCGACGTGCGTGCCCTGCGTGGAGGAGCACCCCGAGCTCATCGCGCTCCACGAGCAGCAGTCGCAGATCCCCGACGGCGCCGAGCTGTACACGATCATCAACCGCGGCACCGACGAGTCGGTGCAGGCGTTCTTCGACGACAACGGCGGCGACTGGCCGATCGTGCGCGACCCAGACGGTGGCGTCTCGATCGACTTCGGGGTCGTGCAGGTGCCGGAGACCTGGATCATCGATCCCAACGGCGTGATCCGGGCGCGCTACCCGGGCAAGGTCACGGCCGACGCGGTGTCCCAGCAGCTGCAGCTCATGCGCGAGGGGCGGGCATGACCGCCGCCGAGGTACGCCCACCGGCGGACCCCCGCGCCGCCCGGCGCGCCGGCTGGCGCCGGCTGAAGCAGGGTCCCGGCTGGATCGTGGTGGTGCTCCTGTTCGGTGTGTTGCTCGTGTTCGGCATCGCGCAGGGCCGAGACGCCCGCACGCCCGAGGAGCGGGTGGAGGAGCTGAGCAAGCAGATCGCCTGCCCGATCTGCGACGGCGAGAGCGTGTTCGACTCGCGCAACCCCACGTCGGCCGCGATCCGCAACGAGCTGCTCGCCCAGGTGGAGAACGGGCAGTCGAGCGACGCCCAGATCCTCGCCTACATCGAGGAGCGCTTCGGCGAGGACGTGCTGCTCGTGCCGCGGGCCGAGGGGATCGACGCGCTCGTGTGGATCCTGCCCGTGATGGCGCTCGCCGGCGGCGTGACCGGTCTGGCGATCGCCTTCCGGCGCTGGCAGCGTGAGGGCGGGCTGGAGGCCACCGACGCCGACCGGGCGCTCGTCGACGCAGCCCGCGCTCGCGAGACGGGCTTCGACGACGAGGCCGAGGGCGCTCGCGGATGACGTCACCCGACGCCCCGACCGACGCGTCACACGATGCGTCACACGATGCGTCACACGACGCCGGGGGTGACGCCGCGGCGACGCCGACCCGGATCGATCTCGACGAACTGGCCCGGCTCGAGGAGGAACGGCGCTTCCTGATGCGCTCGCTCGACGACCTCGAGCGCGAGTACGCGGCCGGTGACGTCGACGAGGACGACTACCTCACCCTGAAGGACGGCTACACGGCCCGGGCGGCCGCCACGCTGCGGGCGATCGATGCCGGGCGTGCTGCGCTGCCGCCGGCTCGTTCGATCCCGCGGGGCCGCACGCTCGTCTGGGTGGTCGCCGCCCTCGCGTTCGCCGCCTTCGCCGGCTGGGGTCTCGCGCAGGCGACGGGCACGCGTCAGCCGGGGGAGACGATCACCGGCGGGCAGCCCGCCGACGAGGTGGCGATCGCGCTCACCGAGGCGCGGGCCCTGCTGTCGACCGGTGACTACGGCGAAGCGTTGGAGCGCTTCCAGCGGGTGGTGGAGCTCGAGCCGGACAACTCCGAGGCGCGCACGTACATCGCCTGGATCCTCGTGCTGAACACTCGCCTCACCGACGACCCGGCCGTGATCGAGACGTCGCTGTCCACCGCCGTCGCCGCGTTCGCCGGCATCGTGGAGGACGACCCGGGCTATGCCGACGCGCACTGCCTGTACGCGGTGACGGCGGCGAACTTCCTGCCCGAGCCGGACCTCGACCTCGCCCGCGCCGAGGGCCAGCGCTGTCTGGAGAGCGACCCGCCGGCCAGCATGCGCGGCCTCGTGCAGGAGTTCCTGGCCGGTATCGACGCCTCGACCGTGCCGCCGTCGTCCGCTCCCTGACCGTTCCTGACCGTCCCTGACGCTCCCCGATCCGAGGTCGTCCGCGACTGCGACTCGGTCGCCGGCGTCGGTCAGGCGGGCGGTGCCGTGACCTTGGCCGACACGATCTCACCGGTCGCCGCGCGCTCGAGCCGCCAGACCGTGGCCTTGCGCCAGTCGGCGGGGGTGAGCAGCTCGCAGCCTCGGCGCTGCAGCGCCGCGATGGTGTCGGGGATGAGGTCGCCGTGACTGCACAGCACCGTCCGGTCGGGCACCTCGGCGAGCAGGTCGAGCACCGGCTCGAACGCCTGGGCCTCCTCCAGCCGCTTGTCGATGGTGACCTCCAGCTCGCACAGCTCGGCGAGCGGTTCGAGGGTCTGCACGCAGCGCAGGTAGGGGCTGCTCACCAGCAGGCTCGGCGAGCGGCGGGCGAGCTTGGCGCCGAGCAGCCGGGCCTGGTGCCACCCGTTCTGCGACAGGGGGCGTTCGACGTCGTCGCCGTCCCAGTTCGAGCGGCTGCCCGCCTTCGCGTGACGTACGAGGAACAGCGGCACCGGTCGGTCACTCCTCCCGCGTGGCGGCGGTGTGGCGGGCCGTGAGGTCGCGGATGATGAGCACCAGGAGCACGCCCGAGACCACAGCGCCGACACCGGACACGAGCACGAACCCGAGTCGGTCGGAGAGCGACTCGGCGACGTCCGCGGACGTGGTGCCCAGGCTCACGCCACCGAAGGCGAGGAGGCCGGACATCACGCTGACCACGACCTGCACGAGGCCGACGACGAACCAGGCGACGATCTTCGTGTCGACCGGGCCGGTGCGCCACTGGCGGTTGTCGTACGGCGCCGCCTCGGGATCCGAGCCGCGCCAGTGCTCGCGCAGCATCAGGAAGTTGATGATGCTGAGCGTGCAGCCACCGAGCAGCCAGACGACGATCGTGAGCCCGGGCTTCCAGGTCAGCGGATCGCGGCCGAGCTTCTGCAGGTTCCCGGCGATGCGCCAGCTCCAGAGGATGAGCAGCACCAGCCCGGCGAGCGCGATCGCAGCGGAGAGCGTCGAGAGCAGGAAGAACGGGACGAGCTCGTCGTCGAACTCGGACACGGTGATCGAGCCGTTCAGGAAGTCGTCCGCGCTGCCGGCGAGGCTGAGCTGCACCACGAGCAGGATCGCCGTCACCACGATGGTCACGATCTCCACGACGACCAGCGCCTTCGAGATGCCCCGGATCCGGCTGAACGGCGAGTACGCGCCGGGCTGCCCGTAGCCGACGTACCCGGGGGGCGGGCTCATGCTCGGCGGGGGCGGCACGCCGGGTCCGCCCATGCCGGGGAACGGTGGCGGCGGAGGAGGCGGACCGCCGGCCGGGGTGGTCCACGGGGCGGCGGGTCGGGGGGCGCCGGGCGGCGGCGGAGGGGCGTCCGTCATGGGCGGCAGGCTAGCCGCCGACGGTGCAGGTGGCCGCGGGGCCACCGTGACGCGCGTCGCGTCGGGAGGCCGGGCACGTCGTGCGCCGACGCAACGCCACCCGGCAGACTGGCGCGATGGGGTTCTTCGACCGCAACCGCAAGACGCTGATCGACCGTGGAATCGACCCCGAGCGACTCCCGCCGGGGCAGTACCTCACCGATCGCTTCCCCGTGCTGCACGTCGGTGACGTGCCCACCTACGCGCCGGGCACCTGGGACCTCACGGTCACCGGGCTCGTGGAGCGTCCGTTCACGATCGGGCTCGACGAGCTCCGCGAGATGGAGCCGGTCACCCTCACCTTCGACATCCACTGCGTCACCAAGTGGAGCAAGTTCGACACCACCTGGACCGGGGTGCGCGTCCGCGACCTGCTGGAGCGGGCGGGCGTGCGCGAGGGCGCGACCCACGTGGTCGAGCACGCCGAGTACGGCTACACCACCAACCTGCCGCTCGCCGACATCACGACCGACGAGGCGATCGTCGCCTACGCGTTCGAGGGTGAGGACATCGAGCCGATCCACGGCGGCCCGGTGCGGATCGTGGTGCCGCACCTCTACTTCTGGAAGAGCGCGAAGTGGGTGCGGTCGCTCGAGGTGCTCGACCGCGACGTCGCCGGCTTCTGGGAGCGCAACGGCTACCACATGTACGGCGACCCCTTCCGCGAACAGCGCCACTGGGGCGACTGAGCCCTCTGGACGGGCAGCGCCAGATCGACGCTTGTATGTGTGTCAAGCGGTGTGTTGCCGGGGGTTGGGCAGTCCAGTGAGGGGCCACGAGGGCAGGCTTGTATCAGGCCACGGCCCGGCGAGAAGGTGAGCGGTGACGGGACGGCAGGTCGATATCAGGACACTGGGGTCGGGGCATTTATGGGCCTGTCCCGTCACCGCGATCTGGTTCAGCGCGGGAGGGCGTTGAAGGTCTCTCGTGCGACGTAGCGCTTGAGGCAGCGGATGATCTCGGGCTTGGCGAGGCCTTCTTCGAGACGTCGGTTCATGTAGGCGACAGTGCGTTCGTCGCGTTGGCCGAGACGGGTGAGCACGATCCTCCAGTGCGCGTGGTTCGCTTGCCGGTTCCCGCCGGAGTTGAGTCGGTAGCGGCCGTCGCGTTTGCCGCTGTTGGCTGGGATCGGTGCGACTCCGCAGAGCATTGCCCAGGCGGCTTCGCTGCGGATCCTGTCGGCGTTGTCGCCGGCGGCGACGAGCAAGATTGCGGCGGTGTCGGTGCCGCAGCCGTAGATGTCGAGCAGTCGTGGGCCGGAGGCTTTCACGATCGGTTCGATCTGTTCGTCGACTGCGGCGATCTCGGCATCGAGCGCTTGAACGCGACGCGACAGCGCGATCGCGGCGGTCTTGGTCGCGTGCATGACCGGGTCGCCGCTCGGGCGGAGGCGTGCGGCTTCTTTGACCATGCGAGCTGGTGTTGCACCGGCGAAGCGCTGACGGAGCTCGTCGGGTGCGGTGAACATCAGATAGCGGAGCTGCACGACGGTTCGGATCCGGTTCGCTCTCGCGGAGCGCTTGACGACCATCAACGCGCGTAGCGCTTCGATCTGTCCGTCGCTGCTCTTCGCAACGCCGCTGCACCTGCCCGACAGTGCGCCGCGTGCGGCTTCGACGGCGTCGAGTTGGTCGCTCTTGCCCTGGCGGCGACGCTGTTGACGGTTCGGTCGATCGATCTCGACGACGGGCACGTCGAGTTCTCCGAAGTGGCGTGCGAGGCCGATCCCGTAGGCGCCGGTGCCTTCGATCCCGACGCGTTCGAGTGCGCCGAAGTCGGCCATCCATGAACTCAACGCGGCATAGCCGGCGGCGTTCACGGGGAACGTCTCGATGCCGAGCACACCGCCGTTGTGGTCCACGACAGCAGCGACGTGCGTGTCGAGGTGTGTGTCGACACCGCCGACGACAAGGCGCGGCGAATCTACGATGCCCATTGGTCATCCCTTTCCTAGTTGAGGGCTGACACGCACGTCCCGGGAAGGAGATCGTGGCCGAGCGACTGTTGGCGCAGTCGCTCGATCCCACCCTCCCGAACGGGGCGTGTCGACCCATGAATCTCGCCGAACAAACGTCCCGCGATCACCAACGCGAACCAGAAGGTCTGGACAAGAGCATTCTCACTGGCATTTAGTGCGGCCCTGACGAGGAGCCGGGCGGCGAGGCTTTCAGTTATCGTCGCAGCGAGCCTCAACAGTTTCGGAGTCAGTGTGAGTCCTTCCCCGGTGGGGCGCATCATCTTTGCGTTCGGGTTTCTGGTGAGTGGTGCCGCAGGGGTGTCATGCGCCTCAGACTCAGGCGACGAACGCGCTATCGACGCGTGCGAACTGCTGGCGGAAGTCGACATCGGTATGGACCTCGCAGAGTTCAACGCCTTTGCCGATGGGCCGAACGAGCTTGGTTGTCGTGCGGCGATCGAGGGCTCGGCGGAGGGTGCGCGACTGGTCGTACACCGTCGGGCCTCGGAAGCCGATGCGGCGCCTGTCAACCTTCTTGAGGCAGGTTTGTTCGGGAATCAGTGAGTCGTGGGTGGCTCCTCGTCGGGTTTGTTGATCCAGGCTGCTTCGGGCAGCGCTGGCGGTGACGGTGGTTGTTTGACGAACCGTTCGGGGTGGAGCTGGTAGGCGCTGTCGAGCACGATCTGGCGTTTGTCGCGGACTGCTTCGGCGTGTCCGTGGTGGACGTCGAAGGGGGTGTGGAGCCCGATGCCGGAGTGGCGGTGCTCGAGGTTGTACCAGTCGAAGAAGTCCTTGCAGTGCTGGGCGGCGTGGGTGAACGATCCGAACCGGTCGGGGAACTCGGGCCGGTACTTGAGCGTGCGGAAGTGGGACTCGCTGAACGGGTTGTCGTTCGAGCAGTGCGGTCGGCTGTGGCTCTTGGTGACACCGAGCTCGGCGAGCATGAACGCGACCGGTTTCGCGATCATCGGTGATCCGCGGTCGGAGTGGATGTAGAGCTGCCCGGCCGGGATGTTCTGCTTGCGGATCGTGTCGGCCAGCAACGCTTTCGCGTTCGTGTGGTTCTCCGCGGTGGCGAGCATCCAGCCCGGCACGTAGCGGGAGAAGATGTCGATGATCACGTACAGGTAGAACCACGACCACTTCGCCGCCCCACCGAGTCTGGTGATGTCCCATGACCAGACACGGTTGGGGGTGTCGGCCATCAACTCGGGCTTCTTCGCCGCCGGATGGGTGGCCTGGCGCCGCCGCTCGCGCACCTCGTCGTGGTCGGCGAGGATTCGATACATGGTTCGTTCCGACGCCAGATACGTGCCTTCGTCGAGCAGCTTCGCGTACACGGTCGCCGGGGCTTCGTCGACGTGTTCGGGGCTGTTCAGCACCTCACGCACGGCGGCACGCTCTTCACCGGTGAGCGCTCGGGGTTGCGGCCGGTGCGGTCGGGTGAGCTTCGGTGGCGGAGCGGGTGTCTGGCGGTGCCGGCGATACCAGTCGGCCTGGGCGACACCGACCGCGTCGCACGCCTGGCGGACACCGACGATCGGGGTCAGTTCCTCGATCGCGTTGTCGACCATCACGGTCACTTCGTCTCGCTCCGCTTCGTCGAGGCGTTGCCGGAAGCGAGCTGATCCAACAACGCTGAGAGCTTTCCCTGCACCTCGATCACCGTGCGGGCCTTGCCGAGATCCTCGGCAAGGCGTTCGTTCTCACGCTTCAGCCGGGCGATCTCCGCGTCACGCGGATCGGCCTGCGGACGGCCGGGCCGGCGGCCGAGCGCTTCGAGCGCGCCACGGTCACGTTGGCCGCGCCACTCCGAGATCAACGACGTGTACAAGCCCTCGCGACGCAACAGTGCGCCCTTGCCGGCCTTGTCCAGCGCGTCGTACTCGTCCAAGATGCGCGCCTTGTACTTGCCGGTGAACTGGCGGCGCCCACGCGATCGCTCAGGCACCTGCGGATCAGGAATCGGGTCGGTCACCACGCCAGCCTGGGCGCGCGCAACCGACAAATCACGGATAGTCATGTCGGGGTCTCCTCCCCGCCCTCAACTCAACGAATCAGCAGCTGGAACTGCCTCACATCAGGTTGACAGAGAGGG
>WLDE01000119.1 GCA_009704985.1 Actinomycetota bacterium | reverse complement strand
TCGTCACCGAGGTGCACGTCGGTCTCCCCGCGGTGCTGCCGGTGCTGCCGGTGCTGCCGGTGCTGCCTGTGCTGCCTGTGCTGCCTGTTCTGCTCCCCGTCGGCCGGCCACCACCCGGAAGCTAGTGGTGGTCTCGTGGTGTCAGTGTGCTCGGGTCAGCGTGCTCGGGTCAGTGTGCTCGGGTCAGCGTGCTCGGGTCAGTGTGCTCGGGTCAGTGTGCTCGGGTCAGCGTTCGTAGACGGTGACGTCGGGGACGATGCGGTCGCGGAACAGGGCGAGCACCTCACCGTCGTTCGCGTGTCGTCCCGTCGCCTTCTTGGAGTACAGGAGCTCGCCGTCGACCTCGACGTCGAACACGCCCTGCGAGCCGGTGATCAGGGTGAGCGACTCGATGACGTGCTGGTAGTCGTGCAGGAGATCGTGAGCCGCGCGCACGGCGCGGTCCGAATAGTCTCAAGGCACGCAGTAGGTGATTCGGATGACGTGGTTGCCGCGGTGCGCCATGACGTCGACGGTACCCGTCCCGAGGCCGTGTCGATCGCTCCGTGTCGATCGCTCCGTGTCGATCCTGCTGCGGTGACGTCCGGTGATGACGTCCGGTGATGACGTCCGGTGATGACGTCCGGCGGTGACGTCAGGCGATGATGCCCGGCATCCATCGTTCGGCCCTGGCGCCTGCTCGCGGCGCCTGCGCACGCTCGAGCGGTGCGCAAGCTGCTGCTCGTCGTCCTGCCGGCGGTCGCCACCGCGACGGTCGTCGTGTGGACGTGGCGCGTGGCGGGTGGTGCCAGCGTGTGGTTCGCGTTCGTGGTGGTGTGGGCGCCGATGGCGGGGCTCGGCACGGCGAGTCGCGCAGTGCGGCTGCGTCTCCCCGGCCGTCTCCACGAGCTGCGCGCCTGGGAGCGTGACGGCCGGGTGTACGAGCGGCTGGGCGTGCGGGTCGCGAAGTCGGTGCTGCGGCGCGGCCCGCTCGCTGCGTTCAATCCCCACCTTCACCTCCCGGCCGAGCGCACGCCGGCGCAGCTCGCCGCACTCGACGAGCGGATGTGTGAGGCCGAGGCGAGCCACGCCGTGCTCCTCGTCGTCGTGCTCGTGGTGGTGGTGCACGCGGTGGCGCGCGGGTGGTGGGTCGCCGCCGTGTGGACCCTGGTGTTCGACGTGCTGATGAACGGCTACCCGGTGATGCTCCAGCGCTACAACCGAGCGCTGTTGGCGGGGCGGTTCGCGACCGCCTGACGACCACGCCACACCGGGTCCGACGACGGTGTGCAGCTGCAGGCGGCAATGTGGTCGCCGTCGCGCGGGCTCGACTGGTCCCGGGACCTGGCGATGGACCTGGCGATGGGCGTGGCGATGGGCGTGGCGATGGACCTGGCGATGGGCGTGGCGATGCGGTGCAGCCGGGGGTGGCTGCACCGCTGGTGGAGGCTCGACGTGGTCCCCGGTTCCGGGCTCGACGACACGGTGCGACCGGCGCTGCCACGGGGTGAGGTGGGGTGTGATGGGTGGTCGAGCGTCAGGCCGCCGCCCGGGTTCGTCGGGTGGTGGGCGGGCACCACAGGCGCCGTCCGTCGGGGAGCTGCAGCCACAGGTCGTGGGCGTCACCGATGACCACCACGTCGCTGCGGTGCTTGACATGGTGGTGGTAGCTGCACCACAGCACCAGGTTCGCGAGGTCGGTGGGGCCGCCCTGCGTGAACGGCACGAGGTGGTCGATCTCGCACCACTCGGCCGGGATGGTGCACCCGGGGAAGCGGCAGCCGCCGTCGCGCATCATGAGCGCCTGGAACTGGTCGTCGGTGGCGAACCGCACCTTCATGCCGAGGTCGAGGATCGCGTTGCCGGCCATCACCACGCGGCGCAGCACGGCGTTCTCGGCGAGGTGCCGGACGACGTCCGCCGGGATGCGGTCGCCGAAGCCGGTCCAGCCCGGCTCGTCGGACAGGCCGGCCATGGTCTCCGCACTGGCGCCGATGAGGATCGTGGGCTTCTCGCGCCCGCCGGTGACGGTGCCCGCGGCGTACGCCCGGGCGAGCTCGATGAGCCCGTCGGCGAGTCGCTGGGCGGTGGTGCGGTCGTCGTCGGCGGGGCGGGCGCCGGCTGCGTGGGTGATGGCGTTCATCACCTGCCGGTGCTCGAGCTCGGGGAGGACGACCGTGGTCTCGACGAGGCCGTCGGAGGCCGGCTTCGACGTGATCGACCGCTTCGCGAACCGGCGCGCCGTGCGCTCTTCTTCGGACTGCTTCGAGTGGATCTCGCGCCAGCGCTCGGCGGTGTCGCGTGCGTCGCGAGGGCCGCAGCCCTTCGCCGCATCGACGAGGTCGTCGACGTCCGACTCGTCGGTGCCCTCGGGCGGGTTGGTGATCGCGTCGTGGAGCTGGGCGGCGGCCTCGGCGGACAGCTCGCCGTTGTCGACCGCGTCGTCGAGCCGCTTGGAGCGGTCGAGTGCCTCGCCGAGCTTGCGGCGCGAGGTGGCCGACCCGCGCGAGGTGCCGGTGCGCTGGGACAGCCAGTCCTCGACGTCGCGGGCACCCGACCCCGCCCACGAACGCGCCTCGTCGGCGGCGTGGACGACCTTGGCGTGGAAGGCGGTGATCCGGTCGATGCCCTTGCCGAGCGCGACCGCGAACACCCCGAGCTCGTCGGCCTCGAGCGTGTCGAGCTGCACGTCGGCGAGGTCGCCGATCAGCCGGTTCATCGTGCGAAGTGCCGCCTCCACGACGACCAAGATAGTCGAACATGTGTTCGATCGCAACCGGATGAGCGATTCCCCTCGGACAGGGGGGTGGGGCGGCCGCCGTCGTGGTCAGCGGGCGCCGGCGACACGTGGTCGAGGTGACGGAGCTCGACCACGCCGAGGCCTCCGACGAACACCGCCTCGCCGATGCAGCTGTGCGATCCCGAGGCGTGTGGCGGTGAGCCGGTCGGCGGCGCCGTGCGAGCGCCGGGCACACCGCGCCCCACCCGGGTCAGAGCGGCATGATGCTCTCGACGACGGGGACGGCGATCGACGCAGGGTCGGTGCCGTCCTCGGTGGCGACGAGCACCAGCAGCACGAACGTGTCGGCCTGCGTGAGCAGCACCGTGGTGGCGGAGCCATCCACGTCGGCTTCGAGGGTGGTCCACGGCGCGCCGGCGATGGTCTCCTCGACGGCCGTCGTCGGGTCGATGCCGAACTGCTGGGCGAGGCCGGCGACGACGTCGTCGACGCCACCCGGCACGAGCTGGATCCGCAGTGCCGCGCCGGCGGTGGCGTAGGTGGTGCCGTCGAGCGACAGCCAGCCCTGGGGTACGTCGGCGGCGATGCCGATGGTGGGCATCGCCGTGGTGGCGAGCGTGGCCTCGCCCGGTGCGGGCAGCGTGGCCACCGTCGACGGTGCGGGCACACACGAGGTGTCGACCTCCGCGGTCGGGTCGGTCACGAACGCGGCGAGGATCGTGAGCGCGCACGGGTTGCCGCCCTGGTGGGCCGGGAAGTGGCCGGTGGACGGGAAGCTCACGAGGGTCGAGCTCGACAGCGTGGCGGCGGCGAGCTCGGCGTTCTCGAGCGGCGTGTTCGAGTCGATCGAGCCGGCGATCACGAGCGCGGGCACGTCGGAGGTGACCGGCTCGGTGGGGGCGTCGGGGTTCACGGGCCAGTCGACGCACGCGTCGCCGAGGCTGGCCCGGCCGCTCTCGGCGCGGAGGCGGCCGAGCAGGTCGGTGTCGGCGAGGTCGAGCGCGTCGATGGTGGCGACGGGGTCGAACGGGGCGAGGTCGGTGCAGTTCACGAGCTGGAACATCGCCTCGGAGAACTGGCCGCCGGGGAACGGCGCCTGGCTGACGGCGAGCTGCACGGCCTGGGTGGCGGCGACGTCGCGGTCGCGCACGGCGGCGACGTACGTCGGCACGTAGGAGACGCCCCGCGCCCACTGCATCAGTTCCCCGATGGTGCCCACGAAGGCGGCGCCGTCGATCTGGCCGAAGGCGGTGATGAACGGATCGGTGTCGACTGCGGCGGCGGTCGCGTCGACCGTGGTCACGAGGTCGGGCACCACGGCGGCGCACGCCGGGTCGGCGGCGCACTCCTCACCGGCGCGGAGGAGCGCGGCGCGCACGTCGACGGCGTCGTCGAGCGGGCTGGCGGCGGTGTCGACGGACTCGATGGCGAGCGACCGCACGCGGTCGCCGTGGCGGCGGACGGTCTCGAGTGCGAGGCGGCTGCCGTAGCTGGCACCCCACAGGTCGACCCGTCCGGCGCCGAGCGCGTCGGCGACGGTGACGATGTCGTCGGCGGCGCGGGCGGTGGTGAACGCGAGCGGGTCGATGCCGTCGGCTTCCCACGCGTCGACGCACGCAGCGGTCTCGCTCGGGTCGGGGCACTCGAGGAACGGGGTGCTGCGGCCGGTGCCGCGCTGGTCGACGAACACGATCGGCCGGCCGATCGCCTCGGCGAGCGGCAGGTAGGTGGAGGCGAGGATCGGTGCGTACGACTCGGCGGAGGCGCCCGGCCCGCCCGGGAGGTGGAACAGCACGCTCTCGGCCGTGGCCGGGTCGGCGGTGCCGACGACGGTGACGAAGAGCGACACGTCGGTGGTGCCGGTGCCGCCCTGCGGCACCGTGACGGTGCCGCAGCGGACGTCGACGCCGTCGGTGATGCCGATGGCCGGGAAGCACGCAGCCGGCTCGAACGCCGGGTCGCCACTGGCATCGGCCGACGTGGACGGTGCCGCGGGTGCGGTCGTGTCGGCGGAGCCGTCGGTGGTGGGCGCTGCCGTGTCGTCGGCCGACGTGGACGGCGAGGAGGTGGGCGTGGACGACGTGGCGTCGTCGCTGCAGGCCGTGAGGGCGAGGAGGCCGACGGTCAGAACGGGCACGAAGCGTTTCATGGATCGCAAGTCAAGCAGCGGTCTCGGCGTTTGTCTACGTCGTACACAATTAAGATGTCGGCATGACCCAGCGTCCGGGACGACCGGCCACGATCAACCTCGACCAGGTGGTGGCTGCGGCGATCGAGCTCGCCGACGAGGTGGGGTTGGCTGCGTGCACGATGCGGGCCCTGGCCGACCGGGTGGGCGTGACCCCGATGGCGCTGTACCGGCACGTGCGCGACAAGGAGCACCTGCTGGAGTTGGTGCCGGACGCGTTGCTGGCCGGCGTCGTGGCACCGGTGCGTCGACGTCGCTCGGGGGTGACCGCGCTGCGCGAGATCGCAGACGGGGTCCGTGTGGCGCTGGAGGCGCACCCGTGGGCAGCGGTGCTCTTCCACCAACCGAACCCGGGCCCGAACATGTCGGCCGCGGCCGAGCACTGCGTGACGTTGCTGGTTGCGGAGGGCGCATCGCCGGACGTGGCGTTCCG
Organism: Actinomycetota bacterium; assembly: GCA_009704985.1. Classification (GTDB taxonomy): domain Bacteria; phylum Actinomycetota; class Acidimicrobiia; order Acidimicrobiales; family Ilumatobacteraceae; genus VFMC01. The sequence continues at coordinate 8,165 of WLDE01000119.1, read as the reverse complement.
CTGGTTGCGGGCCGTGGTGGCCCAGGTGATCGGCGAGATGCTCACCGCGCACGGCGAGTACGACCCCACGGGTGTGGATCTGCTGCTCGCCTCGATCGGCGAGTCGCGCCGTCGCGGTCGCTGACCCTCGGCACGCTGGGCACGGACCTCGGGACCGAGTCGTCCGGCAACCCGGTCACCTGCTGCCGTCCGGGTGATGCTCGGCGCTCAGCGCGACGGGTCGTCGAGCACGGCTGCGAACCGGGTGAGCTCCGCGCTGCTCACGCCGTGCCAGGCGGCGACCTCGCGCCAGGAACGGGCGGCGGCCCACACGGACGCCACGACGGCGGCGCCCTGGTCGCGGGTGAGGTCGAACCACTCGGCCGACTCGATCAGCGCCGCACGGGCGTCGTCGCGGCGTGTGGCGCCGGCGACACTGGTGATCCGGCGTGCTCCCGGTTCGGGGTGAGGGTTCACGTCGAACACGGGGGCCAGCTCCCACCCGCTGCCGCGGCGGAGGAACCCGTGGTTCCGAAGGTGGTCGTCGACGTTGTGGACCGTGAGCGAGAACGCGATGCGGCGGAACAGCTCGTGCAGATCGTGTCGCACGCGGCTGCCGTGGTCGGTGATCGCTTCGGCCACGTCGAGGTAGTCGGCGTCGTCGCCGTCGCGTGATCCCACGAGGGTCGTGGCGCTGATGTAGGGCACGCGGTCGCCGCCCAGCCGGTCGAAGCGTCCGACGAGGAGCACGGCGTGCTCGCCCAGGTGCACGAGGCGATGCGTCGGAGTGTTGATGCCGCACTGCGATGCGAGGTCGAGCGCGGTGGTCTCCCACGCCATGACGTTCCACGTGTCGCTCGGGTGGGGGAACTTGGCGATCAGGGGGCGATCGCCGACCGCGACCGATGCCTTCGGTCTCGTGCCGCCGAGGGATGCGGTGCCTGCGTCGAGCAGGTGCTTCACGGCGTCCTCGTCGTCGTCGATCGCGGCCTGCCGGGCGGCGTGGAGCAGCGAGGGGAGCGAGACCAGCTTCGGGACCTCGCCACCGGGCTGGAGGTGGACGGTTGAATCGGGCTCGGTGAAGCGGAGCGCGCCCTGCCGTGTCAGGTCGCTGACGCCGGTGAGGTAGTCGAGCTCGGTGAGCGTTCGGGGCGTGTCGCGTGTGGCTCGTCGCCGGATGCCGTGGTGTCGGTCGATCAGGTTGCGGCCCCATCGGTCGGGCACGCTGTCGGCGAACGCGCCGGGGAGGCCGTTGGTGGTGGCCTGGCCGGCCGCGAGGGGGAGATCGGGGCTGATCGACCACGCATCCGGACGTGCGAGCCACGATCCGTCGTAGAGGAATCGCGTGATGAGAACCCCGCGCCGGACGGTGCCGTGCGCAGTGCCGACGCGCACGGTGGTGCCCTGCCACCAGAGGTGGACGTCGAGCTGGGTCATCGCCGTACTCGTTGCGGGAGGATCTCGTCGGCCCGGGCCCGCCCGAGCTCGGTCTCGTAGGGATCGAGGCTGCGGACGAGTTGGTCGAGCACGCCGAGCGCGCGTGACACGTTGAGAACGACGTCGAGGCCGACCGAGGTGTCGCCGTGTTCCAGCCGGCTCACGGTGTTGCGAGTGCTGCCGGCACGCTCGGCGACCTGCTCGATGGTGAGTCGTTGGAGCTTGCGCCAGGTGCGGAGGTGGTCTCCGAGGTCTGCTGCGGCACGGACCGTTCGGTGTGGGAGTGGACGTGCCATTCGGACTCCTAACGCTCGTCGTGTCGAGCATAAAGATGACTTGCACACCACACAACGTGCAACACGGTGATGCACGTGGGTTCGGCCTGCGGTCGCGCCGCCGGCGGGCGCGCCCCTCTGGCCGCACCCCTCGGACGTCGACGACGAGCCGGTGCTGGCGCCGGTGGAGGTGGTGCCGGGGGTGTGGGCGACCGATCGTGTCGCACGCGGCTGCCGTGGTCGGTGATCGCTCCGGCCACGTCGAGGTCGTCGGCTTCGTCGGCGTCGTCGAGGTCGTCGAGGTCGCTTCGAGGTCGCTTCGAGGTCGCTTCGAGGTCGTCGGCGTCGTCGAGGTCGTCGAGGTCGCTTCGAGGTCGTCGCCGTCGCTTGATCCTGCGGGGGTCGTGGCGCTGATGGAGGGCACGCGGTCGCCGCCCGGCCGGTCGAAGCGTCCGACGAGGAGCACGGCGTGCTCGCCCAGGTGCACGAGGCGATGCGGTGGTGGAGGTGCTTCACGGCGTCCTCGTCGTCGTCGATCGCGGCCTGCCGGGCGGCGTGGAGCAGCGAGGGGAGCGAGATCGGCTTCGGGACCTCGCCACCGGGCTGGAGGTGGCCGGGTTGGAGGTGGCCGGGTTGGAGGTGGCCGGGTTGGAGGTGGCCGGGTCGGTGCGGAGGTGGTCTCCGAGGTCTGCTGCGGCACGGACCGTTCGTGGACGTGGACGTGTCGTCGGACTCATAACGCTCGCTGTGGCGAGCATAAACGTGTCTGACACACCACATGACGTGCACCACGGTGATGCGCATGGGTGGGTTCGGCCTGCGGTCGCGCCGCCGGTGGGCGCGCGCCCCTCTGCTTTCATCTCTCCGACGGCACCCCGCTCCACGGCCGGGTGCGTGACGGAGGCGGACATGGGTGACATGGGTGACGCGGGTGACATGGGTGACGCGGGTGAGATGCGGTCGTTGGCGGGCGTGCAGCGCGCCGTGGGGTGCCTGGTGGGTGCGGCGGTGGGCGACGCGTTGGGCGCGCCGTTCGAGTTCGGCCCGGCGGGGCGCTTCTCCGAGCGGTTCCCGCAGCCGGTGCTCGGCGGTGTGGGCGAGCTGATCGGTGGCGGTGGGTTCCACTGGGCGCCGGGCGAGTTCACCGACGACACACAGATGGCGGTGATCGTGGCCGAGTCGTTGCTCGCCCGCAGCGGCATCGACCGCGAGCACCAGTTCGAGCGGTTCCGGGTGTGGGCTCGCACGGCCAACGACGTCGGCAACCTCACGCGCGAGGTGCTGTCCAGCGGTCTGCCTGCGGCTGAGGCGGCGGAGGCCGTGGTGGCGCGGCGGGGCGGCCGGCACACGGCGAGCAACGGGTCGCTGATGCGGGTGGCGCCCGGGGCGATCCACGTCGCGCCGGCCGGTCGCGCCGCCACGATCGCTGCCGCGCTCGAGCTGTCGGGCGTCACGCACGCCGATCCGCTGTGCCGGTGGGCGGTGGCGGTGGCCCACGAGATGATCCGTGTGGCGATCGCGGGCGACGATCCGCTGCTGGCCGTGCCCGAGGTGCTGGCGCTGATGCCCGATCCGGTGCGGGCGTGGTACGAGCCGCTGCTCGCCCCGGGGTGGGAGCCCGGGCACACCGACGTCGCCAACGGCACGGCGTTCGTGTCGCTGGCGCAGGCGGTGTGGGCGTTGCGGCGGCACGAGTCGTTCGAGGGTGCGGTCACCGCGGTGATCGACCTGGGTGGCGACACCGACACGGTGGCCGCCATCACCGGTGCGATCGCCGGTGCACGGGCGGGCATCCAGCGGATCCCGTCGCGCTGGCAGACGTACGTGCACGGCCGGGTTCCCGACGCCGACGGCGTCGACCGGCACTACGACCACCGGGCGTTGCAGCGGTTGGCGATGTCGCTGTACGGCTGGCCGCACCCCTCGGACGTCGCCGACGAGCCGGTGCTGGCGCCGGTGGAGGTGGTGCCGGGGGTGTGGGCGACCAACCGGGCCGGGGCCCGCTCGGTGGACGACGACACGGCGGTGGTGTCGCTGTGCCGGATCGACGCGGAGATGCGCGTGCCGGTGCGGCGCGAGGTGTTCCTGATCGACCGTCCGGGTGAGCACAACCCGCACCTCGACTGGGTGGTGCGCGACGTGCTCGACACCATCGACGCGTTCCGTGCCGAGGGGCGCCGGGTGCTGGTGCACTGCCACGGTGGCCGGTCACGCACCGGCCTGGTGCTCACCGCCCACCTGATGCGTCACGGCCGCTCGTTCGACGAGGCGGTGGCGCTGCTCGAGGAACGCTGGCCCCACGCCCATCTCCGCAACGCGACCTTCGCCGCCCTCGTGCGTTCAGGGGTTCTCTGAGCCGTCGATCGACCGGACCCACTCGAGGTGGACCAGCGCTTCCGGATCGGCGACCACCACGTCGTCCCGGCGCACGAGTTTCGTCAGCCGTGAAGGTCGGTCGTCGACAACGATGCGAAGCCGCTGGCCGCGGTGCACGATCACCACCGGTTCGGCGGTGGCGATCACTCGGTCCAGTACTCGCTCGAGGTCGTCGAGCGACTGGATGGTGGTGACGATCTCCATGACGAGATCGTGGACCGTCGCGGCCGCCCTCTGCCAGCCGATTCGCAGAGCCCGCGGTGCTCCGAGCGCAGGGCTCAGCGGAGGCGTTGGTAGCCGTCGAGCAGGAAGGCGATTCCGGCGGCGACGAGGCCGGCCGGGTCGGCGGCGAGCTGGCTGCGGGTGCGCATCGCGCCGTAGGGGGCGTTCCAGAAGTCGGGGTCGCCGGGTCGGTCGGCGGTCCACGGGCCGACGTACAGGTAGGGCTCGTCGCTCGAGCCGTCGCCGGGTGAGCCACCGAGGTTCACGCGGCGTTCCGCGGTGGCCTGGGCCTCGATCGCGACGTCGAAGTGCTCGGGCCACAGCCGGGGGAGCGTGGGTGCGGCGAGCGGCGAGAGCGATGCCACCACGGCGTCGAGCACGGCGGCGGTGTCGGCGAACCAGGCCGTCACCTCGGCCGCGGCCGCACCGTCGAGCGTGATCGGTACGCCGACGTCGCCGAGCGGTGGCGTGTCGTGACCGACGTCGATGGTCTCGGTGAGGTCCACGCCGGCGAACGCGGCGAGCTGCGCGAGCGAGGCGCCGTGGATGGCGGTGCTGCGCACGGAGGCCGCGCCCTCGGCGTCCGACTCGACGACGAGGTGGCCACCGGACACGCGGACGCGGCGGCCGTCGCTGCCGAGATCGGGTGTGCCGAACCCGCCGGGGGTGACGCGCAGCGAGAGCCGTCCCGTCGCCTCGATCCGGGTACGGGCCACGACGTGGACCGCGATCCGGTGGAGTTCGTTGCGTGCTTCGCCGAGGGAGCTCATGGTGCGCAGTCTCCCAGGGTTCGGCATCGAGTCGCGCCGGACCGGCCGTCGCACGGTGCGGCCGGCGGTCGTCAGCAGCCGAGGGCGGTGGCGACGGCGCGGCAGACGAGTGTCATGGTGTCGTCGTCGACGGTCGCCACGTACGACGTGAGGATCGTCCGTGCCACGGTGTGCAGGCCGTCGCAGTTCACCACCGACGGCAGACTCAGTCCGAGGTCGTCGTGTCGGAGCGGCACCTCGACGGAGAGACCGCGTGCGCTGGTGGTGATCTCCGCCACCGTCACGAGCACGCGGACGTCGATGACCTCGGATCGGGTGAGGACCAGGACGGGGCGGGGCTTGCGGCCGACGTGCGCGAGCCAGATCTCGCCGCGGTTCACTCCTCGCCCCACGCCTCAGCTGCGGCCCAGTCCGCGTCGACGCGCTCCGGGTGGCGCGCGTACGCCGCACGGTCGCGTGCGGCGAGTGCGGCACGCACCGCTGCGGCGACGCCGTCGCGCGCTGCGGCCGAGACGTTGATCTGCAGTGCTCGAGCCTGTTCGGCGAGGTCGTCGTCGAGGGTGAAAGTGGTGCGTGTCGACGCCATCATCACATGCTAGCTCCACATGCTGTCTTCCTGCCCACCGCCGTCCTGATGGCGTCCGTCCGGGCCGATCGGCACTGGCGGCGGACACGGCGCGGGAGGACGCTCGTGGTGAGCGAGTCGGACGACTCGAGACTGTGAGGCGTTCGGACGATGAGGCGTGGCCAGGGCACCTCCGACGGTCGGCCTGGTCGGCCTGGTCGGCCTGGTCGGACCGGTCGGACCGGTCGGACCGGTCGTGTGGTGCCTCGGCTGCTCGTGGCGGCGTTGGTGGCGGCATTCCTGGTGGCGACGCTGATGGTGGCGCCGATCGGGGCGGTGCGTGCCGGCGGAATGGCGCGCACCGCGGTGGCTGGTGCCGTCGACGGGTCTGCACGGCTCGTCGGCGGCACCGCCACCGAGGTGCAGGTGACCGGGCGCGGCGGTGTGCCGGCGACCGGTGTGGGTTCGGTGGCGGTGAACGTGACGGTGACGCGGCCGTCGGCGAACGCGTTCGTGACGGTGTGGCCGGCGGGCGAGTCGAGGCCGACGGCGTCGAACCTGAACGTGGTGCGCGGCCAGACGGTGGCGAACCTCGTGGTGGTGCGCGTGGGCGTGGGCGGTCGGGTGTCGCTGTACGCGAGCGGTGCGGGCGCGATGGACGTGGTGGTGGACGTGCTCGGGTGGTTCCCCACGGGTGGCGGGTTCACGGGGTTCACGCCGGCGCGGGTGCTGGACACCCGCTCGGACGGCGTGACCGTGGACGGCGCGTTCGTGGGTGGAGGCGTGCTGACCGGAGGGGCGCCGGTCGAGGTCGCGTTGGCGGGACGCGGAGGCGTGCCGCCGTCGGGTGACGGGTCGGTCGCGATCAACGTGACCGTGGCGAGCCCGACGGCGGACGCCTATCTCACGGTGTGGCCGACGGGCCGGCCGCGCCCGACCGCCTCGAACGTGGACGTGACACCCGGGCGGACGGTGCCGAACCTGGTGGTGGTGCCGCTCGGCGACGGTGGCCGGATCTCGCTGTTCCTGAACGCCGGCACCGCCGACGTGATCGTCGACGTGCTCGGCTGGTTCGCGCCCGGTGCGTCGTTCACCGGTCTCACGCCGGCACGGCTGCTCGACACGCGTGCGGGGCTGCCCACGATCGACGGCGCGTTCGCCGGATCGGGTGCGCTCACCGGCGGGTCGACGCTCGACCTGACGGTGGTCGGTCGTGGTGGTGTGCCCGCCACCGGTGTGGCGGCGGTGGCGGTGAACGTGACGGTGGTGGCGCCGACGGCGGCGATGTTCCTGACGGCGTGGCCGACGGGTTCGCCGCGCCCGACGGCGTCGAACCTGAACGCGCCAGCGGGGCGGACGGTCGCGAACGCAGTGATGGTGCCGGTGGGTGCCGGCGGTCGGGTGTCGCTGTTCGTGAACGCCGGCGCGGCCGACGTGGTGGTGGACGTGCTCGGCTGGTTCCCGCCGGGTGGTGCCTTCACCGGCGTGGTGCCGGCGCGGCTGACGGACACGCGTGGCGAGTCGGGGTACGTGCCGCTGGTGCCGGCGGTGGCGCCGTGGTCGATGGCGTTCGACGGTGTGAGCCTGTGGATCGGCGACCGGGTGAACGGTCTCGCCCGGTTCGACGTGGCCGCCGGGTCGGCCGAGCGGGTGCCGCTGCCCGGGTTCGAGTTCGCCGACGACCTGATGTTCGACGGCGAGTTCCTGTGGATGGTGCACATCGACCAGGTGGCTCGCCTCGATCCGAGCACGGGCGGGTTCCGGGTGCTCGGCCCGTGGCGTGGCGGCAGCGGCCCGACCACGCCGGTGCGGTTGGGTGATCACGTGTGGACGATGAACCGCGGCTCGAACAGCCTGTCGCGCATCGACCGTCTCACCGGAGCGACGACCGTGTCCCCGCTGCCCGACCGGGTGGCGGGCGGCAGCGGCCTCACGACCGACGGCCGGTACCTGTGGTTCCCCACGTACCTCGCCAATGCGTTCGTGCGCTTCGACCCGGCCACGCGTGCGGTGCGCACGTTCCCGCTGCCGTCGGGTGTGTCGATGCCGCTGTTCGCTGCGTTCGACGGAGGGCGTGTGTGGACCGCGAGGTTCGCGCTCGAGCCGATGCCGCGTGTGGCGCTGACGTGGGTGGACGTGGTGACCGGCGAGACCGGCGACGTGGACCTCGACCCCAACCTCGGCCACGTGACCGACCTCGTGTTCGACGGCACGCACGTGTGGGCCGCCCACAGCGCTGCGACGAGGGTGTCGCGTGTGGTGCCGGAGACCGGCGTGGTGACGATGCACGAGGTGCTGCGCGACCACGTGGACACGGAGACCATCACCCACGGCTGGGTCCAGCAACTGGCGGTGTCGGGCGACGTGCTGTGGGTGGCCTCCGCCAACGGCCTGTCCTACCTGCCGATCGGCTGAGCCGCGAGCCTGCCTGAACGCGACCTGCGATCAGGCTCCCTTGATTCGTTCGACCTTCACGCCCTTGTTGGAGTAGCGCTCCAGGCCGATCGTGTGGAGTTCGCCGACCGGTGCGGTCAGCAAACG
>WLDE01000012.1 GCA_009704985.1 Actinomycetota bacterium | reverse complement strand
GCGGTGCTCCTCGCGATCGCACTGGTGGCGGTGCTGGCCGTGGTCGTACTCGACGGTGACGACGACGCGCCGCCCGCGTCCGATGCCGCGCCGACCACGCTCTCGTCGAGCGACACCCCGACGCCGGTCGCGACCACCGCACCGGCCGCCACGACCCCACCCGAGTCGGCACCGGCGACCACCGTCGCGCCGGAGGCGGCGCCGTCTGACACCGCAACGCCCGGCACCGCAACGCCCGGCGCCGCTACGCCCGGCCCCGCTACGCCCGGCACCGCAGCACCCGAGAGCACGGCGACCACCGTGACGACCGAGTTCCCCGACCCGGTGCGATGGGCCGAGTTCAGCGACGGCGTCGTCACCCTGTCGGGCATCGTGCCCGACCAGGCGACGGCCGACGAGATCCGCGCCGCTGCCGCAGCGGTCGTCGGCGAGCAGAACGTCGTGGTGCAGTACACGATCGTCCCCGGTGCACCCCGGCCGTCCTCGGCACCGCTCTACGTGAGCGACTCGGTGCTGTTCGATCGCGACTCCGTGGAGATCGATGCCGACGCGCAGGCGGTGCTCGACCTCGGCGTGCTGCTGATGCAGTAGAACCCGCAGATCACCATCGACATCGAGGGCCACACCGACGCCGACGGTTCGGACGCGATGAACCAGGCGCTGTCGCAGCGCCGGGTCGACGTGATCTACGCGTACCTGCTCTCCCAGGGGGTCGATCCGGCGCGGCTCACCACCGCCGCGTTCGGCGAGACGCAGCCGATCGCCGACAACACGACGCCCGAGGGCAAGGCGAGGAACCGCCGCGTCGAGTTCACGATCAACAACCTGCTCGGCTGAGCCGGGCGGTCGTCGTTCAGCCGATCTCCCAGGGCAACGGGGAGTTCACGATCGGTCGCTCGAACACGACACCCAGGGCGATGAACTCACCGGCGAGCGCCATCGCCAGCACCGCCGTCATCCACCGCAAGGTCGTCCCGGGCGCCAGCCACTGCGTCGGCCGCGGGCGACGGCTCGAAGTCCTTGGCGTCGCGGCGCAGCTCGGCGAGAACCCGGACGACGGTGTCGATCTGGTCGCGGTCGAGGCCGGGATCGCCGAACGCGCCCTCGTTCAGGGCCTTCGCCGCGTTCCGCACGACCCGGCGGCCGGAGCGGGTGATCGCCGCCAGCGTGGTGCGACGGTCGGTGGGGTGTTCGAGCCGGGCCACGAAGCCGTCCCGCTGGAGCCGGTTGATCGCGTTGGTGACGCTTGCCGGGTGCACCTGGAGCCGCTCGCCGATCTTGCTCAACGGCAGGCGGCCGGTGCGCGAGAAGTCGAGCAGCATCAACACCTCGAACCGGGCGAAGGTGAGCCCGAACGGCACCAGCGTGGCGTCCACGCGGGACAGCAGGATCTGGTGGGCACGCATGATCGACGTCACCAGGGTCATGCCGGCCGCCGCGTCGCCCCATCCGGCCCGGTGCCAGTTGCGCGACGCCTCCTCGATCGGGTCGAAGCGGAGCGGCCGGTGCGGGGTCACGAGTGGCGATCCTAGGGCGAACCCGTTCGGTCGCCCTGGAATCCCCTGGTCACGGGATTGTTTTGACTTCATACTGTTTGATGCTTTGACATCCAAGTAAAGTTCGTCGCCATGCGAGAGGAACAGCGGAACCTCGGAGTGCTCGGGTGCGGACTCATGGGGTCGGGCATCGCCGAGGTGTGTGCACGATCGTCGTGCGAGGTGGTCGTGGTCGAGGCCGACGCGACAGCAGCGTCACGCGGGCGCGACAAGGTGATGCGCTCGCTCGAATCAGCCGCCGCCCGCGGCAAGCTGAGCGACGCCGACCACGAGGCCGCGGTGGGACGCCTCGACTTCACCCACGACTGGGACGCCTTCGCCGACCGGTCACTGGTGATTGAGGCGATCGCCGAGGACCCCGCCGCCAAGGTCGAGGCGTTCCAGCGCCTCGACGCGACGGTGGCCGACCCGCTGGCGATCCTGGCGTCGAACACCTCGTCGATCCCGATCATGAAGTTGGCCACCGCCACGTCGCGACCCGAGCAGGTGGTCGGCCTGCACTTCTTCAACCCCGTTCCGGTGCTGCCGCTGGTCGAACTGGTGCCATCGCTCATGACGAGCGCCGAGGTCGAGCAGCGCGCCACCGAGTTCGCGTCGGCCACGCTTGGCAAACACGTGGTCCGGTCGCAGGACCGCGCCGGCTTCATCGTCAACGCGCTGCTGATCCCCTACCTGCTGTCCGCGATCCGGATGCTCGAGTCCGGGTTCGCCACGGCGGCCGACATCGACACCGGCATGGTGCAGGGCTGCGCCCACCCGATGGGACCGCTGGCACTCGCGGACCTGATCGGTCTCGACACCACCATGGCCGTGGCGCAGTCGATGTACGCGGAGTTCAAGGAGCCGCTCTACGCGTCGCCGCCACTGCTCAGCCGCATGGTCGAGGCAGGGCTGCTGGGCCGCAAGACCGGCCGGGGCTTCCACGACTACTCCGGCCGCGTCGGCGCCGAGGCGAAGGGGGGCCGCTGATGGACCGCTACGACGCCCCGGTCGACGACCTGCTGGCGGCACTCCGCACGGCCGGCCTCGACGACGTCCTCGCGACACCGCGTCACGCGGCGACCGATCTCCACGACGTCCACGACGTGCTGACCGGCTTCGGCAAGCTGGCCGCCGACGTCATCGGGCCCACCGACCGCGTGGGTGACCGCGAGGGTGCCCGATTCGACCCGACGACCGGTGAGGTGCACCTGCCCGACGAGATCACCCGCGCCTACCAGCGCTTCGTCGAGGGCGGCTGGCCGGGCATCGCGGCCGACGTGGAACTCGGTGGCGGTGGCATGCCCGGCGCGGTCGGGACTGCGGTCCACGAGGTGTTCGGCTCGGCCAACCTGGCCCTCTCGCTCCAGCCGATGCTCACACGGGGCGCGGTCGAGCTACTGGAACGCTGGGGCGACGAGCGGCACCGCTCCGTCGTGCTCCCCCGCCTGGTCGACGGCACGTGGTCCGGCACGATGAACCTCACCGAGCCCGACGCCGGTTCCGACCTCGGTGCCGTTCGCACGATGGCCACTCCCCGCCCTGACGGCACCTGGTCGCTGAACGGGACGAAGATCTTCATCACGTGGGGCGAGCACTCGCTCAACGAGAACATCGTCCACCTGGTGCTGGCCCGCACGCCGGGAGCGCCCGAGGGCACCCGCGGGATCTCGTTGTTCCTGGTGGGCAAGTACCTGATCGGCGAGCAGGGAGCGCTCGGCACGCACAATGGCGTTCACTGCCGGTCGATCGAGCACAAGCTCGGCATCCACGCGAGCCCGACGTGCGTGCTCGAGTTCGCCGACGCGGTCGGCGAGCTCGTCGGCCCCCTGCACGGCGGCATGCCGGCGATGTTCAGCATGATGAACCCTGCCCGGCTCGCCGTCGGGGTACAGGGTGTGTCGGTGGCCGAACGGGCCTACCAGCAGGCACTGCGCTACGCGTACGAGCGACGGCAGGGCCGCAGTGAGGACCCCTCCGGCCCGTGCGCGATCGTCGAGCATCCCGACGTGCAGCGGATGCTGCTCGACATGGCCGTCCTCCGAGACGGCGCGCGGCTGCTCGCCTTCGCGACGGCCGTCGCCGGCGACCTCGCGATCGCCCACACCGACGAGGCCGAACGGGCTCGCCTGCAGCGGCGCGCCGACCTGCTCACCCCACTCGCGAAGGCGTGGCCGACCGACGTCAGCGAACGTGTCGCGTCCACCGCCGTCCAGATCCACGGCGGGATGGGCTTCGTCGAGGAGACCGGCGTCGCTCAGCGCTTCCGGGACGTGCGCATCGCGTCGATCTACGAGGGCACCAACGGCATCCAGGCGATCGACCTCGTCGGCCGCAAGATCGTGCGCGACGGTGGCGCTGCGGTGTACGAACTGCTCGCCGACGTATCGGCCACGGTCGATGCCGTCGCCGGCGATCCCGAGCTGCACGAGGTGGCCACCCAGCTCGATGGCGCGCTGGCGGCCGCACGCACCGCCGTCGACTGGGTCCTCGACCGCTTCGAGACCGACCGCACCTCCGTGCTCGCCGGTGCGACCCCGCTCGCGGAACTGCTGGCCCTCGTCACCGTCGGCCACCTGCTGGTACGCCATGCCCTGTCGGCTCACCTGACCCATCCCGCGGAGCGGTCGGCCGACGACAGTGGCGATCCCGTCGCCGGCGCGGCGCGACGACGCGCCGTCCGGCGAGTGCAGTACTTCGCGACGCATCACCTCCAGCGCCGGCCGAGCATCGCGACGATCCAGGCGGGCGCCCGTTCGCTGCGCGTCGGCATCGACTGAGGCGAACGCGCCCCGCCGGCACTGATCGGCGCCGGTCAGCGCCGGTCAGCGCGGTGGCGCGAACGGCAGCCGCGAGCCGGCGTCGAGCCTGACGGTCTCGCCGTTCAGGTACTCGTTGTCGATCAGGTGCATCGCCAGCGCAGCGAACTCCTCGGGCCGACCGGCACGACGGGGGTGGACGATGTTGTCGACCAGCCCGTCCATCACGTCGTCGCGGATGGTCTCGACGAGCGGCGTCGCCATCAGGCCCGGCGCGATACCGTTCACCCTGATACGGAGCGGCGCGAGGTCACGAGCTGCTGTGAAGGTGAGTGCGACCACGGCCGCCTTCGATGCTGCGTACGCCGCCTGACCGACCTGCCCCTCGAACGCGGCGATCGACGCTGTGGTGACGATCGCGCCCACTGACGACACGCCGTCGTCCGGCACGCCACCGGCAGCGAGGGCGGCGTCGTGGTCTGCTGCGATCGCTGCGGCAGCCTGGCTGACGAGGTGGAACGTACCCATCAGGTTGATGTCGATCACCCGGCGGAAGGCGTCACCCTCGCCGGCCAGGACCACACCCCCGCTGCCTCGTGAGGCGACACGCTGGGCACTCCCGACACCCGCACAGCTCACGGCGACGCGGAGCTGTCCCAACTCTCGCGCCAGGCCGATCGCCGCGGCCACGTCGGTGGGCTCGGTCACGTCGCCCCGCACGAGGTGCGCCGCCGGCACCGGCACCCCGGTCGAGCCACCGCGGTCGAGCACGACCACGTGCATGCCGCGCCCGGTCAGCTGCGCGACCGTCGCAGCACCCAGCCCCGACGCTCCGCCGCTGACCACCGCTGATGCGCCCTCGAGTTCCATCGCTGCCAACCCTCCGATCGATAACCAAACGAGTGGTAGGTTATCGGTCATGCGCGACCGGAGTCCTTCCGAATGACGACCACACCGGATCCCCGTCCGCCCGTGCTGCCGCTCGACGGCACCACACGCCTCGCCGGCACGCGCTGCGCCGAGTGCGGCCTGCCCTCGCTGTGGGACCCGCCGCGCTGTGCGGGCTGCGGTGGTCGGATGCGACGCGACACGTTCGGGCCCGACGGCACCGTGTGGTCCTCCACCGTCGTCCGGGTCCCCGTACCCGGTCGGACGCCGCCGTACGCGCTCGCCTACGTCGACCTCGACGACGGTCCACGTGTCCTCGCGCACGTGGTGGCCGGCGACGGCGTCACCGTACGACTCCCACCCGGCACGCGGGTGCGACTCACCACGAGCACCGACGACGGCGACGTGGCCGTCCAGCCGATCGAGGAGACAGCGTCATGACCTCCGACCGCACCGCTCCCCAGCGCGCCGTCACGGCAGCCGTCGCCGGCGTCGGCACGTCGCTGTTCGGCAAGCAACCAGACCTCCATCCGTCGCAGCTGGTGTGGCGCGCCGTCGACGAGGCACTCCGCGACGCGGGCGTGGCCCCCGCCGACCTCGACGCGGTGTACGTCGGCACGGTGTTCGGCGCGCCCGGCGTCGCCCAGCGGGCCCTGCACGCCATGGGCATCACCAGCATGCCGATCATCACGGTCGAGAACGCCTGCGCGAGTGGCACCACGGCCCTCCACGAAGCCGTCACCGCGGTCGAGCTGGGCCGTTTCCACACCGTCCTCGCCGTGGGCGTGGAGAAGATGACCGACCAGTTCGCCGGTGCCATCCACCCCGAGTCCACGGACATCGAGGGCCGGACCGGGCTGGCACTGCCAAGCCTCTACGCGATGGCGGCCACTCGCTACCAGGCGCTGTACGGGGTCACCGACGAGGACCTCGCATCGGTGGCCGTGAAGAACCACGCACACGCCGTCCACAACGACCGCGCCCAGTACCGCACACCGCACACCGTCGAGGAGGTGCTCGCCTCCCGCATGGTCGCCGATCCACTCACGCTGATGCAGTGCTGTCCGATCGCCGACGGTGCCGCCGCAGCGGTCGTCCGGCCTCACCGGTCCGGCACGGAGGAGGTCGTGGTCCGGTCCTCCGTCCTGCGCTCCGGTGGGCTCTGGGACCAGCGCTGTGCCCACGTGTGGGGCTACGAACTGATCCGGGACACCGCCACGGCCGCCTTCGACCTCGCCGGCGTCGGGCCGACCGATCTCGACGTCGTCGAGTGCCACGACGCGTTCACCATCGGCGAGATCGTCACGACCGAGGCGATCGGCCTGGCCCCCGAGGGCCAGGGGGCGGGCCTGCTGCGTTCGGGGCACACCGCGCTCGGCGGTCCGCAGCCGGTGAATCCCTCAGGGGGCCTGCTGTCGCGGGGCCACCCGCTCGGGGCCACCGGGCTCGCCCAGACGGCCGAGATCACCTGGCAGCTGCGCGGCGAGGCCGGCGGCCGTCAGGTCGACGGCGCCCGGCTCGGCCTGGTGGAGACGATGGGGGGCGGTGTGGCCGGCGTCGACGGCAACGCCTGCGTGATGGTGGTGCTCGAACGCACCACCGGCGTGCGGGCCTGACCGATCAGTCGGCTGCGTCGAGCGAGCGGCTGCTCTTGCCGGTGCGCCGTTTGGCCGGGCGCGGCGGCTCCGGCGCGACGGCCGGGCGCGAGCTGCGGCTGATCAGCCCGTTCAGGAAGACCGAGCAGATCTGGTCGGCGATGAGGGGCGCAGGGAGCCGTCCGCCCGGCCGGTACCAGTGCGTCATCCAGTTCAGCGATCCGATGAACGCGAGCGTGACGGTGGCGGCGTGGACGTTCGGAGCGAAGTCGCCCCGCCGCACGCCGTCCTCGACGATCGAGGTGAGGAGCCGGCGGTAGTCGCGGTCGCGCACCGACCACTCCTCGAACCGCTGGTTGCCGGCAATCTCGCGCAGGTACACCGATGCGTAGACGAACGTCTCGTCGAGCACGAGCGCATGCGTGAGCGCCGCCTGGCGGAGCTTCTCCGAGGGAGGGAGGTCGAGCGACGCGATCCGTTCGAGGTCGGTGAGGATCCGTTCCGCCGGCTCCCTCACGACGGCGAAGAGCAGGTCCTCCTTGGAGTTGATGTAGTGGTAGAGACTCCCCTTCCACATCCCCAGCTCGGAGGCGATGTCCTCCAACGACGCAGCCGCGAATCCCTTCTCCTGGAAGACCTTGGCGGCAGCCTCGACGACGTCGTTCCACCTGCTCGGTCGGGGCATGTCCGGTCTCCTCCCTGTTCGAGTCGGCCGATGGTAGACGGTCTCAACGACGAACGCCCCACCGCTCGAGCGGTGGGGCGTTGATTCGGACTCTGGCCGGCCTCAGCCGATGCGCGTCACTTGGCGAAGACGTCGTGCCCGGAGGTGAAGTCGTACTTGAAGTGCGGCTCACCCGACACCGTGCCGTCGTTGCGGACGATGTGGGTCTCCTTCGCGGCGATGTCGATGAAGTCCTGGATCGTCAGGTAGCTGATGATGTCGCTCTCAGGGTTCGGCTCGGCGTGGTTCTGGAGCAGGATGTGCGAGTCGCTCTCGAAGATGCCGCGGGACTCGAAACCCTCCGGGCAGTCCGAGAACGGGGTGTGGAACGAGCCGGCCGCCTCGTAGGAGAACATACCGTTCATGACCCGGTTGGTGCCCTCGCGGTAACCGAACCAGCCCTTGGTGGTGTACGCCATGGCACGGCAGAGGTGGAAGTGCGACGGGAAGTCGGGCGCGCCCGGGTCCATCCGGAACGCAAACGCCACTGTGTTGGTCGGCTGGTGGATGGTGAGCGCCTTGAAGTACGAGCCCTCTGCGACCTGCACCCACTCCAGATCGTTCGCCTGGACGTCGGCCGTGATGCGCTCAAGCTTGTCGAGACCCAGCGGCATGATGAACCCCCTTGTGATGTCGATGGTGACGGTCAGCACAGTAGTCGACTGTACGTTGGGTTGTCACGCGGTTTGTGTCAAGAGTTGCCGGCTTTCGCGTCGATGTACGTCTGACCCGTTAAGCATTGGTTTTCAGGGCTCAATGGCTCGGGGACACACCTGCACGAGGCTCAGAACGCCACGACTTGTTACCAACCATAACTACTGTTACGTCGTTGGTCGCACAGGGCGTTCGCCACGACGAGAGGGGATCCGATGGGACTCGCAGGCAAGATCGCGCTCGTGACGGGGGCCGCACAGGGGATCGGACGGGCAGTTGCGCTGCGTTCGCCGAGGAGGGTGCCACGGTGGTGTGCGCCGACATCCAGGAGACGGGCAAGCAGACCGCCGACGACATCGTCGCCGCCGGCGGGACGGCGACGGCGGTCGTGATGGACGTGACGAAGGCCGCCGACTGGGACCGCACCGTCGCGGAGGCGGTGCGGCTCCACGGCACGGTCGACCTGCTGGCCAACATCGCCGGTGTCGTCGCCCTCGACGGGCCCGACACGGTGGTGGGGCTCACCGAGGAACGGTGGGATCACGTGGTCGGTGTCGACTTGAAGGGCGTGTGGCTCGGGATGCGCGCCGTGATCCCGACGATGGTCGAGCAGGGTGGCGGCCGCATTTGCAGCGTCGCCTCGATGGCCGCCCTGCGCGGGCTGCCGAATCTCGCCGCCTACTCCGCGGCGAAGGGCGGGGTCGCCGCCCTCACCCGGCAGGCGGCGATCGAGCACGCCGCCGACAACATCCTCGTGAACACCGTGGCGCCAGGCACCATCGACACCCCGATCCTCGCCGGCGTGCAGCCCGAACACCTCAAGCATTCGCGGCTGCCGATGCGGTGAACCGCCTCGGTCGGCCTGGCGAGGTGGCGGCGATGACGGTGCACTTCTTCTCGGCCGACGGCGACTTCCTGACCAGCCAGCTCTACCCGGTGTGCGGTGGGTGGTCGATCAAGTGACCCTGCGTCGCTGACGCGACGAGGGGCGACCGGCGTGACATCGGGCCGGTCGCCCCTCGCTCGTCTCGGGGGAGATGCTGCGGTGCCGCACCCCTCCGG
This sequence comes from Actinomycetota bacterium, assembly GCA_009704985.1. Classification (GTDB taxonomy): domain Bacteria; phylum Actinomycetota; class Acidimicrobiia; order Acidimicrobiales; family Ilumatobacteraceae; genus VFMC01. The sequence continues at coordinate 31,094 of WLDE01000012.1, read as the reverse complement.
TGCGAGCGGTCCGCAGGGAGCGTCAGTTGCCGGCGACGCGGCGGTCGTACCCGGCCCAGTAGGGCTCGCGCAGCACCTTGCGTTGGAGCTTGCCGACCGGGCTCTTCGGGAGCGGCTGGGAACGGAACTCGACCCGCGACGGCTTCTTGTAGCTGCCGAGTCGCTCGGCGCACAGGGCGATGATCTCGGTCTCCAGCGCCGCGACGTCGGCATCGCCGGCCGGGTCGACGTAGCAGAGCGCGATCGGGCTCTCGCCCCAGCGCTCGTGGGGAACGGCCACCACCGCCGCTTCGATGACGGCCGGGTGGTCCTGGATGACGTTCTCGAGTTCGGCGGGCCAGATGTTGAAGCCACCGGAGATGATCATGTCGTCCTTGCGGTCGAGCACGTACAGGTAGGCGTTCTCGTCGAGACGGCCGATGTCGCCGGTGAGGACGAACCCGTCGCTCGTCATCCGTTCCGCCGTGGCGGCGTCGTTCTCCCAGAAGCCGAGCATCTGACCGTCGCACTTGATGGCGATCTCGCCCTCGTCACCGATCGGCAGCTCACGCTCCGGGTCCTCGGCGTCGCGGATCTGGAGGTAGGCGAAGGGCAGCGCACGCCCGGCGGAGCGCAGCGGGTTCGATCCCTCGACGGAGGAGAACCACTCCTCCGGGCCCATCATGCACACGGGCAGCGCCTCGGTCTGTCCGTACCCCTGGTACAGCACGTCGCCGAACACTTCACGGCCGAGCAGCGCCGTCTCGTCGGTGATCGGCGCGCCGCCGATCTGGATGACCTTGAGGCGCGAGTAGTCGCGCGACCGGGCCGACGGATGGCGAGCGAGCGCGTTCAGCATCGCCGGGACGAGGAACATGTAGGAGATGCCCTCGTGCTCCATCACGTCGAGAGTCTCGACGGGGTCGAAGTGGTCGAGCAGGACGTTGGCACCACCGGACAACCACGTCGGTGTGTACAGGTATCCCGAACCGTGCGAGATCGGACCGACGTGCAGGCACGACTCCCCCGCCTGCATCGGCGGGAAGTTGTAGAACCAGTCACGTCCAGCGGCGATCCACGAGCGGTGCGAGTACGCCACGCCCTTCGGCTTGCCCGTCGTGCCGCCGGTGTGGCGGATGATGTACCAGTCGTCGGGCGACACCCACACACGCGGGTCGACGTCGGACTGCGACGCGAGCCAGTCCTCGTAACCGCCGTCGCGCACCAGCACGCAGGACAGCTCCGGCAACGACTCGGCCACGGGCCGGATGTCGGCGGCGTGGTTGGCGCTCACCACGAGCCCGCGGCACCCCGTGTGCGACAGCATGTGATGGTGGCTCTCGGGGCTGTTGCGGGCGTAGAGCGGCACACGCACGAGCCCGGCGACGGCGGCACCGGCGAAGAAGTCCTGGGCCTCGATCGAGTTGTCCTCGAGCACACCGACCCGGTCGGCCGGACGCAGGCCGGCGGCGAGCAGGCCGTTGGCCATGCGCACACCCCGATCCCACGCCTCGGCGAAGGTGAGGCGCCGCTCGCCGTGCACGATGGCGGTGCGCTTGGCGTTGTAGAGCGCCGACTGGCGCATGAGACCGGTGACGTCCACGTGGTCCTCCTGTCGGGGTGGTGCGTCGGGTGGGGTGGGTCAGTCGAGCGAGACGGGGAGGTGCTGGAGACCGCGGGAGAGCATCGTGCCGTGCCAGTCGAGCTCCGCGGCGGGCAGGTCGAGCGTCATCCGGGGGAATGCAGCGAGCAGCGCCGAGATGGCGAGCTGCCCCTCCAGGCGTGCGAGTGGTGCGCCCAGGCAGTAGTGGATGCCGACACCGAACCCCATGTGGTTCGTCGGATTGCGGCCGATGTCGAAGCTGTCTGGATCGGCATAGGCCTCCGGATCACGGTTCGCGGCCAGGTTCGCGAGGAAGACGCGCTGCCCCGGCTCGAGCTGGCGCCCGCCGATCTCGTGGGCGTCCTTGACGAGGCGCACGGTGGCGCGTGCCGGGCCGTCGTAGCGGAGCATCTCCTCGACCGCAGGGCCGATCGTGGTCGGGTCGGCGAGCAGACGGGCGCGCTGGTCGGGGTTGTCGAGCAGGGCCAGCATGCCGTTGCCGATCAGATTGGTGGTCGTCTCGTGGCCGCCGAAGAGCAGCAGGGTGCAGGTCGCGACCAGCTCGTCCCGGCTGAGTGCATCGTCGTCCTCGTGCTCCAGCAGCACGCTGATCAGGTTGTCCTCGGGGTGCCGCTCGTAGCGGTCGATGAGCGCGAGGAGGTAGTCACGGAGCTCGATCATCCCCTTCGAGGCCGACTCGAAGCGGTCGGCCTGCTCGTACGCCCCGAACACCAGGGCGGTGATCTTGTCGGACCACTCCTTGAACAGGTCCCGATCGTCGGGCGGGACGCCGAGCATCTGCGCGATCACGACGGCCGGCAGTGGATACGCGAACTCGCGGATGAGGTCGACGCTCCCCGCGCCCCGGATCTCCTCGACGAGGTCGTCGATGGTCTGGGTGATCTCGGGAATGCGGGCGCGCACCACCGAGGGCGTGAACGCGCGGGCCACCAGACGCCGCAGCCGTGTGTGCTCCGGCGGGTCACGGAAGACCAGCCACTCCTGCAGGATCTCGAACGTCGTCACGACGCCGGGCGATGGGGCCGACCGTGCGACGGCCGACGCGAACGGCGAGATCCGCTCCGCCGTCAGCGACTGGCTGCGCAGGGCTCGCGCCACGTCGTCGTAGCGGGTGAGCACCCACGCCTTGTGTCGGGCGTTCCAGTACACCGGATCGTGGTCGCGCAGCCGGGAGAAATAGGCGTGCGGATCTCGGACCGCCTCCTCGCACAGGAGGTTGTCGTCGATCACCTGCGGAGTCGGGTTCATGTGGGTCTCCTGTGAGTGGGTCATGCCAGTGTCATCCCACCGTCGACGGTGAGGATCTGGCCGGTGACGTAGGACGACCGGGGGCCGGCGAGGAACACGACGGCTTCCGCGATGTCCTCGACGGTGGCGAGCCGGCGCAGCGGGATCGCCCGCACCGCACGGGCCTCGATCTCGGTGCGCTCGAGGCCCGACCGGCCGGACGCGCGCTCGAGAGTACCGTCGATCATGTCGGTCGGGGTCATTCCCGGTGCCACGCAGTTCACCCGGATGCCGAGCCGAGCGAGCTCGAGCGCCTGCTGTTCGGTGAGGCGCTCCACGGCCGCCTTCGAGACGCAGTAGCGCCGTAGCGGGGCAGCGCTCGGTGGCCCGCAGCGGACGACAGGTGCACGATGGAACGCGAGGCCACGGCACTCGTGGCGATGGCGGGGACGACGACCGACGTGATGGTGCGCAGCGAACCGACGTTCACGCGCAAGGTGTCGTCCCAGAGCGATTCCGGGGGTCCCATGAGCGAGATGAGCGTTCGCCTCGCCCGCCGAGCCGTGGTTGTTGACGAGCACCGCGATCGAGCCGAGCTCGGCTGCGGCGGCGACGAGGTCGTGCGCCGTCGACGAGAGGGTGATGTCCCCGGCCACCGCGACGGCGTGGCCTCCCGCCGCCCGGATCTCCTCGACGACGGAGGTGGCGCCGAGCCATCCGTCCCGCTGCTCGGTCGGCGTGCATGCCGCCGGGTCGGAACGGCGCTCGTGCACCACGACGCCGTATCCCTCGTCGGCGAGTTGCAACGCCATGGCCCGACCGATCCCGCGTCGACGGCCGGCACCGGTCACGACGGCCACCGGTCGTGGGCTGAGATCTCGGCTCGGGGGGGACATGGTGCTCCTGCAGTCGTCGGGAATCGAAGGGGTCGAACGTGATGAAGGGATGGACGGCGGTGGTCCGCCGGCCTCACGGCGGCCGGCGGTCTGCCGGCCGGAGGGTGGCGTCCCCAGGGCCGGCCGCGAGGCCAGCCCCGGAGACGACGGGGTCACGGCAGCTGGTAGAACTTCCGCGGGGTGCTCTCGATCTCACCCTCGGCCGGCACGTTGTCGGCCGTCACGAGGACCGAGGTCGCGAGGATCGGCACGCCGGCCTCGCCGGGAGCCGGGTTACCGGCCACCATCGACGCGGCGATCGCGCAGGCCGCCTCACCGCCGAACTCGTGGCCGTCAGCCACGGTGGCGACGAACGGGCCGCCCTCGCGGATCGCTGCGTACTCCTCGGGGTCACCGTTCATCGACACGACGATGGCGTCGCTGCCCGCCGCTTCGACGGCGTTCGCCGCACCGATGCCGAGCGAGCCGAAGCCGCCGATGACGGCCTTCACGTCCGGGTTCGCCTGCAGCGCGGCCTCGGTGGAGGTCTGCGCCGACTCGGCGCTGAAGCCGAGCGCCTCGCCCGTCACGATCAGGTTGATGCCCGGGTAGTCGGCGAACACCTCCGTGATGCCGGCCTCACGGCTCTGGAGCGCCGGGTTGTTGGCGTTCACGAGCACGACGTCACCCTCGCCACCGATCTGCTCGGCGACGTAGCGGGCGATGATCCGGCCGTCCTCCTCCTGGTTGGCGTCGAGCGCGACGACACCCTCGGGATTGCCGGCGCCCCAGGTGATGAACGGCACGGATGCCTCACCGAAGCGTGCGATGGTCGACTCCTGGCCGCTCATGTCGATGCCGATGTTGAACACCAGGTCGCGCTCGGCGGCGAGCCATGCATCGAGGATCGCCGGGAGCTTCGTCGGGTCACCACCGACGTCCTGGAAGTCGACGTCGACGCCATTGGCGGTCAGGCACTCCTCGAGCGGGCGCGACCAACGCTCGGCTCCGGGGACCGGGGCCAGGTTGGCGATGCCGGCGCTCAGGCCGTCCAACACCGACAGGTCGCCCTCGATCGCGACCTCGACGCCACCCTCGGGCATCTCACCGCTCGAGGTGTCGGGCCCGTCGGTCGCGGCAGCCGTGGTGTCGGTGCCGCCGTCGGTGGTCTCTTCGGGCGCATCGGTGGCGGGTGCGGCGGTGTCGGGCGCAGCCGTGGTGTCGGCGGCGGCCGCGGTGGTGTCGGCGGCGGCCGCGGTGGTGTCCGCGGAGCTGTCCGATCCCTCGTCGTCGCCGCATGCGACGGCGGTCGTGGCGAACACGATCGTCATCGCGGCTGCAGCGAACTTGCTGCGTGCTCTCATGGTGATCCCCCTGGGGTGTTGCTGGGTGGGGCCCGGAGGTCCGGGCGCTCGTCGGTGGACGAGACCTAGGTGCGGGTCGCGGCCTTGCGGGCCAGCCCTGCGAACGTGAGCGCAGCGACGAGGATCGCCCCGTTGGCGATGGTCTGCGCGTACCCCGGCACGCCGAGGATGATGAGGCCGGAGAAAGTGACGGTCATGAGTGCAACGCCCACGATCGTGCCGATGATGTGGAACTCGCCCTCCTTCAGGGTCACGGCCCCGAGGAAGCAGGCGGTGAACGCCTGGAGGAGGTAGGAGCTCTGGTTGCCGACGAGCGTGACGGCAGAACCGGTGCGGCCGGCGGCCAGCACGATGCCGGCGAAGGCGCCGACGGACGCGCAGATCACAAAGGCGGCGAGCCGGTAGCGCTTCACGTTGATGCCGGCGAGTCGCGATGCCTCGGGGTTCCCGCCCACGGCATCCATGCGGCGGCCGGCCTCCGTGTGGTTCAGGACCAGCCACAGCAGGGCGAGCACGACGGCGGCGGCCAGTGAGATGAGCGGGAGGCTGAGACCGCTGAAGTCGATCTGGAAGGTGCGCCCGAACAGGCTCGGCCCCCAGCTCCACGAATCGGGCGCCTTCCAGCCGAGCAGGGTTCCCTGGGCGGTGTCGGTGATGTTCTTCGGGAGCTGCACCGAGCGGCCGTCGGTGAGCCGGATGAGGTAGCCCTCGACGATGCCGGCGATGCCGAGCGTGGCGATGAACGCCGTCACGCCGAAGTACGACACGATGACCCCGTTGAGCACGCCGACCAGGAGCCCGAACCCGATTGCGGCGACGAAGGCGAACAGCACGTTCGCCTGCCATCCGGCACCGAAGATCGCTCCCCCACCGATGTCGGTAAACGGGATCGTGGGCCAGGTGAACACGTAGTCGCCCTGCGCGAACTGGGCGAACATCGCGCCGCCGAGCGTCAGCGTGGCCGCCACCGAGAGGTCGAACTCGCCGAGGATCAGCACCAGCGTCAGCCCACCGGCGAGGATGGCGAGCACCGCCGATTGACGCAGGACGAGCGACAGGTTCGCGCCGGTCAGGAACCGCTGCTCACCGAGCACGACCTCCGACAGGACCGTGAACAGCAGCATCAGGACGCCCAGGAAGATCAGGGTGCCGTAGCGCGACGTGATCGCCAGCGCACGCTGCCCGCGATCCGGCTGGTCGGCGGCTCGCCGTCCTGCCGGTGCTGCGTCGACGGCGTGCGCGTCGATCGCCATCTCCGTGGTGGTCACATGTCCCCCTTTAGCCGAACGTCACGCCAGTTATCGCTCCTGCCGGTCCCCGTGGCTGTCGCGATTGCCCGTCAATCTTGCACATCTGGGCCGAGATGAAAAGGGCGAACCCCACCATTCGTTTGGTTATCTCCTTCCCACGGCGGAGGCGGATCGCTATAGTCCCGGTGGGGGCCAGGCGCTCAGACCGTGTGCGGGCCGACGAAGGGGGGAGCCGATGCCGGCGGAGTACGTCGTCGAAGTCAGGGGGCTGTCGAAGCAGTTCCCGGGCGTGCGCGCGCTCGACGAGGCCTCGCTGCTCGTCCGAGCCGGCGAGATCCACGGCCTCGTCGGCGAGAACGGCGCCGGCAAGTCGACTCTCATCAAGATCCTCGCGGGCGCACAGCCACCCGACGCCGGCTCCATCGTCATCGACGGTCGAGAGGTCTCCATCCCGAACGAAGCGGCCGCCGACGCGCTCGGCCTCCGCTTCATCCACCAGGACGTCGCGCTCGTCCCGCGGCTGACAGTGGCCGAGAACGTCTTCCTCGGCCGACCCCTCCCCCGCCGTGGTCCCTTCGTGTCGCGGACCAAGGCACACGAGCTGACCCGCGAGGTGCTGCGCGACTTCGTCGACGTCGACCCCGCTGCGCCGCTGTCGTCGCTCAGCGTCGCCGAGCGGTGGATGGTCGGCATCGGCCGTGCGTGCGCCGGCGATGCTCGCATGGTCGTCATGGACGAACCAACGGTCGCCCTCGCGGATGCCGAGGTGGAGCGCGTCTTCCAGGCCGTGAACCGGCTGCGTGACCGCGGCATCGCCGTGCTGTTCGTGTCACACCGCCTCGGTGAGATCCTGCAGCTCGCGAACTCGGTCACGGTGATGAAGGACGGGCGCACCGTCGGCCGCCACGACATCTCCGCGCTCGACCGGCAGCGCCTCGTTTCGGCGATCATCGGACGCGAGGCGGGCGAGCTCGACCCCCTCGAGGAGCCCGCCGAACCGCACGACGACGTCGTGCTGGAGGTGTCGGGACTGAGCGGCGGGCCACTGCGCGACATCAGCTTCTCTCTGCGCGCGGGCGAGATCCTCGGCATCGGCGGTCTCGTCGGATCGGGCCGGACGTCGCTGATGATGAACCTCTTCGGACACCTCGAGCCGACCGCCGGCGAGATCCGCCTCGACGGCAAGCCGGTGGTGTTCCGATCGCCCGCCGACGCCATCCGCTCGGGGTTCGCGCTGATCCCCGAGGATCGACGGAGCCAGGGACTGCTCACACGGCGTTCGGTCCGCGAGAACGTCGTGCTGACGCACCTCAGCGACTTCCGCCGACACATCCGCCTGCCCAGCCCGCACCGTGGCCGCGAGACCGACCGCACCCTCGCCGAGATCGACCGCCTCCGTATCGCCACCACCGGCCCCGAGCAGCAGATCTCCACGCTGTCGGGCGGCAACCAGCAGAAGGCCCTGCTGTCGCGGTGGCTCGTCGGACGGGCCACACGCGTGCTCATGCTCGACGAGCCCACCAAGGGTGTCGACATCGGCGCCAAGACCGAGATCCTCCGCCTCGTGAGCCAACTGGCCGCGGAGGGTGTGGCGGTGATCGTGGCCTCGTCCGACCTCGAGGAGGTGTCGGCCATCGCTCATCGTGTGATCGTCCTGCGGGAGGGCCGACTCGTCGGGGAGCTGCACCGTCCCGTCACCGAGGCCGCGATCCTCCACCTCTGCTACGAGACCGCCACCGCGCGGACCGACGGTGGATCAGCCGACACCGAGCACAGCACCGCAGGGAGCCCCGCATGACCGCACCACGACCCGATGGCACCTGGGTGGTCGGCCGCGACGACCACGTGTGTGTCCTCCGCTACGACGGCGCGACGCGCCGAACCATGGGGATCGACGGTGCTGCACAGGTGGCCGCACTCGTCGCCGAGCGAGCGGCGCGACCCGAACCCCCCGTACTGGTGCTGGTGGTCGACGTCCTCCACGCCGAGCTCGCCGAGGTCAAGCAGATGGGGGAGGGTCGCCCCATCGGCGACTGGGCCCCGTGGCTGGCGGCCATCGACGGTGTCGAGGGCTACCCGAGCGCCACGGTCGTCGCCGTGCCGGTCCAGGCCACCTGTGGTGGCCTCGAGCTGTCACTCGCCGCCGACATCCGTGTCGCCTCGCCCTCCGCACGGCTCGGCGTGCTCGAGACCCGCATGGGGATCATGCCGGGCGCCGGCGGCACGCAGCGGCTGCCCGGCCTGATCGGCACCGGCAACGCAGCGCTGCTCGTCCTCACCGGTGAGGCGATCTCAGGTGCCGAGGCGCACCGGATGGGTCTGGTGCAGCTCGTGGCCGACGACCCGGTGGCGCGGGCGATCGAGCTGGCGGAGTCGCTCGCACTCATCGGTCACCAGGTGCTCGCCGCTGCCAAGCGCGGCCTCGCCGCCGCACGCGGCGGGTCACCCGAGGGGTTCCGCACCGAGGGCCGCGCGTTCTTGTCGCTCGTGCACCTCCCCACCACCCAGCGTCGCATCGACGACTGGCTGGCCCAGCAGGCCGACGGGCGGAATCCCGCCGTCCGCCACAGTCCTCTGCCCTGACTCACGAGAGCCAGGGCGCAGGCGCCGCGACCTGCGGCGTTCCACCACCCGTGCAGCGCTGTTCGCTGCTGCACCGACACATCATTGGGGGGACCATGACCCGAAAGCATTCCCGGGTGTTCGCTGCCGTCGGCATCGCTGCGCTCGCACTCACCGCCTGCGGCTCCGACGAGGAGTCCGCGGCCACCACCGAGGCGCCCGCAGCGACCGAGGCGCCCGCCGCGACGGACACTCCCGCCGCCGGCGCGTCGACGGATCTCGGTGTCTACGACGGCAAGACCGTGGGCGTCATCTCGCTCGCGCCCGGGCTCGAGCCGGTCGACCGCATCACGGCCGGCCTCCAGCAGTGCGTCGAGGACAACGGCGGCAACGTGCAGGTGTTCGACGCCAAGGGCGGCGCCGAGGCCGTACCGGCGTTCGAGCAGGCGAACAGCGCCGGTGTCGACGCCATCTACAACGTCGCCAACGACGTGTCCGGCGGATCGCTCGACGCAGCGTTGGCGGCCGCCGCCGAGGCATCCCGGCCGGTCGTCACCGCGTGGGGCGGCCAGCGCGCCGGCACCTACTCGATCACCGGCCTCGAGTTCCAGAGCGCAGCGCGTGTCGGCCAGTACGTCATCGACCGGCTCACCGCCGAGAACGACGGCGTCGCCACCGGGACCGTGCTGGTGGTGAACGCCCGCGTCACCCCGAGCCTGCGCCAGCGCGCCGATGCCTTCACGGCGATGGTCGGTCCCGACACCGAGTTCCCCGACATCCAGGTCGAGGAGATCGAGGTCGACATCGCGAACGCCCTGGCCGACTCCCAGGCAAAGGTGGAGCAGGCGATCCAGGCGAACCCGGACATCTCCGCCGTCTACGCCTCGTTCGACACGATCGGCCAGGGTGCCGCGGCGGCGATCGACGCGGCCGGCGGGAGCCAGTTCGTCGTGTCGTTCAACGGTGACTCCACTGCGCTCGACATGATCCGCAGCGGTGGCAGCTTCGCGGCGACCGCGGCCAACGACCTCGAGGGCACGGCGACGCTCGCCTGCGACCTGATCGCCCAGCTCCTCGCCGGTCAGACGCCGTCGGCCACCACGTACTGGATGGACAGCCCGCTGGTGACCCAGCAGAACGTGCCGGCGAGTGGCTTCGCCACCGGCTCGGGTGCGTTCCAGCTGTACCAGCCCTGATCCCCCGGAGGATCCGGTCGTGCCGCCGATGCCGGCGGCACGACCGGGCCGCCGGTCCGGTGGCGTCACCGGGAGGTGAAGCCCCGTCAGACCTCGACGGCGACGTGCAGCGGCGCCAGCGACTCGAGATCGTCGACGGGCGTCGTGCAGAACGGGATGAGCTCGGTGAGCAGCCGGTCCGCATCGATCACGGCCTCGGGTGCGTGCACGCCGGGGCGTGGGCGGTCGGCGAGCAGTTGGGCAGCGGCGAGCGCTGCTGGGATCGCAGTCGCGCCCGCCATGCCGCGTGGCATCGCCGTGACGTGGCAGCCCACCGTGGCCGGTCGCCCGTCGGCTGTTCCGCTCGCCCAGGCGAACAGCGGCGGGAGCGAGCCACCGCCGCGAAGCGCGACGCCGGCCACCGCGGCCCGGGCCGAGCGCATCGCCGAGGGCCGCAACAGCGCACGAGCGGCCCGGTCGAGGTCGAGATCGCCGTCGTCGAGGTCGCTGCGCAGACCACGCAGGAACGCGGCGGTCGAGCCGTCTCGGACGACGACGAGGCTGCAGCTCCGCCCGCTCAGCCCGAGCGAGCCGAGCAGGGTGACGGCCTCGGGATGCCCGACTACGTAGCCCGTCCCGCGACCGAGACCCGGGTACTCCAGCTCGATCGCGTCGAGAGGTGGCCGCCGCACGAGCACACCGTCCTCGACGACCGAGACGGCACCGTGGATCTGCTCCATGAAGTGGACCACTGCTCCCGACGGTGCGCCGTCGGCACGAACCAAGCCCTGCTCCTCGCCGTCACCGCCGTCACCGCCGTCGCCGCCGTCGCCGGGCCCATCGCGCGAGTCGTCGAGCGACCATCCGGTGAAGCAGTCCCGGACGTGGTCGAGCCGGCGTGCCGCTCGAAGCGCTAGGAGGTTCGAGATGCCGGGACTCGCCCCCATGCCCACGACGGAGGCGAGACCGGCCACGCGGGCGTCCTCGTCGAGCCGCAGCATCTCGATCGTCGGATCCGGGTCGTCGCAGATTTCCAGGTACATCGTCGTCGTGTCGATGGCAGCGCGAAGCGTCGGGATGCCCAACCGGAAGAGTGGTCCCGAGCAGTTCAGGACGAGGTCGGCGGAGTCGAGCACCCGGCGCGCCGTGCGGTCGTCGAGGACGTCACACACCGTCGCTCGCACCCGGCCCGACGCGGTGCCCGCGAGCGAACCCGCGAGCATCTCGGCCCGCGCCACGTCGAGGTCGGCGAGCAGAGGTTCCGAGATCGCGCCGTTCGTCGCGAGGTGCCGCGCCGCTGTCCGACCCATGTCGCCGGCTGCTCCCATGGCCACGACCTGCACCGTGCACGTCCTCCCGTGTCGTCCTTCAGCTGCACAGCGTCGGCCGCCGCTGCGAGCAACGAACCCCCGACGACAGCGAGCGGATCGCACCCGCGGTCGGGACCATCGAACGGTGACGAGGTCACCGGATCCGGCGGCGAAGGGCGCGTGAACCTCAGGTGTCACCGAAGAGGCGATCGACCTCGGCCATCGTGTTCGCTGTGATCACGTCCTTGGAGTAGCGGCGGATCATGGCGGTGGTCGTCCAACCGTTGTTGGTCATCAGCCCCGGCTCCGAGCCGCCCTTGCCCATCCTGAGATCCGCCTGCCGACGACGGAAGGCGTGAGGCGAGACCTTGACACCCGCCTGCTTCCCGCGGCGCTCCATCATCTGGCTCAGCCCGTTCGGCGTCAGAGCTTGACCCCTCCGGTTCAGCCAGAGCGCCTTCACCCCAGGCTGCCGGAACGACTCCGAGTGCCGGAGGTAGATCATCATCGCCTGCACCACCGGGTCGACGAGGCGGATGGTGCGGGCCTTGCCACTCTTCGTCTTGGTGAGCGTGACGACGCCGCCCGCGAGATCAAGGTCATCCAGTTCGATGCCGATCACCTCGCTCCGTCGGGCACCCGTGTGCGCCGGCGTGAGGATCAGCGCTCGGTCTCGCTGGCCGTGATGAATCAGTCGTCGATCGTCGACGTACAGACCGCCAGGAGGCGCTCCAGCTCGTCATCCGTGGCCGTCCGGGCGTTCAGCGGCTCCGGCTCGACCGGCAGCACGAGACGGGCGAAGGGGTCGGCCTGCTGGAGGTCCTCGGCGAGGTACTTGCCGTGGGCCTTCAGAGAGCGCGCACCATGCCGGGCGGAGTGCTTCGAGGCCGACTCCAACTCGGCGACCCAGAGATCGGCCGAATCGAGGGCAGTGGTGTTCAGCCGTTGTTCGGCACACCAGGCAAGGTACATCTCGACGTACCGGTTGTACTGGTCCTGCGTGCCTGGAGCCTTGCCGCGCCGAGCCCGCTGGCGTCTCCGACGAACCTTCTCCGCCTCGAAGACAGCGCCTCGAACAACGCGTCACCCACGTCGCGCATCCCCACGCCGGGCAGTGGCGCCCGTCAAGGATTCGGTCCAAGTGATGCTTCCGCCGACGACCAAATCTCTTGCTGACCTGGCATGTCGTGGGCGCAGAGGGACTCGAACCCCCGACCAATGCCTTGTAAGGGCAGTGCTCTACCAACTGAGCTATGCGCCCCGCAGCGCCCGGCACCCGGGCGATCAGGGACGGCCATGCTACCCGGCCACCCGCGGGGCGACCGGGGTACCCTGACCCCATGGCCAAGCAACCCACCCCCAAGGCCGGCCGCACCGCCACCGCCACCGCCACCGCCACCGCCGCCGCCGCGACCCCGACGATCACGGTGCCGCGCATGGACATCGGCATCAGCGACAAGGACCGCGCCGCCATCGCCGGTGGCCTCGGCCGGCTCCTCGCCGACACGTACACGCTCTACCTCACGACCCACAACTTCCACTGGAACGTCACGGGGCCGATGTTCAACACGCTCCACACGATGTTCATGACGCAGTACACCGAGCTGTGGAACGCGGTGGACCCGATCGCCGAGCGGATCCGCTCGCTCGGTCACCCGGCGCCGGGCTCGGCCAAGCAGTTCGCCGAGCTGAGCTCGATCCCCGACGCGCCGACCACACCGCCGAAGGCGATGGAGATGGTGCAGATCCTGGTGTCCGGTCACGAGGCGGTTGCCCGCACCGCACGCGCCGTGTTCCCGCTCGCCGACAAGGCGGCCGACGAGCCGACTGCGGATCTGCTCACCCAGCGACTCACCGTCCACGAGTCGCAGGCCTGGATGCTGCGCAGCCTCCTCGAGGACTGAGCGGCCACGGGCCGCGTCAGCGCTCGTCGAACGAGCGTCGCGTGGTGAGCAGCGCTGCGTGCAGATCGGGGGTCGCACCCGCCACCGGGGTGCGGCGCGCCGCGTGGTCGAGCACCACGAGCTCGCGCGACGACGCGTCCGTGACCACCGCGCCGGCCTCGGCGCAGACGAGCACGGCGGCGGCGTAGTCCCACGGCCCGTGCTGGTCGGTGGTGCAGTCGACGTATCCGTCGAGCACCCCGGCCGCCACCTGGCACAGGTCGAGCGCGGCTGCTCCGAACATCCGGACCTGGGCCGTGCCGAGCGAGCGCGGCGGGATGCCGTTCAGCCCGACGATCGCCGAGGTCGTGTCGCGGCACCCGCTGGTCCGCAGGCGCACCCCGTCGCAGAACGCTCCCCCGCCGCGTTCGGCCCAGTACCGCACACCGCTCGCGAGGTTCACGACGAGCGCGGCCGCCGGCCCGTCGCGATCCACCAGGCACAGCGACGTCGCGTACCACGGCACGCCGCGGCTCGCGTTGGTGCTGCCGTCGACGGGATCGACGATCACGATCTCGTCGGCGTCGGGGCGCTCGAGCCCGCTCTCCTCCGAGAGCACCCCCACCCCGGCGGCGCGCAGCACTGCGAGCGCGGCGTCGTCGGCGTGCAGGTCGAGCACGTACTGCCCGTCGCGCCGTCCGGACGGCCCGAGGTCGTCCACCCGGGCCATCGCCGCGGCGACGGCGTCGGCCACGTCACCCAGGAGGGCCATCCGATCGCGCACCACGGGCGCAGGGTAGTGTCGCCCCGAGGAGCGGGAGCGTCTCGCAGAAAGGACCAGCGTTGGCCGTCATCGACGTCGCCGGGTTCGTGGCGGATCTGAAGAGCCACGCGATCGACCACGGGTTCCACGTGCACGACGAGCGCCACTTCGTGGAGACCTACTCGCTGCGCCAGCTGTGGGAAGTCGACCTCCACCCCGAGGAGGCCTGCAACGGCCCGATCGACCTGCACCTGTCGCTCGAGGTCGATCCTCGGGCACTGCTCGGGTTCGAGGACGAGGTGCTGAAGATGGATGACCCCGACGACGACCCGCCGACGGGATTCACCTTCCCGCTGCTGTTCACGTGGACCCTGCCACCGCTCCCCCAGCCACCCGACCTCCTGGCGCTCGCCATCGACATCGCCGGTGTCGGCGGCACCGAGCTGCCGATCGAGGTCTCGGCCATCGACTCGTTCGCCAGCGTCACCGACGCACCCGAGCGGAGCCTGTCGCTCGTGGCCCGCATTCCCGTCGAGCTCGCCGACGTCTACACCGGCAACGAGGAGGCGTTCTGCGACACCCTCATCCGATGCCGCGACGTGAGCCTGTTCCTGCTCGATCGAGCACCCACGTGGCTCGACCGCTGAGCACCTCCGCTGCTGTGGGCGTCGAGGCGACCGCTGCCCGACGCGAGCGGCACCGACCCGGTCCGCCCGTCCAGATCTGCCCCGTACAGAAAGGCTTCCGATGCGAGTCTCCGAACTGATCGACATGCTGCGCGACCAGCCGCCCGACGCCGAGGTCGAACTGGCGGTCATCGCGCCGGTCGCCGACGAGAGCGAGGACATCACCGTCGACCGCTACAGCGTCGAGGGCATGCTGCCCTGGACCGACGACGACGACGAGCTGGTGATCTGGCTCGTCGGCGGCGAGGACGACGACGTCGAGGCGTTCCTCGACGCGATCGAGTCCGACCACGCGGACCACGACCACCCGCACTGACGACACCGACCACACCGACCACACCGACCACACCGACCACGCCGACCGCACGGACCTCAGGGTTCGTCGGGTCAGGACTCGTCGAGGCTGCGCCGCCGCGTCCACCAGGCCGCGGCGGCCGTCGCGACGAGTGCCACCACCAGCGCGAGGGCACTGCCCCGGCCCGACGGCCGGGTGTCGTCGAGCACCCATGCGAGCGCCCACACGACGGCGGTGGTGCCGGTCACCACCCCGAGCCTCGCCGCCCACGTGCGCGCCATCGCCCGGCTCCAGCGCGCACCTGGCGGCGCCACCGTGGCGGCCGCCATCGCGCCGTGGAACACCGTGAGCCCGATCGCCGCGCCCAGCAGCCACGGTCCCGTGCGCGCGCCGCCGTCGACGGTGCCGAGCCACACGAGCGCGAGCCCGATCACGACCAGGGTGCCGAGGTCGCTGTCGGGGGTGAGCGCGCACCACAGCACGAACGGCACCAGCAGCACCACGAGCGGCGCTGCGACGCCTCCGGCGGCGAACCCGGTGCTCACGAGGGTCAGGCCCGCACCGCCGACGACGGCGAGCGCGAGCAGCCGGTGGTGCAGCCCGGCGCGGCGCCGCCAACCACCACCGTCGGGGAGGTCGAGCTCGGCCGTGCTCATCGACGCACCGTCCGCGGTGCGCCACGCCGGCGCGACAGGTCGCGCAGCACCTGATCGAGGCTCCCCGGACCGCGCCAGGCGACGACGGGCACGCCGGCCGCACGAACGGCGCGCAGCTCCCGGCTGCGCTCCAGCAGGCGGATCCTCCATGCGAGTGCGCCGGCGGCATCGAGACCGGGCACGGGCAGGTCGGCGGGCAGGGTGTCGACCACCACCACCCGTGCACTCGTGGCCGCCAACGTGACCGCACGCTGCAGCGGCACCTGCGACACCAGCGGCGACAGCACCACCACGAGCGCACCTCCGCCGACGCCGAACGGCATGCGCCGGTCGTCGAGACGCGATCCCGGTTCCACTCGTGCCAACTCGTCGAGCACCCGACGCAAGTGTCCGGTGCCCGAGCCGGGCGGCACCCGCACGAGCCCGCGGGCGCCGAGGGTGTGGAGCGAGACACGGTCGCCACGTCGCAGGTGGTGCTCGGCGAGGGCGCCCGCGGCGCGCACGGTGGCGTCGAGGCTCGACGCCCGGCCGTCCACGCCCTCGCTCGTGCCCACGTCGTTGAACGCGTCGACCACGAGCAGCACGTGGTGGTCGTGGTCGGCCCACGTGGACGACACGTGCAGCGTGCCGGTGCGCAGCGAGCGTGGCCAGTGGATCCGCCGCAGCCGGTCGCCGGGCTGGAACTGGCGGATGCCGGCGAACTCGCTGCCGTCACCGGTGCGGACCGACCGGTCGAGGCCGACGAGTCCGGCCGTGTGGGCGACGGGCGCCACGGCGTCGAACGCGGCCGGGACCGGCAGCGTGGTGATCCACCGCTGCGCCGCGTCGAACTCCATCCAGCGGAACGCGGCCCACGGGCTCGTCGCCACCACGGCCGCGGGTCCGAGGGGTCGCCGCCCCCAGCGGGTCGAGCGCACCGCGATCGACAGCGACGTCCGGCGTGCACCGCCGGCCGCATCGGCCTCGACGGGACGATCGACCACCTCCCCGGACTCGGGGTCCAGCTCGGCGAACGACGACGGCCACAGCACGGCGGCGACGGCGTCGACATGCGGATCCGCGCTGTCCACCTCCACCCGCCAGGTGGTCGCCTCGCCCTCGCGGAGCGTGTGGTGGTCGGGTTCCTGGGTCACGGTGGGCTCGCCGCGCGGGCGGGTGAGCGCGCCCCACACGGCGATCGCGAGCAGGGGCGTGGCGAGCACGACGGCGTCGGGCCGCCGCGCGAGCGCGCCGATCACGGCCAGCACGAGCCCGGTCCCACCGGCGCGCACGTGGGCGGTCGTCGGCCACCACCCGGGTCGTCTCACCCGGGCACCACCTCACGCGAGGCCGGCACCGGCACGCTCGCGAGCACCTCGGCCACCACCGAACCACCCGTGGCGTTGCTCATCCAGAGCTCGGGGCGCAGGGTGATGCGGTGCGCGAGCACGGCGGTCGCCACGGCCTTCACGTCCTCCGGCACCACGAAGTCGCGACCGCGCACCACGGCGAGCGCTCTCGACACCAGCACGAGGGCGAGCGCACCGCGGGGTGACGAGCCGATGAGGACGTGCGGGTGGCGTCGGGTGGCCGAGGCGAGCTCGACGCAGTACCGGCTGACGCCGGGGTCGACGGTGACGGTCTCGACGGCGGCCTGCATGGCGAGCAGGGTCGCCGCATCGGTCACGGGGCGCAGCTGGTGCTCCTCCTGCCGGCGTTCCATCCGGCGGCGCAGCACCTCCCACTCGTCGTCGGCACTCGGGTACCCGAAGCCGAGGCGCATCAGGAACCGGTCGAGCTGTGCCTCGGGCAGCGGGTAGGTGCCCTCGTACTCCACCGGGTTCGCGGTGGCGAGCACGTGGAACGGCGGCTCGAGGTGGAACGTCTCGCCCTCCACGGTCACCTGGCGTTCCTGCATCGCCTCCAGCAGCGCCGCCTGCGTCTTCGGGGGTGTGCGGTTGATCTCATCGGCCAGCAGCAGGCCGGTGAACAGCGGGCCCCGGCGGAACTCGAACTCGCCCCGTCGCTGGTCGTAGACGAACGAACCGGTGAGGTCGGCCGGCAGCAGGTCGGGGGTGAACTGGGCCCGGGTGAAGGTGAGGCCGAGCGTCGTGGCGAACGAGCGTGCCGCGAGGGTCTTGCCCAGACCGGGCAGGTCCTCGATGAGCACGTGGCCACCGGCCAGCACCCCGGCGAGCACAAGCGTGAGCGGTTCGCGCTTGCCGACGACCGCCAGTTCCACCTCGTCGAGCACAGCGGCAGCCAGGCGTGACACCTCCGCGAGCGACATCGTGGGCGACGGCGGCGATGCGTCGCTGGTGTCGCTGGTGTCGCTGGTGTCGCTGGTGTCGCTGGTGTCGGGGGTGTCGGTGGTCATCGGCGCTCCTTCGGGGCGGGGTGTGCAGCGGGCGGACCGGCGGGTCGTCGGTCGTGGGCGATGGGGGGCTCGGGCGCGTCGGCCGACAACTGTTCGAGGCGGCGCACGACGAGGTCGAGGCGGCGGGGGTCGCCGAGGAGCGCGCGATCGGACGGGTCGGCGATGAACGAACCGAGCTGCGGACCGAGCAGCACGGCTGCTCGCTCCGGCTCGCGCGAGCGGTCGATCCCCCGTCGCTGCAGCACGTCGTCGACCAGCGACACCAGCGCGCGCGAGAGCGAGGTGTCGTCGACGAAGATCCGGGCGTCGAGGATCTGGCGTCGGAGTGCGGACACGCGCGCGTCGGAGCCGGCGGCGCTGCCGCTCGTGTCGGCCGTGGCCCGCCAGTCGGTGCGAGCCGCGACGTCGGAGACGTCGAGCACCCACCACAGCGAGGCGGCGACGGCCACCACGATCGCGGCGATCACCGTGACCGCCGGCCGCATCTGCAGCACGCCGAACACCCCGACGGCGGCGGCCCAGCCTCCGACGAGGACGGCCAGTCGCACACGCCGGCGGGTCACGGCACGTCCTCGGCCACCGGCGACGGGCGACGCAGCGAGGCGTGGATGCGAGCGAGCGCGCCGAGTGCGAGCTCGCGTTCGTGCTCGCCGATCGGGTGTGCGGAGAAGCGGGCCTCGCGATACCGCTCGGCGAGGTCCTCGACCGCGCTGCGGTCCGCCAGCGCCGCGTCGAGCACGCGGGCCGTGAGCTCCGCCGAGGTCTCCGACGGTCGAGGTGCCACACCTGCCGCAGCGACGTCGTCCTCGAGGCGCATCCAGCACGCGACGATCGCGTTCCGGGCTGAGCCGCCGCGCAGCGCCTCGATCTGCGCGGCCTCGTCGAGCACCACCTCGGGCGGCGCACCGACCCCGGGCAGCACCTGGAACCCGGCACGCCGGGTCCGCCGACGGGTACCGGGCCGCCACATGCGCAGGATCGCCCACCAGCCCGCGATCGCCATCCAGAGGTACCGCAGGAGGAGCAGCCCGACGAGCAGCGCCACGATGCGCATGAACCAGCCGTCGCTGGGCTCGGCCGGTCCCGCAGGGCCCTCGCTCTGCTCGGTGACCGCGCCGTCACCGTCCGGCAGGATCGTCTCGACGGTCTCCACGGGCGACGGGGGCGGCTCGCTGAGCACCCGCACCGGCCCCGAGGTCGACACCGCGAGCAGCACGACGGCCAGCGCCCCCACGACCGCAACCGCGATCAGCCCCGCTCGTCGCGCCGGGGCGGCGGGATCCTGCGACGCTCGACCGCTCATCGCCGACACGGTAGATGGCCCGAACCCGTCGGTCGACCGCCGGGACGGCGCAGCGAAGCGGAGTGGATCGTCGTCAGTGGTGATCGCAGAGGAACGACAGCAGCGGCGCGAGGTGGTGCAACTGGTAGATCGTGAAGGCGGCGACGAGCAGTCCGCTCGTGGTGAGCATCGCCCGGTACGGCACCTGCACGCGCCGCACCTCGGGCTCGAGGAGCATGCGGACTCGCTCGACCTCGCCCAGTCCGACGAACGACGCGGCCAGCACGATCGGCGCCGGCGGCGCCGCGATGAGCGCGACCTTGCCGATGGTGTGCGCGACGAGGCGTCGGTCGCCGCACGCGGCGGCGGCCTCGTCGTCCGCCCAGCGCTCCACGGAGAATCGCAGGCGGGAGGTGAGCCGGCGCGCGGGCGGCAGCACGGCGGCGACGAGCTCGCCGAGGAGCAGGTAGCGGTCGTGGCGGTGGCGGGCGTGCGCCTGCTCGTGGGCCACGACGACGCGGGTCTCGACCGGGTCGAGCACGGACACGAGGCCCGACGAGAGCACCACGAGCCCGGCGGCACCGGGCATCGTGACCGCGTACGGCTCGGCGTCCGCGGTGACGTGGACGTGGTGGCCGCCCTCGTCGCAGATGAGCCGGCGGTGTTCCGCGAGCACCCGACGGACCCGCCAGACCGCGAGCGCGGCGAGGCCGACGGCGAGCGGCCCCATCCAGGCCTGGACGTCGTGGTGGTGGAGCGGCACGGTGCACCACTGCAACGGATGGCCGGGCGGCAGGTGCGCGAGCGTGGCGAGCGTGAGCAGTGCGATGGTGGGCACCGCGGCGATCATCACGATCACGAGCAGGGCGGCGATGAACCGGGCGGCGATACGCGGCGGCAGTCGCCGATGGAACGTCGTGCCGAGCAGGGAGAGTGCGAGGGCGACCAGCAGGGGGTGCACCACCTCGCCCGGCATCAGATCCTCTGGTCGTCGAGCAGTTGGCGCATCTGCGCAACTTCGCGGGCCGACAGTCGGCCGACGAAGCCGGCGAGCACCTTGCTGCGGTCGGACGCGGCCGACAGTGCGACGTCGATGCGGCGGAGCGCGAACTCCGTCTCGTCGACGGTGGCCCGGTACGCGAACGCACGACCGGTCGATTCGCGATCGACCAGGCCCTTCGCGTGGAGGCGCGTGAGCACGGTGGCGACGGTGGTGTAGGCCAGACCGAGGCCGAGCTGGTCGTTCACCTCGGCGGGTGACACCGGTCGATCGGCCGCCCACAGCACCCGGAGCACGTCGTACTCCAGTTGCCCGTCAGGTCGCTTCGTCATGAGCTCCTCACTCTGCTCCGGCGCCGATCCCACGCCCGGCGCTCGCTCCACGGTAGCTGATACGTCTTCCCAGGTCATAGCAGCCGACGTGTCGTGTTGGACACTCGTTCAACGTGCGGCGGTGGTCCGCGTCCCCATCGTCAGGCTCAGAAGAAGCTGCCGCAGAAGGCGCCCGGGCGATGGGCGAACAGGTCGTCGGCGCGCGCAGCGGCGTCCGGGTCGGCGGCCACCAGCCGACCGGCGGCAGCCAGGTCGGTCCACGGCACCGTGCCGAGCGACGCCGCGGAGAGCACGTCGATCTCGCAGCGGAGGTCGGCCGGCGCACCGGGTCCGAGCCGGCGCACCCCGTTCGGGCCGATCTCGAAGGTGTCGCTGTTGTCCGGGTACAGCGGGTCGGTGACGGCGATCGTCGCCGCGGCCGAGGCCGGACGGTAGGTGCGAGCGGCGAGCACGGCCCCCACGTCGAGCAGCCGCACCCACTGCTCGTCCCAGCGGTGCCGCACCTGGTACGAGCGTGGGTCGCGCACGGCGAGCCGCAGCACGTCGTCGACCGGTCGCTCCTCGACGGTCACGGTGCGCACCAGGTCGATGCCGAGCACGTGCTGCCAGAGGGCGAGTTCGACGGCGGATGTCGCACCCCACACGTCGTGCACCTCGATCGAGCCCTCCGTGTGTCGGAACGGCTCCTCTCGCCAGGCCGTGGTGTAGTGCACGAAGCCGTCGTCGACGCCGTCGGCCGAGCGGTGCACCGCCACGCGCCCGGCACCACCGCCCGGCATCGCGTCCTCGAGGTAGCGGCGGAACAACGCCGACGACCGCGTGATCGCGCCGACGCGGGTGGCCACCCGGTCGTACAGCGGCTCGACGACCTCCAACACCTCGCCGGCGTGGAGCACCCGGATCTCGCCGGGCGCGGCGTGTGCGACCGGCCTGGCGGCACGGACGTCGATCTCCACGCTCACGGCGTCCGCGGCGATGCCGAACCCGAAGCGGTGGTAGATCACCGCCTCGCTCGCACGGAGACTGGCGAGGATACGGCCCTCGGCGCGCGACGTGTCGAGGACCTGGCGGATCATGCGCGTGAGCACGCCCTGCCGGGTGGCCGTCGGCAGCACCCCCACGCGGGTCACGCCCGCCGTCGGCACACGGGCACCGCCGGGCACCACGGTGTCGAACCGGAACGCGCCGGCGTGGCCGACGCAGTCGTCGCCGTCCCACGCGGTGACCGAGATCTGGTCCTCCCAGCCGGGCCGCACCTGCTCCCAGTCCTCGTCCGACGTCGGGCCGTGCAGCAGTGCATGTCGCATCGTGTCGGCGGCGAGGCGCAGCTCGTGGGGCGCGGTGGTGCGCACGTCGATCGCGGAGGGTCCCATGCGGTCAGCCTCGCGTCCCGGGCGCGTCGGGTGCAGGCGATTTTCCTCAGGCGGCGACGGGTTCGCTGCCGCGCACGCTGGTGCGGTACATCTCGCGTCGCTGGCCGGCGTAGTCGTTGATCGCGAAGTGCTGGGTGCAGCGGTTGTCCCAGATCGCGAGCATCCCCGGCTGCCACCGCACGCGGCAGGTGAGGTTGGGGTGCACGCTGTGCTGGTGGAGGCGCTGCAGCAGCGGGCGTGACTCGGCGGGGTCCATGCCCTCGATGCCGGTGGTGTACACCGGGTTCACGAACAGCGCGGCCCGGCCGGTGCGCGGGTGGCGGATCACCACCGGGTGCGTCCAGGTGCCGTGGGCCTCCGCCGAGGGAAGGATCCGCATCGAGCTCTTGTCGGCCACCTGCTCCAGGTAGCCGCCGGTGCCGTAGGCCATCCCGGCCGAGTGCGTGGCCCGCATCGTCAGCAGTCGCTCGCGCAGCTCGGCCGGCAGCGTCTCGTACGCGAGGTACTGGTTGGCCCACATCGTGTCGCCCCCGAAGGCGGGCACGTCCCACGCGTGGAGCACGGTGTAGGCCGGCGGCGCCGGCAGGTACGACAGGTCGGTGTGCCAGGCGTTGGCGAAGTTCAGCTCGTCGCCCGGTTCCTTGATCACGCGGATCACGTACGGCCGCCCGTCGACGGCCGCGACGTAGGGCGTGAGATCGCGCCCACCCAGCTCGTCGGTGAACCGCTCCAGCTGGTCGAGGTCGAGGCGCTGCTCCGGCAGGAACACGACGAGGTGCTCGTCGAGCAGCAGGCGGAGGCGTTCGACGGCGGCCTCGTCCTGCGGGCCGCTCAGGTCGAGGCCACGCACGATCGCGCCGCACGCGCCGGCGATCCGCTCGACCTCGACGGCCTCGTGCCGGATGGGGTTGCGTTCGTCCCGCTCGGTGGCATCGGTGTCGCTGCTCATCCCCGAAGCCTGCCAGACGCGCCGCAGCCGCCCCGGGGCCGGGCGGCTGCGGTGACGTTCGGGTCGAGGGGTCGTCACCCCGGCTTCACACCGGGGTCACACCGGGGTCACACCGGGACGGGCTCGGCCTCCTCCTTCGCCGACGGCTCGAACGACTGGTCGAGCGGCAGCAGCCGACCGGCGCGGGCCTCGACCTCGCGGATCGCTGCGGCGACGACCGTCAGGATCGCCATCACCACCAGCGACCGGGGCCACTGCACCATCGGCTCGATGGCCTGGCTGATCTTCAGGTCGACCTCGAAGATGCGCTCGATCATCCAGCCGATGCTGACGACGGCGAGGCCGACGGACGCCACCTTGAAGAACGGCATGTAGTAGCGGGTGCGACGGAGCAGGAACAGCAGCGGGAAGGCCACGAGCACCACGACCGTCTGACCGATCTCGATGCCGATGTTGCGGCCGATGAGCGACAGCAGCTTGGTGCCCTGCGAGACGTCGAGACCGTCCACGAGACCGGCGAAGCCCATGCCGTGGAAGAGCCCGAACACGAACGCGATCAGCCACTCCTTGTTGAGCGCGACCGGCTTCAGGTTGTGGAGCGCCGCGGCGGCGATGGAGATCGCGATGACCGACTCGGTGAGCTTCGACGGCGGCAGCGGCAGCACGTCGAGGCCGGCGAGCGTGAAGGTGATCGTGTGCGCCAGCGTGAACATCGACACGATCTTGGTGATCCGCCACAGCGAGGCACCGAAGTCCTTCGCCGGACGCCACACGAGGTTGAACACGAGCACCGACGGCAGCAGCAGCACGAGCACGAACAGGATGTGGTCGGGGCCGGTGCGGATGTGGTCGACGCCGAGACGCATCGACTCGGTGACCGTGTTGGTCCAGCTGGCGTCGCCGAGGTCGATCGTGTGGGTCGGCGAGTTCGCCGTGAAGGCGACCAGGACCTCGTGCCCGTTGTCGATCACACCGCCGGCCCAGTCGTTCTGGATGAGCAGCAGGTTGTCGCCTGCGCCCTCCTGCTCGAGGAAGGCGTCGAACGTGACGTCGAAGACGCGGGGCATCTCGGCGCCACCGAGGTCGGCGTCGAACTCGACGATCGCGTAGCGGTCGTCGGCCTCGGGCAGCTCGGAGAAGAACAGCGTCGGCGTGTCGTAGTCGAGCGGCCACACGGCGCCGTCGACCCCGATGCTCAGGTGCTCGTCGACGTAGTCGCCGATCACCTCGGCGTTCGCCTCGAGCTCGGACACGATCTCGTCGTCCGTGCCGGCGAGGTCGAGGCCGAGCGTGTCCGACAGGTCGCCGAGCGGCATCTCGATGCGGCCGCCCAGGGAGTCCTCGGTGATGTTCAGGTACACGTACGACTGGAAGCCGCTGTGCGCGCTCGCCGGGGACGCGGCTCCCGCCACGCCCAGGATGCCCGCCGCGGCGACGATCAGGGCCCCCAGGCCCGTCCGACGCTTCATGCCACTTGTTCCTCTCCGGGCCCGAGCAGGCCCCTTCGTGTCCTGGAGTCCCGCCGACCCAGGTGACGATCGATTCGGGGTCACGGGCGCCGCACCGGCCGCTCGACCCCCAACATACGAGCCACGATGTTGCGCTGGATGTCCGACGTCCCGGAATAGGCCAGACCGCCCACAGCGTCCCGCAGGTCCATCTCCACGCCGGCGGCCTCGGTGTACCCCTCGGCGCCGTGGATGCGGATCGCGTCCACGGCGGAGGTGATCGCCGACTCGGAGGTCTGCAGCTTCGCGAGCGCGGCGGCCATGGTCACCGACACGCCGCGGTCGTGCAGTGCGGCCGCCTTGTAGACGAGCAGGCGCGACGCCTCGTGGCGCAGCTTCATGTCGGCGATGCGGTGCGACACCGCCTGGAACTGGCCGATCGGACGGCCGAACTGCTCGCGACTGCGTGCACGGTGGACCGCTGCGGCCATCGAGCGCTCCATCGCGCCGAGTTGGGCGGCGTACAGGAACGCCCGCTCCGCCTCGACGGCGGAGGTGAAGATCGCACTGCCCGCACCGGGCTTGCCCATCACGGTGTCGGCGCCGACGACGCAACCGTCGAAGCGGATGCGACCGAACGGGCAGCTGTGGAGCCCACTCTTGGTCTCCACCTCCCCGACGACCACGCCGGGCGTGTCGAGGGGGACGAGGAACGCGGTGATCCCCCACCGCCCCTTCGTGGAGTCGGTGGAGGCGAACACGATGACGACGTCGGCCACCGGACCGAGCGTCACCCAGGCCTTCTCGCCGTCGATGCGGAAGCTGCCGCCGGCCAGCGGTACCGCGGTGGTGGTGATGGCCGCCGTGTCGGAGCCCGTGTCGGGTTCGGTCATCGCGAAGCAGCCGATCGCGTCGCCGCTGCACAGCAGGGGCAGCCAGGTGCGCTGCTGGTCGGGCGTGCCGGACTCGACCAGCGCGGTCTGCATCGCGAACACCTGCGAGGCGAGGGCGAACACGAGGCCGGCGTCGTCGGTGCCGAGGCCGAGGCCCTCGAAGGTGAGCAACGAATCCACCGCCGATCGGCCCGATCCGCCGAGCTCGACCGGAGTGCGCAGCCCGAGCACCCCGGCGGACGCGGCGGCTCGCCAGCGGCCACGGTCGAACGACGCGGTGCGTGACCGCAGGTGGGTTCTCGCCCAGTCGGCGGCCGCCGCCTTGCGCGGGTGGTCGACGTCGAGCATCGCGTCGAGGAAGGTGGCCGGCTCCCCGCCCGCCAGGTCGACGACGGCTTCGGCCGCGGGGTCACCGGCATCGGCGTTCGTGGTCGTCGGTTCGCCAACACTCATGCGAGAACGCTCGTTCCTCCGGGATCGAGGGGGTGATCGCGCAGGGCACGCCGGCGCGATCCGGATCGGGCGAGTCTCGCGTCGGCTCGACGCGCTGTCCACCGCCTCCCCTACAACGAGTCGTTCGGCCCATCATCCGGCATCGACGTTGCGTCGTACATCTGTCGTCGCGAAACTCGCCGGGGGCAGCCGGTGTCCCGGACGGGATGGCGCCGGCGCTCACATCGACCATGACGACACTCGCCACCCTCCTCGCCGACGCCGCACGCGTCGACCCCGACACCGAGGCACTGGTGGGTCTGTCGCGCCGCTACACCTGGCGAGAGTACGACCGCGCCGCGGCGAACGTGGCGGCGCACCTCCTGGCAGCCGGTGTCGGGCGTGGCGACCGGGTGGCGGTCGGCTTCTCGAAGGACGCTCGCTCGTTCGTCGCGATCCACGGCTGCCTGCGCATCGGCGCGATCGTGGTGCCGCTCGACCCGATGTCGCCGCCGATGGCGGCCCGGTCCGTGCTCACCGACGCCGATGTCGCCGCCGTGTTCGTCGACGCCCGCCGCTGCGAGCAGCTCGATCCTTGGAGCATCGACGGTCTGGCGTTGCGCACCCTCGTGACGGCACAACCGTCCACGGACCCGCGCACGGCTGCCTTCGACGACGTCGCCGACCGAGCGCATCCCGACGCGCTCGCTGCGCTGGAGCGGCTCCCGCCGGTCGCCGCCGACGACCCGGCCTACATCATCTTCACGTCCGGTTCGACCGGACGTTCGAAAGGCATCGTCCACACGCATGCCAGCGCCATGGCGTACGCCGCGCGAGCGGTGGAGTCCCGCCGCCTCACACCGGCCGACCGCATCGCCGGCATGTCGCCGTTGCACTTCGACATGTCGACGCTCGAGCTGTACGCAGCACCGCTCGCTCGTTGCGCCGTCGTGGTGGTCGGCGAGGCGCACCTGCGCTTCCCCGCCAGCTTCACCTCGCGGTCCCAGGACGAGCGGGTGAGCGTGTGGTACTTCGTGCCGTCGTTCTTCCGTCTCGTCACCGAACGCGGCGCGCTCGACCAGCGCGACCTGTCGGCGCTGCGACTCGTGATGTACGGCGGCGAGCCGTACGCCGTCGGTGCGCTCGCGGAGCTCGCGGCCGCCGTTCCGAACGCGGTGATCGAGAACATCTACGGTCCGGCCGAGGTGAACGAGTGCACCAGCCACGTCGTCACGCCGGCCACCCTGCAGGGTGACGACGTCCCCGTCGGCCTGCCCTGGCACGGGGTCGACCTGCGCGTGGTGGACGAGCTCGACGGCGACGGCGACGACCGGTTCGTCGACGTCGCCGACGGCGAGCCCGGCGAGCTGTGGGTGTCGGCGCCGACCGTGATGACCGGCTACTGGCGCCGTCCCGACCTCGACGCGCGGTCGCTGGTCCTGCGCCCGGGTGGCTTCCCGTGGTACCGCACGGGTGACGTGGTGGTGCGCGACCCCGACGGCACGGTGTGGTTCCGTGGCCGCCGCGACCACCAGGTGAAGGTCCGCGGCATCCGCCTCGAGCTGGAGGCGGTGGAGGCGGTGCTCACCGACGCACCCGACGTCGTGCACGCCGTGGCGGTGCCGGTCGGTGACGCCGGCGAGGCCGCACACGTGGCCGCCGTGGTCGTCCTGCGCGACGGCGCTGCGCTCGACGAGGCCGCCCTCCGCGCGTTCTGCACGAGCCGCCTGCCGGCGGTGGGGGTGCCGAAGGAGTTCCGCGTCGTCGACCGGTTGCCGTTCACGGCGACCGGGAAGCTCGACCGACGACACGTGCGCGAGCACTTCGCCGACACGCCGGTATCGACATCGGCATCGACCACACCAGCCGCAGGCCCGGCGTCCGCCGAGGCGATGGAGGAGACCGCATGACCGAACGACCCACGGGCTTCGACACCGACCTCGTCGAGATGATCACCCGCGAGGTGAGCCTCGATCCGTCGATCGTGATCGAACCCGACACCGACCTGCTGCTCACCGGCCTCGTCGACTCGCTCGGCGTCGTCGAGATCGTCGGCTGGATCGAGGATCGGCTCGGGCTCTCCGTCGACCCTGCCGACGTCGTGCTCGAGCACTTCCAGACCGTGCGGCTCATGCTCGACTACCTCGACCGACGGCTCGCGGGCTGAGCCGATCCGCATGGAGCGACCGGGCGAGCAGCACGCGGCGGCCGACGGTGCCCCCGAGGGTGCACCGGACGCCGACTCGCGCCCCGTCGCGGTGACGCTGCGCCGCGGTCGCCCGCTCGCACCGATGCAGCGTGCGCTGTGGATGTCGCAGCGACGGCATCCCGACGCGCCCGTGCAGAACATGGCGCTCCTGTCGCACCTCGACACCACGGGCGGCGAGCCGATCGACGCCGAACGACTCGCCGACGCGTTCGCCGAGGTCGTGCGGGCGTCCGACGCGTTGCGCACCACCATCGTCGAGGAGCAGGGCACCGCGCTGGTGCAGCTGCTCACCGACCCGCCCCGCACCTCGATCGTCGAGGTCGCGCGGGCCGACGCCGAGGCGTGGGCGACCGAGCGTGCGCACCGCCCGATCGACACCACCGTCTGCAGCTACGACAGCGTGGTGCTCGTGCACGAGGACGCGACGGTGTCGTGGTATCTCGCCCTCCATCACACGATCACGGACGCCACCTCGTCGGCGATGGTGTTCGCCGCCACCGCCACCGCGTACGCCGGTGGCGAGGTGCAGCTCGACTCCTACTACGACTGGGCGAGCACGCTCGGTCGCGCCGCCGGCGCGAGGGCCGAGCGCGCTGCCAGGTTCTGGCGCGAGCGGCCCGCCGCCCCCGGTGTCGGACGTCTGTACCGCACCGTGCGCACGCCCACGCCGACCGCGACGCGCGTGCCGCTGCCCGTGGACGACGAGCTGTTCGCCGCCGCCCGGGCACGTCTCGCCGGCGACTACACCATGGTGAGCGACGACCTCGCGTGGACCACGCTGCTCGTCACCGTCGCGGCGGTGCACCTCCACCGCGTCGCACGCGTCGACGCGTTCGCGATCGGCGTGCCGGTGCACAACCGCTCCGACGCCCGCTCGCGCGCGCTGATCGGCCCGCTGATGGAGGTGTTCCCGGTCGACGTCACCGTCGAGCCGGGCGACACGTTCCGCTCCCTGCACCGCCGCATCGGACGCTCGCTGATGCAGACCTTGCGCCACGCCGTCGCGGGCACCGCGCCGGCGGCCGACGTGGAGGCGGTCGTGAACGTGATCCCGAGGGCCGGGCTCGGCTCGTTCGGCACCGTGCCGGCGACCACGCGGTGGATCCACTCGGGCGCGACCGACGCCTCCCACCTCGTCCGTCTGCAGCTCACGGCGTACGGTGACCACGAGCGCGAGCTGCTGCTCGACATCAACGCCGCCGCAGCCGATCCCGAGCACGTCGCCCGGGCCGGCGAGCACGCCGTCGCGGTGCTGCGGGCCGTGCTCGACGACCCCGACCGCCCGATCGGCGACCGCAGCCTCGCCACCGCCGACGAGCTCGCCGAGATCGTGGCCTGGGAGACCGCCGACGACCTCGACGGCCCCACGCCCGGGGTGGTCGACCAGCTGGGATCGCTCCTCCCCCGCCTCGACACCACGGTGCTCGAGGATCTCGACCTCGCGCTGAGCGGCCGCGAGCTGTGGCGTCGGGTCGCACGGCTCGCCCACTGGTTGCGCGAGCAGGGCGTGCACCGGGGCGCCCGCGTGGGTGTGGAGCTGCCGCGCTCGGCCGACGCGGTGCTCGCCATCCTGGGCGTGCTCGTTGCGGGCGGCTCGTACGTCCCGCTGGATCCCGCGCAACCCGCAGCACGTCGCGCCCGGCTCGCCGAGCGTGCCGGGTGCCGCCTGGTGCTCGACCGGCTTCCCGACCTCTCCGACGGTGCCGCAGGAGCCGACGCTGCCGCAGGAGCCGACGCTGCCGCAGGAGCCGACGCTGCCGCAGGAGCCGACGGTGCCGCAGGAGCCGACGGTGCCGCAGGAGCCGACGCTGCCGGCGCCGCCGACGACCCGGAGCCGCTGCCCCTGCCCGCACCCGGCGACGAGGCGTACCTGCTGTTCACGTCGGGCTCGACCGGCGAACCCAAGGGCGTCCCGATCAGCCACCTCGGCCTGGCCCGCTACCTGCGCTTCGCGGTCGAGTGCTCTCCCACCGCACGGCCGCCGGTCGTGCCGCTGTTCAGCGCGCTCACCTTCGACCTCACCGTCACGAGCCTGTTCGTCCCGCTCATCACCGGTGGACGCATGGTGGTGGTGCGCGAGGACGGACCCGCCGGTCTCGCCCGCGTGGCACGCCGCACCGACCTCACGTGGTGCAAGGCCACCCCGTCGCACCTGGAGATCCTCGAGCGGCTGTTGCCGCCCGACCACCGCCTCGAGACGCTCGTGGTCGGCGGTGAGGCCTTCGGTGCCGGGCTCGCGCGGCGGCTCCTCGCCCGCCGTCCGGGGCTGCGGATCTTCAACGAGTACGGACCCACCGAGGCCGTCGTCGGGTGCATGATCCACGAGGTCGATCCCGACGACCTGCCGGCGGTGGAGGTGCCGATCGGGGTGCCGGCGCCGGGGGTCACCCTGCGCGTCGTCGACGAGCACCTGCAGCGGGTGCCGCTCGGCTCACCCGGCGAGCTGCTGATCGCCCACGTCGGGCTCACCGCGGGGTACCTGGACAGCGACGGGCCGTTCGTCGAGCTCGACGGTCTCCGCTTCTACCGCTCCGGCGACCTGGTGCGCCTCGCCGACCCCCGCACGCTCGTGTACCTCGGCCGCATCGACGAGCAGGTGAAGGTCGGCGGGATCCGGCTCGAGCCGACCGAGGTGGAGGACGCGCTCGCGACGCATCCGGCGATCGAACGGGCGGCGGTGCGCCTGTGGTCGCCCACACCGGCCGCGGCCGATCACCACTGCGTGCGCTGCGGTCTGCCGTCGAACGTGCCGGGCGTGCACTTCGACGACGAGGGCGTGTGCGACACCTGCCGCCTCTACGAGCGGATCGCGCCGATCGTGTCCAGCTGGTTCCGCACCCCGCAGGACCTGATCGCGCTGCGCAACGAGAGTCGCGAGCGACGCTCGGGTCCGTACGACTGCCTCGCGCTGCTCAGCGGCGGGAAGGACTCCACCTACGCACTGCACCGGCTCGTCGACATGGGTTTCGAGGTGTACGCCCTCACCCTCGACAACGGCTTCCTGTCCGACCAGGCGAAGGCCAACATCCGCCGGACGATCGAGCACCTCGGCATCGACCACGAGTTCGCCACCACCGAGGCGATGAACGCGATCTTCCGCGACAGCCTCGAGCGCTACTCCAACGTCTGCAACGGCTGCTTCAAGACGATCTACACCGTCGCCACGAACCG
>WLDE01000118.1 GCA_009704985.1 Actinomycetota bacterium | reverse complement strand
CTCGGCCTCGGCGCGCTCCTGGGCCGCCCGCTGGGCGGCGAGCTGCGCCTCGTAGGCGCGGCGGATCTCCTCGTCCTTCAGCTGCTCGTACAGCACCTGCAGCTGGGCGAGCTGATCGTCGAGACTCGCCTGGCTCGCCTCGAGGGTGGCGATCACCCGCTCGTTCTCCTCACGCAGGGCGTCGACGCGGTCGCGGTCGGCCGCGAGGTCGCGCTGCACGGCGTCCACCCGGTCGACGTCGCCGGCCCCGGCGTCGAGGGCCACGGAGCGCAGCGAGCTCTCCTGCAGGCCGACGGACGGGTCCTCGACGAAGAAGAGCTGCGATCCGGTGCCGGCCTCGGTGAAGCGGCGGATGGCGATCGTCGCCATCTGGTCCTGGATCGAGGTGAGCTCGGCCTCGGCGGCAGTGACGGCGGCTTCGGCCTCGGCGATCTCGATCGCGAGGTCCTCGGCGCGCTGCTGCGCCTCGGTCCACTGCTGCGCGGTCGCGTCGGCGATGCCCTCGAGACGGAGGATCTCGGCGGCCACGTCGTCGGAGGAGAGGTCGTCGGCCTCGGCACGCACGCCGACCAGCAGCGGGACGGCCAGCGCGACGGCCAGGAACGCACGACCGACACGCGACGGGCGCCACCCGAGCGCCGGCGAGGTCGAACGTTGCGTTTTCATGACGGGCAGAGGCTAGTTCGTACACCGGCCCGTAACACATCGCGTGCGCGTGTTCAGATCCGCGCGCACCGCGGCCGGATCGAGCGCGGATCGAGCGCGGATCGAGGATGCATCGAGGGCGGATCGCCCCTGCGATCCGGCCGCCGCGTCGGAGCGCTACCGTTCGCGCCGTGACGCGACCCCGCGCGACCGGCCTCGACGTGAACACCAGGGTGCGACTGCACCTCACGTCGAGGTCGACCCCGAACCGCGACCGGAGGTCGACCCGCAACCCGAGGTCGAGGGTGCCAGCGGTGCGGACGGCGGCGCTCGTCGCCGTCGCTGCGGGTGCGGCGCTGGCGCTCACCGGGTGCGGGGCGACGTCGTCGGGGTCGCTCGGCACGGTCGACGAGGTCGTCGCCACCGACTACGTCACACTCCCGCCGCCCACCACCACGATCCCGCCCACCACGACGGCTCCGCCCGAGCCGGGATCCGTGATCACCTCGGAGGCCACCTACGTCGTGGTCGCCGGCGACTTCCCGTTCCAGGTGGCCGCCCGCTTCGGGGTCGACTTCGAGGAGTTCGTGACCCTCAACGGATGGACGATCGAGGACGGCCTGGTGCCGGAGTGGCCCGAGCCCGGCACCACGATCCGCATCCCTGCGGGCGCCACCGTGCCCGGCGGCCCGTCGGTGCTCGTGCCGGTGCCCACCACCACGACCACCGCTCCCCCGACACCGGGGTCGTCGCCCACGCCCGTCGACCCCACGGCGTCGTCCGAGCCGGCGCCGCCCACCACCGCCGACGGGTGCGGCACGTACGAGATCGTGGCGGGCGACTATCCGGTGCTGGTGGCCCAGAAACTCGGCACCACCGTGGCGGAGCTCGACGAGGCCAACGAGGACACCGAGGGCTACTCGGCGTTCTACGTCGGCCTCGAGATCGCTCGCCCCTGCTGACGCCGGCGCTCCGGTTCGTCTCGCTCCCGCTCGATCGCTGCCCGTACTGTCTCGCCGACGTACGCGGTCGATCCACCGACCCCATCTGGAGCCCGAGTGAACGACATCGCCGTCTTCCTGCTGATGGGTCTGGGCATCGGCGCGCTCTACTCGCTGCTCGGTACGGCGCTCGTGATCGTCCACCGCGGCTCGGGTGTCGTGAACTTCGCCCAGGGCGCGTTCGCGATGTACGGCGCCCTCACCTTCGACGAGGTGCGCCGCACCGGGGTCGTGCACCTTCCCCTGGTCGACATCCTCCCGACCCACCGCCTCGACGTGCCGATCACGCTGCGGCTCGCCGACGGCGGGCTGCCGGTGGTCACCTCGATCGCCGTCGCGATCGCGATGGCCGTGCTGATCGGGTTGATGGCCCATGCGCTCGTGTTCCGACCGCTGCGCGACGCCCCGGCGCTCGGCAAGGTGATCGGATCGCTCGGGACGATGCTCTACCTGCAGGGCGTGGCACACCTGAACTTCGGAGGACGGGGCCGCACGCCGGCGAGCATCGTGCCCGACGGCGTGATCGACGACTTCCTCGGCCTCGGCCGTCCGTTCCCGATCGCAGTGCTGTGGGTGTCGGCCCTCGCCGTTGCGATCGGCGTCGCGTTGTGGGCTCTCTTCCGCTTCACGCGCTTCGGCCTCGCCACCCGCGCCGCGGCGAGCAACGAGAAGGGCATCGTGCTCCTCGGCTACTCACCGCAGTTCCTGGCCGCGTGCAACTGGGTGATCGCCTCCGTGCTGTCCACCGCGGCGGCCATCGTGGTCGGATCGTTGGGCGGGTCGCTGTCGCCGATCGGGCTCAGCGCGTTGGTGGTCCCCGCCCTCGCCGCGGCCCTGCTCGGGCGGCTCCAGTCGATCGCCGTCGCCATCGCCGGCGGGTTCGGGCTCGGGGCGGTGCAGACGCTCCTCGGCTTCTTCTCGGGCCGCGACTGGTTCCCGCCCTTCCTGCGCTCCGGCGTGCGCGAGGTGGTGCCGCTCGTGATGATCGCCGTCGTGCTGTTCCTGCGCGGCAAGTCGCTGCCGGTCCGCGGCACCGTCGAGGAGCGGCGCCTGCCGCTGGCACCCGTGCCGGTCCGGATCGGTCCGCACGTCGCCGTGTGGGGCACCGCCGTCACCGTGCTCGCCCTCCTGTTCGAGGACAGCGGTCGTCCCACCGTGTTCGCGCTGGCCATGACCACGTCGATGGTCGCGTCGATCATCATGCTGTCGATGGTGGTGATCACCGGCTATGTCGGTCAGATCTCACTCGCGCAGATGTCGTTGGCGGGAGCCGCTGCGTTCGTGATGGCCCGCCTGATGGCCGACGGCTCGATCACTCCCGGCAACCCGTCCGTGGTGAACGGCCCGGGACTCCCCTGGCCGCTCGCCGCCGCGGCCGGGGTCGCCGTCGCGATCGTGGTCGGTCTGATGCTCGGCCTGCCTGCCGTGCGGATCCGCGGCACCCAACTCGCGATCGTCACCGTCGCTGCGGCGATCTCGATGCAGACGCTGTTCTTCGAGAACGCCACGATCACCGGGCTCACCTTCGGGGCGCCCGCCAACGTACGACCGGCGAGCCTGTTCGGGCTCTCGCTCGCGTCCACCGGTGACCGGGGATTGCTCGACCGTCCCGCGTTCGCCGTGTTCTGCGTGGTGGTGCTGATCGTGTGCGCCGTGCTGGTGGCCAACCTGCGCCGCAACCCGACTGGCCGCCGCTTCCTCGCGGTGCGCGCCAACGAGCGGGCCGCCGCGGCGAGCGGCATCTCGGTCGCGCGCACGAAGCTGCTGGCGTTCGGCATCGCCTCCGGGATCGCGGGCATCGGCGGGGTGATGCTCGGCTTCAAGCAGAACGACGTGTCCTCGGCCGGGTTCGTGTACCAGGCGTCGCTCGCGTTCCTGGCTTTCGCCTACCTCGGTGGCATCACGTCGATCAACGGCGCCGTGGTGGGCGGACTGCTCGCGCCGGCGGGCGTGGTGGCGGTGGCGATGGGCTACTTCCTGTCGGGCGACATCACGCGCTACACGGCCGTGATCGGTGGTGCCGGGATGATCATCACCGCGATCGTGAACCCGAACGGCATCGCGATGTCGCTGCAACCGCCGCTGCAGCGGCTGGGGAGACGACTCCGCCGGTTGGTGCTGCGACCGTCCTGACGGCCGCAAGGGTCCGGACGCGCCGGTGGCCGGCGCGTGTGCGCCGGCCACCGGGTCGCTTCGGTGAGGTCGTCTCGGTGGGAGACCGACGGATCGCCGCCGGCTCCCGTCGGGATCAGGCCTTCTTCGCAGCCTTCTTGGCGGGGGCCGCCGCCTTCTTGGCCGGGGCGGCCTTCTTCGCCGGCGCAGCCTTGGCCGCCGGGGCGGCCTTCTTGGCCGGGGCGGCCTTCTTGGCCGGAGCCGCCTTCTTGGCCGGCGCTGCGGCCTTGTTCAGCTTGGGTGCCGGGGCGGCGCCGGTGGCAACGTCCTTCAGGCCCTTCAGCGGGGTGATGCGGACCTTGGTGGAAGCCTTCACCTTCACCGGCTCGCCCGTCGCTGGGTTGCGCGCCATGCGGGCCGGCGACTTGCGGAGCTGGAACTTTGCGAAGCCGGAGATCGCCACCGGGTCGCCCTTCTTGATCGTGGCGCCGACGACGTCGACGAAGCCACGCAGGACGGCGTCGACCGCCTTGGCATCCTGTTCGGTGTGTGCCGCGATGGCAGCGACGAGTTCACGACGGTTCATGAGTCACCTTCTTGTTGTACGGGGCAGCGCTGCCCGTGCGGGCCTCGCCGGAAAACACGGTATTTCCTCGCTTTCCGCCGTTCGCGGATACCGGACTCGCGGCCGCCGACCGAGCGCCCGGCGCCGTTCCGAGTGTTCGCCACCGACGCCCCCTCGTCGGCAGCGACGAGACGGTGCGCGTGCTCGCCGAGGCCGGCGTGCCGGAGTCGCGGATGATCTGCGTTTGCGGGTGGCGAGACGATCCGACTGTCCGACGACGTCACGGTTCGCGTCCTGCCGAGCCAGCACAGCTGCGTCTGGTCGCACCAGCAGACGACCGAGCCGACCACGGCGTGCATCGGCGACCTCGGCGTCACCTGGCACGAGCAGCAGGAGCGGATGCGCGAGCTGCAGACCTACCTGTCGACCGGTCTGGCGCCGAGCGCGATCGAGCACCTGCTGTCCACGATGGGCGGGCACAGCCACCGCGGTGACGGTGGCGCACTGCTCCACGAGTTCGAGACGCCCGACGGGCGGCTGCTCGACCAGGACACGTCCGGGCACTGGTCGGGCATCCTCGACGGGCGCCGCCCGGACGCGGCGATCCTCACCGCTGCGGGCCGCGCCAACATCGACGGCCAGCCGGTGCAGGGTTCGCTGCTGCAGTTCCTGCTCGACGAGGTGGCAGTGCTGCAACCGCAGCGGGTGCTGCTGTGCCACCACGACGACTGGCTACCCGGGTTCTCGGTGCCGACGGACATGGCGCCGATCCGGGAGGCGTTCGACGGGCTCGCCACCGAACTGCTCGAGGCCGACTACCTGGAGCCGGTGCGCCTGCTCTGATCGGTGCCGGGCGAGCGGGCGGAGCGGGTGGAGCGGGTGGGACGACCGGAGCGAGCCGGGGCGACCGGCGCCGGCACCGTCGACACCAACCGACGGAGCTGACGCTCGACCACGTCGAACACCTCGTCGCTGCGCGCGGCCCGACCGAGCACGAGCGCTCCTTCGACCGCGGCGATGCTCATCGCCGCGAGGTCGTCGGCCTCGATCGCGGGCACGCCGCTGCGGACGAACGCGCCGCCGAGCGCAGTGCGCCACGCCGCGAACACCTCCCCGGCGACGTCGAGGAGTGCGCTCGACCCACCCGCGCCGACGCAGGTCGCCGCCACGGCACAGCCGCGCCGGTGGTCGCTCGACACGAGGACCGACCGCCACCCGCCGACGAAGGCCGAGACCACCAGCTCGGGCGAGTCGACGTCGAGCGCGTCGAGGAGCGCGGCCACCCCGGCCCCCACGGACGCGGCCGCCTCGCGTACCAGTTCGTCCTTGCCCCCCGGGAAGTGGTGGTAGATCGAGCCGCGTGGCGCGCCGGTGTGCTGCAGCACGTCGGAGAACGACGTGCCCTGGACGCCGTCGGTGGAGAGGAGCTCGGCAGCTCCTCGGATCATCTGCTCTCGAACGTTGCTGCGCGCCATTGACTATGTCGCCCTTCATACATAGTTTGTATGACGGACACCATACTGAGGCGCTGGCGGACGAACGCGGCGCGGGAGGGAGTCGATCGTGCGTGCACTGGTGTTCCGGGGCCCGATGCAGCTGGCGTGGGAGGACGTGCCCACCCCGGAGATCGTCGATCCACGCGACGCACTGGTGCGGCCGCTCGCCGTCGCCCGCTGCGACCTCGATCCGGCCATCGCGCTGGGTCTGTACCCGATGCCGGCGCCGTTCGTCGTCGGCCACGAGATGGTGGGCGAGGTGGTGGCGGTCGGCGACCAGGCCGGCCCGTGGCGCCCCGGCGACCGGGTGATCGTGCCGTTCCAGTTGAGCTGCGGCCGGTGCGACGCATGCCGGCGAGGGCACACGAACGCGTGCGAGCTCGTGGCGCCGGGGACCGCGTTCGGGCTCGGCCCCCACGGCGACGTCGACCTCGGTGGTGCGCTGGCCGACCTCGTCCGAGTCCCGTGGGCCGACGTGATGCTGATCGGCCTCCCCGACGGACTCGATCCGGTCGTGGCGGCCGGCATCCCCGACAACGTCTCCGACGGCTACCGCTGCGTCGCCGGCCCGCTCGCGGAACGCCCCGGCGCGCCCGTGCTCGTGGCCGGCGGGCTCGCGCCGTCGGTCGGGCTGTACGCCGCGATGTGCGCCATCGCCCTCGGTTCGGAACGAGTCGTCTACGTCGACGACGACGACACCCGGCTCCGCCTCGCCGAGGCGATCGGCGCCGAGGCGATCGACGCGACGGGCCGGTGGCACGAGGTCGACCGCCACCTCGGCACACGCTTCCCCGTGACCGTCGACGCCAACGTCCTCGACCACGGACGCGACCTCGCGCTCCGGGCCGTCGCACCGTGCGGCACGTGCACGAGCGTGTCGGGTGGGGCGCAGCGCACGTCGTCACTGCCCCTGCAGCAGATGTACCTGAAGGGCGTGCGCTACGAGATCGGCCGCGTGCACGCCATGGCGACGGCTGGCCCGGTGCTCGACCTGGTGACGAGCCGCGCGATCGATCCGGGCCGGATCATCACGCGCACGGCATCGTTCGACGAGGCCGTCGACGCGATGGTCGACCCCGGCCCGAAGGTCGTCTTCGTGAACGACCGGACCTGAGCAGGCCCGCCCCTACTGCGAACGCAGTACCCGGAGAGCCTGCGTCGGGAGGATTCGCCGGAAGCCGTCGACGTTCACGATGACGGCATGATCCACGTCGAACACCTCACCAAGACCTACGGCACCACACGGGCGGTGGACGACCTCTCCTTCGAGGTGCGTCCCGGCATCGTGACGGGCTTCCTCGGCCCCAACGGCGCCGGCAAGTCCACCACCATGCGCATGATCCTCGGGCTCGACCGCCCGACCGCGGGACGTGCCACCGTGAACGGACGGGTCCTCGCCGACCACCCCGCTCCCCTCACCCAGATCGGCTCGCTCCTCGAGGCACGGGCGATCCACCCGAAGCGGTCGGCCCGGAACCACCACCGGGCACTCGCCGCGACGACGGGCATTCCCGAGCGCCGCGTGGACGAGGTGCTCGACGTGGTCGGCCTCACCGACGTCGCCGACCGCGTGGCGGGCGGATTCTCGCTCGGCATGGGCCAGCGCCTGGGCATCGCGTCCGCGCTGCTCGGCGATCCGGAGACGATCATGCTCGACGAGCCGGTGAACGGCCTCGACCCCGAGGGCATCCTGTGGATCCGCCACCTGCTCA
Source organism: Actinomycetota bacterium (assembly GCA_009704985.1). Lineage (GTDB taxonomy): Bacteria > Actinomycetota > Acidimicrobiia > Acidimicrobiales > Ilumatobacteraceae > VFMC01. The sequence continues at coordinate 6,017 of WLDE01000118.1, read as the reverse complement.
AGGACCTCGCCGCCGAGGGTCGCACCGTGCTCGTGTCGTCGCACCTGATGAGCGAGATGGCGCTCACCGCGGAGCACTTCGTGATCATCGGCCGCGGACGGCTCATCGCCGACGTCTCGGCCGCCCAGCTCGCGGCGATGTCGGCCGGTGACCGCGTGTACGTGCGCACCCCCGACGGTGCGCTGCTGCGACAGGTGCTCGCCGCCGACGGGGTGGAGGTGCGCAACGTCGACACCGCGCCCTCGACGACCAGGAGATCGGTGCGGTCTCCATCGCCGCGATCGTCGGCGCGCTGGTGCTCATCGTCGCTCGGCACCGCTGGCCGATCCCGACGCTCGGCGTCGGTCTCGTCGCGGCGTTCGTGGCGACCGCGACCACCGGGCAGCCGACGGCGCTCATCCCGGCGGTGATGGTGCTGCTGTACGAGGTGGCCGTCCGCCACGACCGCCGCACCGCCGTCCGTGCCGGCATCGCCGGCGTGGCCACGATGCTCTCGATGATCGCGATCCTGGTGTCCACCGACCTCCTGGGCCCCGAGCTGCTGGCCGGCCTCGCGTGGCCCACGCTCGCCGTCGCCGCAGGCGACGCCGTGCGCAGCCGGCGCGAAGCGATCGCCGCGGCGGAGGAACGCGCGGCCCGGGCCGAGGCGACGCGCGAGGAGGCGGTGCGCGTGGTGCGTGAGTGCCGGGCCGACGTCGTGCTGATGGACATCCGCATGCCCGGTGTCGACGGCATCGAGGCCACGCGGCAGATCACCGGCGACGACGACCTGGCCGGCGTGAAGGTGATCGTGCTCACCACCTTCGAGCTCGACGAGCACGTCGTCGAGGCGCTGCGGGCCGGCGCCTCGGGGTTCGTCGGCAAGGGCATCGAGCCGGCGGACCTGCTCGACGCGATCCGGGTCGTCGCGTCCGGCGACGCGCTCCTGTCACCGCGAGCGACGCAGGCGATGCTGGCCGAATTCGCTCGGAGCAGGCCGTCGGCCGACGAGCCCGGCCGGGCCTCGACGCTGCTCGACATGCTCACGAGCCGCGAGCGCGAGGTGATGGCGCTCGCCGCACACGGGCTCTCCAACGACGAGATCGCCGAGCGGCTGCACCTGTCGCCGCTCACCGCGAAGACGCACGCGAACCGGGCGATGATGAAGCTCCACGTGCGCGACCGGGCCCAGTTGGTGGTCCTCGCCTACCAGACCGGGCTGGTGCGACCCGGCGGCACGATCTGACCCGGACGACCGCGGTCAGGCGCTCACGCGGTCCGGGAGGCTCGCCGGGCGCGCACCAGCGAGCGCACGTCGACCAGTGCAACGGCCACGCCGAGCGTCCGCCGCCAGGGGTTGACACCCGTCGAGATCTCCGCCGCCGCCCACCATGCGAGGGCGGCGTTGGCGGTGAGGCGGGCGATGCGGCGCACGAGCGGCGCCGGCGCCACCACCGCGACCACGAGGGCGACGATCACGATCCACATCGGCGCGTTGGGCGCCTGCCCGATCGTGCGGCCGCCCGTGGTGCGGTCGCGGAACCACCAGTCCCCCGACGTGATGCGTGTCGCCATGACCACACCGTACGCAGCCGCCGTCCCCGGCGCACGGCCCCGCCGTCCCCGGCGCACGGCCCCGCCCTGCGCCTGAGGGCGGGCAGTCACCGTGGCGTCGCTCCGGCGTGGTGCGTCGGCACCGGGACGTCGCCAGGTGTTCGCTTGTGGTCCGGCGGCTCCGCCGTCACGCTGACACCGATGGCCACGTCAGGTGCCACCTCGTCGACCCCGACCGTCGAACCGGCAGCCGGACGTTCGCCGTCGGGCTGGTTCCGCGACCCGAGCGGTCGACACGAGGCCCGGTGGTACTCGGTCGGCATGCCGACGAAGCTGGTCCGCGACGGATCGACGGAGGGGTACGACCCGACGCCGGTGCTCGACCTCTCCCCACCGCAGCCAGTGCCGTCGGGCACGGACGGCAGGGTGCCCGCAGCTCGCGCCGGCACCGTCAGGGCGCTGCGCGCGCAGATCGTCTCCGCCCTCTCTCGCTGACGGCACACGTCGGCTGGGGGAAGCACCGCCCGCCTGCTGATCGGACGACGTTCCGCCGAGCGGGCCGGGGCGGGCGGGGGCGGAACGTGTCGGGTCGCGTTCAGCGTCGTGACGCCGCCCGGACCGATGCTGGCACGGGCACGTGCGGCGCGAGGTTCGCCGCCGGCACCGGTGGGTCCGACACCACACGGAACGGCACGGTGCCCGCCCACACATCGGTGCCGAGATCGCCGGGGTCGTCCTTCGGGTCGCCCGTGCGCACCTTCGCCGACGCCTCGTCGATCGGGAGCGCGATCACCTTCGTGGCGGCGATCTCCTTGGCGGTCGGGCGGCGGATCTCGCTGGACCGCCCCGGCAGCACGTGATCGACGATCGCGTCGAGTGCCCGCATCGCCTCGTCGGGATCGTCCACCAGTCGAGCGCGTCCGAAGATCATCACCGACCGGTAGTTCATCGAGCTCCAGAACCCGGAACGAGCGACCACGAGGCCGTCGAGGTGGGTGATCGTGCAGCACGCCTCGATGCCACCGGCCAGACGGCGCAGGGCACGGCTGGCGGCAGATCCGTGCACGTAGAGGATGTCGCCGAGGCGGGCGTGGATCGTGGGGACCACCAGCGGGTGGCCGTCGACGTCGGTGAGACCCAGGTGGCAGATCGGTGCCTCGTCGACGATCGCGTGGATGAGGGCGAGGTCGTGGCTGCCTCGCTGCGGCTCGCGTCGCAGCCGGGTGCGCTCGGTGTGGTGCACGGGGTCCTCCTGTGTCGTCGCGCTCAGGCGAGGGGTGGGGCGAAGACGGCGACCGCGGTGAAGCCGTCCGTCGGGTCGACGACCGCTCCGTCGGACTGCACGTGGTGGACGATCACGACGCCCGCCTCGGGCGAGCGACGAGCTCACCACCGCAGTTGGTGCAGCGATGCCCGAGCGCCTCGCCGCACGCGGAGCAGAACGTGCACTCGAAGCTGCAGATGAGCGCCGGTCCGTCGTCGACCAGCCCGCTGTCGCACCGCTCACACGATGTACGCATGTCCAGCACCGCTGTCCTCCTCGTCCCGGGCCGCTCGGGAACTCCGACTTCGAGCCGACTCTACGAACGAGGTAGACAGAAGTCCAACATCTGTCTACGCTTGCCGACATGACGACCGACGATTCCCACGAGGCCCGCCTCTCCAACACCGGCATCGTGCTGCCGGCGCCGCTGCCGGCCTTCGGCCAGTACGTGCCGGCGGTGCTCCACGGCGACCAGCTGTGGGTGGGCGGCCACTTCGGCACACGCACCGACGGCGGCATCCACACCGGTCGCTGCGGCGCCGACGTCACGACTGCAGCGGCCCGCGAGGCGGCCCGCTCGGCGGCGCTCAACCTCGTGTCCACCGTGCGCGACACACTCGGCACGCTCGACCGGGTCGTCCGCGTGGCGCACGTGTACGGCGTGGTGAACGCCACACCGGAGTTCCTCGAGCACACATCGGTGATCGACGCCGCGTCCGACGTGCTCGTGGAGGTGTTCGGCGAAGCCGGACGTCACGCCCGCCTGGCCGTCGGGGTGTCGTCACTGCCGGCGAACCTCGTGCTCGAGATCCAGGCCACGCTCGTCGTGGCGTCCTGAGTGCACTCGTACGCTGCACCCATGAGCGACCGACCGGCCATCGACTTCCAGTTCGGCGGACGGCTCTCCCTCGACCTCACCTGGACGGTGCGCTACCGCGCCGTGTTCCCGACCGAGCTGCTCGCCACTCCCGCCGACGTGCGCCGCTGGTTCGAGGCGGTCGGGCTCCCGGCACCCGATCGTCCGTCGGTCGCCGATCTCCACGACACCCGCGAGCTCCGCGAGGCGATCCACCGGGCGGCGACCGCCCTCGTCGAGGGCAGCCGCATCCAGGCCGCCGACCGCTCGCTGATCAACCGCCGGGCCGCCACTCCCCCGCCCTTCCCCGTGCTGACCGCCGACGGGGTGAGGCGATGGGACATGGCGACGGGAACGGGGACGGCGCCTGCGCTCAGCGTCGTGGCACGCGACGCGATCGAGTTGTTCGCAGCCGCCGGCGACGGGCGCCTCCGTCGGTGCAGCGGGCCGCAGTGCAGCCTCCTGTTCCACGACGACTCGCGACCGGGAGCGCGTCGGTGGTGCGCCACCGCCCGCTGCGGCAACCGCGCGAACACCAAGGCCTACCGCGACCGTCGGCGCGATCCGGTCTGATCGGACGCCGGCCCAGCAGAGGCTCCGAATCCCTGCCGTCGCGACCGCCGCGACGGCCTCGCCGACGGTCGCACCGAACCGACCAGTGAGAACGGCGTCAGTGGGTGACGGCCGCCGAGGGGCGGGAGGCGCCGCGGCCGACGATCAGCTCGTCGTAGCGCACGAACAGGCGCGGGAGGCCCGTGCGTTCGCGCGCGGCTCGCAGCCGGAGCGCGATGTCGACGAGCAGGTCACGGGCCGCTCGGCCCGGCCAGTCGTCCGGCAGTAACTCGTACGGCAGCAGCGGGTCGTTGCGGATGCAACGCTCGAAGTCGGCGACCGCCTCGACCGCCTCGGCGAGCGCTGCCGTCGGATCGTCGATCGCGGACGTCGCGCCGACCGGTCCGTGGCGCTCGAGGAACGCTCGGTATCCGTCGGCGGTGTCGGAGAGCGGCCACAGGTGAGCGGCGATCTCGCGCGGATCGGAGCGTCCGTGGACCGTCCAGGCCGTGATCTCCGCCGTCACGACCGCGTCGCGCACGCCCAGACGCTCGATCGTCTCGTCGAGCCAGTGGCTCCAGTCCGCACCGTGGACGTACACGCCGGGCATCAGGGACGCTGCCCCGAGCGAGACCAGCGCGTCGCGGAGTTCGTGGCGCTGCACCCGGCGGTCCTCCCCGAGCGTGAACGAGATCGTCCGCCAGCGCCCGTCCCACGGGTCGTCACCGTCGTCCTGCCGGAACGCCGCGGCCAGCCACTCGGGCTCTGGACCGTGGAGGTGCTCGTGCCGGTCGGTGGCCGTGAGCACCGCGTGACGTCCACGGCCGACCGAGGTGAGGAGCCCCTCGTCGACGAGCCGCGACAGCACCAGCCGGATCTGGTGCACGGTGCAGCCGAGCGCGGCACCGACGTCGAACGCGTCGGCGGCGCGCAGCGTGCCGCGTTCGTCCACGAGGGCGAGGACGAGCGATCGCGACGAGAGGGTGGAGGGCGTGCGGCCCGCTCGCTCCGGGCGTGTCATGCGCCGCCGTCCAGGCGGTCGGCCATCCACCGACGGAACTGCCAGCACAGCGTCTCCAACGGGCTGGCGTACTGGGCGACGGCGGCACGGCTGTGCAGCCCCTGCCAGGTGCGCGTGTTCACGTCGATGTCCTCCGCGTTGATCGCCACCATCGACTCGGCCAGGAACGCTGCGCCGCTGCCGTCCGGATCCGACTCCGGATCCACGAGCACGTGGATGTCGAGCACGCTCCGGTCGTGCGCGAGCGGGCGGACCTCCAGCCACACGCACGACGACGGCGGGTTGAACGCCAGCAGCAGGGTCGGGAACACGGCGAGCAGCACGAAACCGTCGACGCCGGGAACCACGCTGTCGTGGTCGAGGATCCCCCAGTGCCGCGCCGACGCGTCACGCGCCCGCGACCGCTTCCCGGGGAAGGTGGCGTCGAGCGTCTCGCGATGGGTGCCGGCGTGGTGGTACGACTCCAGCGCGTTCTCGACGCTGACCTTCCAGTTCCACGGTGACGGGTACTCCAGGGTGTGGGTGCGCACCATCCGCTCGAGACCCCAGTCCGCGACGTGCGGTTCCAGGTCGGCCAGCGTGTCGGCCAGTGGCGCCGCGTCGGCGTCGAGATGCACGAAGACGATGCCGTGCCACTCCTCCACCGCATACCGGGGCAGGCACACCGACGCGGGGTCGAACAGCTCGTGGCCCTGCATGTCGGGCGCAGCGGCCAGTGAGCCGTCGAGCCGGTAGGTCCACAGGTGGTACGAGCACTGGATCGCACGAGCGACGCCGCGGCCGTCGAGCAT
>WLDE01000117.1 GCA_009704985.1 Actinomycetota bacterium | reverse complement strand
GGTCGGCGGCCCGCGCCGCCTCGGCGGCGCGGACGGCTTCGGCGGCATGGGCGTGGGCGTTGGCGACGAGCTGGTCGGCCTCCACCTGGGCGCGTCGCCGGATCGCGTCGGCCTCCTTCTCGGCGGCCGCCACGGCGGCGTCGGCATCGACATTGGCCTGCTCGACGATCCGCTCCACCTGCTGGCGGGCCGACTCGAGCATCTCGGCGGTCTGGCGGGTCCACGACGAGACGATGTCCTCGGTCACCCGTGACGAGGTGACACCTCCCGCGGCCGCTGCTGCAGCGGTGGCGGCGATGTCGGGCGTCGTCGACGCTGCGGCGCGCAGGTCCTCGATCTCGGCGCGCAGCGCTGCGTTCTGCTGGTCGAGCTCCCGGAGCTCGGCGGCCATCGTGCTGACGAATCGCTTCACCTGCTGCGGGTCGTAGCCGCGCCTCACCGTGTCGAGGCGAGCCTCGAGCGCTCCGTCCACCATGTCCGCCATGTCGCGAGTGTACGGAGCGTGTCGTCGGGGTGTCATCGGGTGGTCGTCAGGATTTGCTCACGCTGCGTCGCCCTGCGCGCCCGCGATGCCACGCAACGTGAGTAGACGGTGGGGTGCGATCGGTGAGGCTCAGCCGGCGATCACGACCGGGATCGCGCTGAACTCGCCGGGGTCGGTCTCGAGCCCCGTGTCGCCGCGCACCAGCAGCGTGACGACCGTGCCCGCCGGCACGTCGGTGAGGTCGACCACCGCCTCGTACGGCTCGGGCGTCTCGAGCGCGCCGCCCGACGCGATCACGGTGTCACCGATGCGGTCGGTCGTGCCGGCGGGGAAGGCGCTCACGAGGATGGTCGCCTCGTAACCACGTGCGGCACCGCGCACCGTGAGCGGCGCAGCGGGGACGGTGGAGCCGGAGGCGGGCTCGTCGATCGAGACCTCGGGGCGGACGGCGGCGAGCACGAACCAGCCGTCGTCGGGACCGAGCTGGCGCAGCAGCAGGAGGCTGCGCACGACGCTCGATCCGGGACCGCCCTCACCGGGCGAGAACACCTCGATCTCGCCGCTGCGCGAATCACCGGCCATGAACTCGCCCAGCACCGCCGGCACACCGATCAGGTCCTCGACGAACGAGCGTGCCGCGTCCTCGGGTGTGGTGAACACCACGTCGGCGGCCGGCCAGATCGCCGGCTGCTCGAGCCCGGACGGGGTCGTGGTGGTGGGTGCCACCGTGGTGGGGGCGACCGTCGTGGGCGCAACGGTCGTGGGCGCCACCGTCGTGGGCGCGACCGTGGTCGGCGTGACCGTCGTGGGTGTGACCGTGGTCGGCGCGGCGGTCGTGGCCGGTTCGGTGGTCTCCGGCGCCGACGTCGCCGGCGACGCCTCGTCGTCACCGCACGACACGAACAGCACGCCGACGAGAAAGGCGAACGGGATCAGCAGGAGCAGCGAGCGCCGACGACGACGACCGACCGGGTGCTCCGAGCGTGACGGGGTGGACTGCGTGGATCGCGTGGATCGCGTGGATCGCGTGGTCATGGCGCACCTCCGAGGTGGGGCCACCGTCCAGCATCGCACCGGGCCCGGCCCTCACCAGGGCACAACGACCCGGAACCCACTCCTCCCGCGGGATCCCGATCGGGCATCCTGTCGGCCATGCGACACCGCTTCAGCCAGATCGACGTGTTCACCGACCGCGCCTACCTCGGCAACCCGCTCGCGGTGGTGCACGACGCCGACGGCCTCGACGACGAGACGCTGCGGTCGTTCGCCACCTGGACGAACCTCTCCGAGACCACCTTCCTCCTCCCGCCGACCGACCCTGCCGCCGACTACCGCGTGCGGATCTTCAGCCTCGCCAACGAGTTGCCGTTCGCCGGTCACCCCACGCTCGGTACGTGCCACGCCTGGCTGGAGGCCGGCGGGGTACCGCGCCACGCCGACCGGGTGGTGCAGCAGTGCGGTGCCGGTCTGGTCGAGGTGCGGCGCACCCCGGAGGGGCTCGCGTTCGCGGCGCCGCCGCTGCTGCGGTCGGGTCCGGTCGACGACGAGCTGAAGGTGCACCTCGCCGCGTCGCTGCGCATCGACCCCGACGACATCGTGGACGCCGCATGGGCCGACAACGGGCCGGGGTGGGTGGCGGTGTTGCTCGCCGACGCCGACGCCGTGCTCGCGCTGCAGCCGGGCGTCGTCGACCTCGACATCGGCGTGGTCGGCCCGCACGCGCCGGGCCACGAGACCGCGTTCGAGGTGCGGGCGTTCTTCCCGAAGCAGGGAACCACGGTGGAGGACCCGGTGACCGGCAGCCTCAACGCGTCGCTCGCGCAGTGGCTGCTCGCCGAGGGGCGTGCCGTCGTTCCGTACGTGGCCGCGCAGGGCACCGCCAGCGGCCGGCGCGGTCGGGTGCACGTCGACCGCGACGACGCCGGCGTCATCTGGGTGGGCGGTGGCACGGTCACGTGCATCACCGGTGAGGTGGAGATCGGCTGACCGTGGGGGCCGCGACCTGCGACCCGACGGTCGTCGCGCCCCGGGCGTTCGGACCGGGAGGTCGTCAGACCGGGAGGTAGAAGGTGAGCAGGTCGGCGAGCACCGGCGGGAACAGCACCGCCATCGCCTCACGCTGACGGCCGAGCAGCACGTCGGGGTGCAGCCGTTCCAGGCCGACCGCGCCGTGCGGGCCGAGCAGCAGCGGTGCCAGCACATCCGGCGGCACCCCCGACCCGCCGGCGCTCACCGGAGCCTGCAACGGCCCGCCCTCGGCGACCGGGCCCATCCCGTCGGGCCCGATCCGGAACCGCACGTGCGACCGGTACGACGACAGCAGCACCTCCTGCTCGCCGAGGCCCGCCTCGGCCCACCGCGCCGACAGCACCGGCCGGAGCCGTTCGAGCACGGGCGCCAGCCGTTCGATCCGGGCGTAGAACCAGTGGCCTGCGTCGGCCGGATCCACCGGTGCGAGCAGCGGGCCGACGAGGTCGTGCACCGGGGTGCCGGGACGGTCCATGGCGAGGACCGTCGCGTCCCCGGGTCCGTGCTCCGAGGCGAGCCGGTGCGCGTGCGCCACGATCGCCTCCACGCCCGCACGGCTCCCCGCGATCTCGCCGAGCACGACGCCCTCGTCCGGCGGGGTCGCCCGGGCCGTGGCGATCACCCGGCCGTCGTGCGTCGCCACCCACTGCGCCGAACCGTCGCGTGCGCACAGCCACCGCCAGCAGCCGGGGGAGTGCGGCATCGACACGGCGACGGCCGCCTGCTCCGCGTCCTGCAGTTCCTGCATCGCCGCGACGTCGTCGAGCGCCGCCGGGCGCACGACGACCGACGGGTCGGGGGACGGCACGATGTCGAGCACCCGGGTGTCGGGGATGCGCATCGAGTACGCGTACCCGAACTGCCGGTAGAAGAACGGGATCCCGATCATCACCTGCAGCACGTCGCCACGGTCGGCCGAGCGCCGGTGGGCGAGCGCCATCAGGTCGCGGACCAGGCCCCGACCCTCGTACGACGGCATCGTCGCCACCATCTCCACCTGCGCCGCCGGCAACGCCACACCGCCCACGCGCACGGTCTCTCGCAGCAGCGTGGCGGTCGACACCACGCGCCGGCCCTGCGGCAGCGAGGGGTCGACGGCGACGAGCACCGAGCCGACGCCCTCGTCGGGATCGGCCGCGACGAGGCGCAGGTCGACCGCGTCGGCGTCGTCGCCGCGGTCGGCGAGCAGGGCGGCCACCTCGTCGAGCTCGTCGTCGTGCGCGCTGCGCAGCTCGATCGCGTCGTCACGGGGCACGCCGGGATCGTACGATGCGCCACACTGGCGACGTGGGAACCACCGCTGGACCCGACCACCGCGACGAGCTCGACGACCTCGACCTCCTCTGCGACGAGGCGATCGCCGAGCCGCACGCGTACCTGGCGCGCTTCCGTGACCGGCAGCCCGTCGTGTGGAGCGAACGTCACCGCGCCTGGGTCGTGCTCGGCCACCCCGAGCTCGACGCCGCGTTCCGCGCCCCGGAGCTGTCGACCGAACGCATGGGAGCGTTCCGGTCACGGCTGACCGGCAGTCGCGCCGAGGCCCTCGCGAGGGCCGTCGAGCTGCTGGAGGGGTGGATGCTGTTCCACGACCCGCCCGAGCACACCCGGCTGCGGGCACCGCTCGCACGTCAGTTCACCCCGAAGGCCGTGTCCGCGCTCGAGCAGGAGATCACCGCCGTCTGCGACGAGCTGATCGAGGCCGCCGCCGTCCGGCTGGAGCGCGGTGAGGTGGTGGACCTCGTCGAGGCGTTCTCCCACCCGCTGCCCGCTGCCGTGATCGGCCGGCTGTTCGGCGTCCCCGACGACCTGCAGGACTGGCTCGCCGCGTGGAGCGCCCGCTTCGGTGTGGTGGTCTTCGGGGCCACCCGCCGGCCCGATTACGAGGAGATGGCCCGCGCCGCGGGCGAGGACTTCCACGTCCACCTCGGCCGGTTGCTCGCCGAACGCCGCAGCGACCCGCGTGACGACCTCGTGAGCCTGCTCGCGGCCAACGACGACCTCGACGACACCGAGGTGCTGGGCGCGTGCTCGCTGCTGCTGTTCGCCGGGCACGACACCACCACGTCGCTGCTGTCGACCGCCGTGCTCGGACTCATCGCCCACCCCGACCAGCGCGACCGGCTCGCCTCGCTCGCCACCGTCGGTCGCGACGCCGAACCCGCCACGCCCTCCTCGCCCGATCGGGTGGAGGCCCGCGATCGGGCGATCGAGGAGTTCCTCCGCTACGACGGCGCCGCCAAGGCGATGATGCGCGTCGTGGCCGAACCGCTCGAGCTCGGCGGGTGCGAGCTGCGGCCCGGCGACGCCGTGTTCCTCACGATCCTCGCCGCGAACCGCGACCCGCGGGTGTTCGAGGCTCCCGACGAGCTGCGGCTCGACCGCCGGCCCAACCCGCACCTCGCGTTCGGGCACGGGGTGCACTTCTGCCTCGGTGCGTCGCTGGCCCGGCTGGAGCTGCGGATCGCACTCCCACGGCTCGTCGCCCGCCTCCCGGAGCTGCAGGTCGCCGGGCCGGTGCGCTGGAAGCCGACGATCAGCGACCGATCGGCGGCCGAGGTGCCGGTGCGCCTCGCCCGCACCGGAACGCCCCACCCGGTCGGGTGACCCCCGCCGGGGCCCGCGTTCCGGATGACGGAACGACCGGCTCCGGACGCGTCGGTCGCCGGGTACACTCCGTGTACGGGGATCGTTCCATGTCCCCGAGAAAGCAAAGGTTCATTGCAATGGCGACCGGTACCGTCAAGTTCTTCAATGCTCAGAAGGGCTATGGCTTCATCTCTCGCGAAGACGGTCCCGACGTCTTCGTCCACTTCTCGAACATCGAAGGTTCCGGCTACCGGTCCCTCGACGAAGGGCAGCGGGTCGAGTTCGAGATCGGCCAGGGCCGCAAGGGCGACGAAGCCCTCAAGGTCAAGGCGATCTGACGCACCCGCGTCCGACATCTCGACATGTGGAGGCGGGGCTGCGGCCCCGCCTCCCGGCGTTTTCGGGCCCGTCAGCGTGTCGGGGCCGCGTGTCAGGTGCCGGCGAGCGCGGCCACGACCGGGGCGAACGCCTCGACGTCGCCACCGCCGACGATGATGTAGGAGAACCCCCAGCGCTCGCGGCGCTCGAGCAGGTCGTCGATCAGCTTCGACGGCGGTCCCACGAGTGCGAACGGCGTGGTCTCGATCATCTGCTCCTCCACGCCGATGGCGGACGCCAGGAACGACACGGTGGCGGCACGCTCCTCGGTGACCTGCACCATGAAGACCCGCACGTTCATCTCGATCTGCTCGAGGCGCGGGCCGGCTGCCGCCTTCACGATCGCCACCTTCTCGTCCACGGACTCCGCCGTCATCGTCGCGATCGCGTCGGGCCCCACGACGCCGGCGTGCATCGACGCGTTCACGCCGATGATGTCGGCCTCGCGGGCCGCGATGGACAGCACCCGCTTGCCGCCGCCGCCGATCAGGATCGGCGGACACGGTGCCTGCACCGGCTTCGGCGTGCCGTTCATCCCCGTGACGCGGTAGTGCTCACCCTCGAACGAGAACGGCTCGGCGCCCATCAGCCCCTTGATGACCGCGAGGCCCTCCTCGAAGCGGTCGATGCGGACGCCCGCACGGTCGTAGGTCATGCCGGCACGCTCGTAGTCGGAGATCATCCAGCCCGCGCCGATGCCGATCTCGAGCCGGCCCTCGGACAGCAGGTCCATGGTGGCCAGTTCCTTGGCCAGCACCACGGGATGCTTGTAGTCGTTGTCCCACACCAGCGCACCGATGCGCAGCGACGTCGTCGCGTCGGCCACCGTCATCAGCGCCGGCACCGGCGCGAGTTGGTCGTCGAAGTGGTCGGGCATCGTGAGCACCGAGTAGCCGAGATCCTCGGCGCGGGTGGCGAGTCCCACCCACTCGGCGCGTGACGCGGCGCCGGCAGCCTGGACACCGAAGCGGAACGGTCGGGGAGCGGTCATGCGGGCACCCTAGCGAGCGGGCGACGGTGGGCGAGGGGTGACCGGAGCCGCGACCGGTGCACCACTAGCGTTGCCCTCGCTGTGCGACCCGTGGCGTGGACCTTCCGACTCGTGGCGATCGTGCTCGCCGGAGCGCTGCTGCTGTCGGCGATCGTGATCGCCACCGCACCACGGCTCTGGCGTGTCGCGAACGCGCACGAGGAGGTGCCGGTCGTCCTGCCGACCGACTTCGAACCGCTCTCGCAGCGCACGCTCGTCTACGACGTCGCGGGGAACGTGATCGCCGTGTTCGAACGGGAGAACAGCCAGCCGATCTCGCTCGGGCAGGTGCCGCCGAGCGTGCTCGACGCGATCCTCGCCGTCGAGGACAACGAGTTCTTCCTCCACAAGGGCGTGAACGTGCGCGGCCTCGTGCGGGCCACCCTGTCCAACTTCGCGAGCGACGCCCCTCGCCAGGGCGCGAGCACGATCACCCAGCAGGTGGTGAAGAACGAGCTGCTCGCCGGACTCGAACGCGACGGCCGCTACAAGCTGCTCCAGGTGCACTACGCGCTGATGCTCGAGAAGGAGATGCCGAAGGAGCAGATCCTCGAGCGCTACCTCAACACCATCTTCTTCGGGAACAACGCCTACGGCCTCCAGGCCGCCGCCGAGGTGTACTTCGGCAAGAGCGTCGACCAGCTCGACACCATCGAGGGCGCGTTCCTGGCCGGCCTCATCCGCTCGCCGTCGGGGTACGACCCGATCCGTCGTCCAGAGCGCTCGCGTGCCCGCTTCCGCCAGGTGGTGGAACGCCTCGTCGACGTCGGCATGGTGCCCGCCGAGCAGGAGGAGGCGATCGCCGAGGGCTGGGAGATCCCCGAGCGGCTGCAGGCGCTGCCCACCTTCGACACGCGCCCCACCTACTACACCGAGGCTCTCCGCGAGTACCTGCTGGAGCGCTCGAACATCCTCGGCGACACCGAGCAGGAGCGCGCCAACCTGCTCTACCGCGGCGGGCTGCGCATCTACACCACCCTCGACCCGAACCTGCAGCGCTTCGCCGAGGAGGCCCGCAACACCCTGCCCGACACGCGCGTCGGCATCGACGCGGCGATGGTGTCGATCGACGCCCGGTCCGGTGCCATCCGGGCGATGGTCGGCGGCCGCGGGTTCCGCCCGCGCACCAACGAGATCAACATGGCGCTCGTCCCGCGCCAGACCGGGTCGAGCATCAAGATGTTCATCCTCGCCGCCGCCATCCAGGCCGGCGCCACCCCGGCCGACACCATCGACGGACGCCGCGGCTGCCTGCTGCCGAACCCCGGCGATCCGAAGAACCCGTTCCTCATCGACGGTGGCGTGGCCGGTTCGCTCGGCACGCTGGAGAACGCCACCTGGACCTCGCTGAACTGCGCCTTCGCCCGGCTCTCGCAGATCGTGGGGCTCAACCGCGTGGTCGACACCACCTACCGGATGGCGAACTCCAGCTACCTGTACCGCGGCCAGCCCGAGGAGGACCGCGAACCGATCCAGCCGTACGCCAGCTTCGCGACCGGCGCCAACGAGATGAGCCCGCTCGACATGGCGTCCGGGGCGCAGACGCTGGCCAACAACGGTGTGCACCTCGAGCCGTACTACGTCGAATGGATCGACCGGGCGAACGGTACGCGGCTGTACACCCACCAGAGCACGCCGCAGCAGGTGTTCGACGAGGCGACGGCGCTCACCACCACGTCGGTCCTGAAGGGCGTGCTCTCACGTGGCACCGCCCGGCGTGCGCTGAGCGAGTTCCCGTTCCCGGCCGCCGGCAAGACCGGGACCCAGCAGGACAACACCAACTCCTGGTTCGTCGGCTACACGCCGCAGCTCGCGACCGCCGTGTGGGTGGGCGACCCCGACGGCTACACGGAGATGACCGCCGAGAACGTCCCCGAGTTCTACGCGCTCGACGGCGTCGAGGCCGTGCAGGGCGGCACCTACCCGGCCCGCATCTGGGGCGCGTTCCAGGCGGCAGCGCTGTACGGGGCACCGATCGAGGACTGGGCGCCGCCGCCGCCTCCCGCCCGACCGGCCGCCCGGCTGTTCCTGCCGGGGGAGGAGTGCGCCTACCGCGTGATCCGCGGCACGATCGGACCCGACGGTTCGATCGTCACCACCCCACCGCAGACCACCGTCCCGGCGGACCCCGGCCCAGGAGGCGATCCGGGCGGCAACCCGGGAGGCGATCCGGGCGTGCCGACCGGCACGGACGTCGCCGAGACCACGCCGACTACGGTGGCGCCCGTGATCATCCAACTCGTGCCCGACGGCACCACCATCCCGCCCGAGGTGGTCGACCCGACGGCACCGCTGCCGTCCGTCGAACCCCGAACGGCGGTGCTCAGCTGCGCTGCGCTCCCGGCCGGTGTCGTCGTGCGCCCACCGAGCGAGGACTGACGTGAACGGTCCCGGACTGCTCGTCCTCCAGCTCGTCGACAGCCGCATCGACGCGATCGACGGCCGTCGCCGTCGACAGCCCGAGCGGGCCGCGTTCGACACCGCGGCCAACGCCCACGCCGCACTGCTCGCCGAGCGTGCACGGCACCAGGCGGCGCACGACGCCGCGAGCCGGGCGATCGAGGACGCCGAGCGCGCCGGAGCGGAGCTCGACACCAAGCAGCGCCGACTCGAGGCACAGCTGAAGACCGTCATCGCACCCCGCGAGGCCGAAGCGCTGATGAGCGAGATCGCCCAGCTGCAGGCCAAGCACGCCGACCTCGACGACGCCGAGCTCGGCTCGATGGAGCAGCAGGCCGAGGCCGAGGCCGAGCTCGCCTCGCTGGCCGAACGCGAACCCGCGCTCGTCGCCGCGCTCGACGAGGCCCGCGCCGCGCTCGCCGCCGCCGATGCGGTCCTCGACGCCGAGCTGGCCGATCTCACCGCGCAGCGGGCCGAGGCGGCCGCCGTGCTCGTCGCCTCCGAGATCGCCACGTACGACTCGCTCCGGCGCCGTCACGGTGGCGTCGCCGTCGCCGCGCTCGAGAAGCACCGGTGCAGTGCCTGTCACGTCGACCTGTCGCCGGTCGAGGAGGAGCAGGTGAAGGCCACGCCGCCCGGCGAGCTGCCCGAGTGCCCGCACTGCGCCCGGCTGCTCGTCGTCTGAGCCCGGCCGAGCGTCCACCGAGCCTCCACCGAGCGTCCACCGAGCCTCCGGAACCCACGATGCTGCTCTGGTTCGTCGCCACCGCGGTGCTCACGGTGCACACCGTGTTCCGCGACCCGCGGTTCGACCACCGGTGGCTGATCGTCGGGGTGCTGCTGCCCGACGTCGTCGACGTGTGGTTCGGTGGTGCGCGGGTGCTGCACAGCGTGACCGGCGCCGTGATCGTGCTCACGGTGGTGATGCTCGCGACGATCGGCCGCCGACCGCTGCGCAAGCGGCTGCTGGGCATCCCGATCGGCGTGATGCTCCACCTCGTGTTCGACGGTGCGTTCGACGACCCGAACGTGTTCTGGTGGCCGTTCACGGGTGGGTTCGACGACGCGGCGCTGCCGGTCGTGAGCCGCGGCTGGTGGAACCTCGCCCTGGAGGTCGCCGGCGCGGGGCTGATCGCCTGGTCGTGGCGTCGCTTCGGCCTCGCCGATCCCCAGCGCCGACAGCTGTTCCGCACGACCGGCCAGCTGCACCCCGTCGCCACTGTCGACTGACGCGAGCGCACCAGCGAGAAATCTCGCGATCCGCACTCGTCCCGGAGCCTCCACCCACCGATAGTTGAGGTGTGAGCGGACAGGAACGCCAGCGGGTCGCCGGTGGACGGCACCGGAACGGAGACGACGGCCAGGGCCGTCTCGCGCAGGTGATCCCGTTCCGGCCCCGCCCCGAGCCGACCCCCGTCGAACCGATCACGTGGTACGACGCCCATCGCTTCGAGCGTGGCGCCCGCTATCGCGAGATCCCCACCGGTCGGACCGGTTACTTCATCGGCGTGTCCGAGGTGCCACCGCTCACGGCCATCGACCTGTCGCCGCTCGTGCTGCTGTTCCGCGACCCCGAGACCGGGGCGATGTGGATCTGCTCCGAGTCCGAGGCGATGGTGGGCGTCGGGTACGAGCCGGTCTCCTGGGAGCTGTCGCTCTGAATGGACCGGTGGCGGGCCGGTGGCGGTCGTGTCGCCACCGACGTGTGCCCCCGGACGGGGGTCGACCTCCCGTCGGGGTGAAATCCATGACGATCGCGTGCGTGGGGTTCCGACGCTGCGTAGTGTTGCGCTCTGCGGATCTCCGGTACGGATTGGCTCTCCCAACGTGCCCACGTCGTGCCGTCGAGGCCCGCAGCCCATCCCTTTCCGCCGGGGGATGGGCACGCGCCCGCACACGTGCTGCACTCGGATGGCCGTGCCGGCGAACCACGAGGGACTCGGTGGCCGGTGACGGTGAGCCGGTCTGTAAGCGGGGCACGATTCCGGGCGAATTCGCAGCCTGTGGAGATGCACGAGAACGCCCGTCTACCTGCGATTTCGTGTCACGTCACTTCATGTCAGTTAAGGCGCCTTCCCAACCCCCTTCTCACCGCCAAGTACGGATGGGTGGAGCTCACTAGTCCGCCGAGTTCTGGGCCGACCCGACGGCTCAAGCTGCGCAGCCAGCGCGCCCAATTGCAGGTGCTCGAGCGCCGGATCGGGTGGCGCTACCGCTGAGGTTGGGATCAAGGAACTGGGCCCGAACGCCCCTCGCAGGAGCGGCGTCGCCGGGAGCTGAGCGCTATGGTGAAACCCGGTGGATCCAGCTCCGTTTCTCTTGCCGCGCTTCCAGAATCCTCCGCTGGACGAAGTTGCGATCGGTCTGCTTTTCGACAGGCTCGAGGGGTTCACTGACCTCCATGCGGGCCTGTTCTGGCGCAGCGTCAAGGGCGAGTACCCACGGTCACTCTCGCGTCCCCGGGTCGACGAGGAGGCGGAGGTGTTGTCCGGATCACCGCTTCGGCGGCTTGTCCTGCCTTCGTTCGGAATTCTCGAGCCCGGTGACAGCATTGGGATTCGAACGTGGCTCGTGAGCGCCGATGACTCGCTGCTGCTGCAGATTCAGGACACCCATTTCCTGCGCAACTGGCGTAAGCGGGACTCCTTTGAGTATCCCCATCACGAATCGTTCCGGGCAGGGTTCTGGGATGCCTACGATCGATTCCTCGAGCTGCTCGACGAAGAAGCGATAGAGCGGCCGAAAGTCCGTCAAGTGGAGATCTCGTACTTCAACTGGATCACCGACGACATCGACTTCTTCGTCCCCGGCCAAGCCCTCCGGCTGTCTGATCCTGGACTTTCATCACGACCGGAGTTGCTCTCATGGAAGTCCACCTTTCTCGATCATGTCGACGGCGCGCCCGTCGGTCGACTTTGGATAGAACTACAGCCGGGCGCTCGAAAGGACGCTCGCCAGGAGGACGCAGTCATCGGCTACCGCCTGTCGATCACCTACAGGGCTCCGCTCGATGACCCAGACCGAGACCGGATCGATTCTGCTGTCTCCCGCGGTCGTGAACTCATTGATCGCACCTTCCTTGACGTCACGAGCGTAGAAGCGCAGGAACGCTGGGGCCGGATTCAATGAGCAGCCAGACCATTAGGTTCGAGGTGAATCCGTCCGCCTCGAGCTACGTCACCACCCATCCTCCGACGCGCCCAACACGCCAGCCATGGCGATCTGGAACCACCTGGGTGACGGCAGACGTTGCCTCATTCGCCGAGATCCGCTTCGCGGAGTCCGGACCGTCAGCATCGAGTACGCGTGATTTCCTTACGGAGCCGGCGTGGCGCGCCTACGTGCGGGCGCGCCTCGCTGCGTTGGACCGCACTGGTCGCATCAAGGATGGCTATCCGCCTCTTGAGACGCTGATGGGAGCGTGGCGCGTGGCGCATCGTGTTCTCGGTCAGAGCGGTCGGACGCCGTCCGTGCTGCCTGGCGAGGACCGAACTGTCGAGTTCGTTTGGAATCGCGACGGATGGCACATCGAGCTGGAGATTGGGGACGGTCACGAACCTCCTTACATCTGGGCGCGTCGGGTCGATGACGAAACCGACGTCGTTTCTGGCGACTTGGACGAGCACGAGGGCTTCCTCAAGGATGTCCTCGGCGCGACGGACTAGGAGCCGCCTCCGTTGCATCCTTGTGCGCAGGCATCACACATCCCCGACGACCACCGACTGTGGCGGAGGATCGAAGACGCAGACGACCGTCTCGAATGGGACGCCGCAGCGGGCTGCCATTGGCCTCGGCGGGAACCACCGAGCGTTCAGGTCGATGACGACGGTATGTCGGCCTACTGGGCAGAACACCTTGAGCAGACGCACGGGGAAACGCCCGAAGTCGTGCTCACGCCACAGCACACTCTGGTCTTTGAGTTCGATGTTTCAGCGGCACGGAACGCGCTGTTCCTCGTGAACCACACCCCGCAGGCAACTACTGCGCCGGACTGCGCCCACACATCTGTGACCTACCGCGCAGGAACTTCTATGTCGAGTGGGCGAGCAGCCAAGGACGATCGCCGGAATCAGCGCTTCCTCATGTCGAGGATGATGCGGCTTGCTCACGGCGAGATCACAACGCAACCTCCCCCCGGCGCGTAGCGCGCAGATCGAGCGCTTGCCACCCATCCGCTTAGCGAGGCTATTGCCGATCAGCTGCCTCGCGGTGGCGGAGGCGTGCCTCGCGGTGGGCGTCGACGGGCGTACTATGGCCCACGACCTGCGCCACGTGGCGGCGAACTCGCCGATCGCTGCAGGGCTGTCGGTGGCCGCGGTGTGGGCGCTGCTCAGGCACTCGTCACCGGTCGAGACGCTCGAGGTGTACACGCACCTGTGGCCGACGGACGAGGAGTGTACGAGGGACGAGATCGGCCGCGCGTCGGTTAGCTGGGTGGCGGCACGATGACGGCTGGTGTCACCGTTGCGTCACGCTGCGACCCGTCGAGCACAAACGCCCAGGTCGCAGGCATAGTGACGGTGAGCCGGTCTGTAAGCGGGGTTCTGTCGTGCCGTCTCCGGCACGGGTGACCATCCATCTGTGCGATCCACCCGAGGGGTGCCCGCACCGGCCGTGGCCGGTCCGGGCGGACGAGCCGCCCATCCCCTCTGTTCGATCTTGC
>WLDE01000116.1 GCA_009704985.1 Actinomycetota bacterium | reverse complement strand
CCCGCAGGTCGAGCGCGGCGGCGGCGCACACCAACTCGACCGCGAGCACCCGGCGGAGGTTGTCGACGCTGCGGCGCAACTTGCGTGCGGCGGCCCAGCCGTTGGACACGTGGTCCTCCTGCATGGCGCTCGTCGGCAGCGACTGGGTGCTGGCAGGAACGGCGAGGCGCTGGTTCTCCATCGCCATCGCCGCCTGCGTGTAGTGGGCGATCATCATGCCGCTGTTCACCCCGGCGTCGGGGCTGAGGAACGGCGGCAGGCCGTGCGATCGGGCGACGTCGAGCATGCGGTCGGTGCGCCGCTCGCTGATCGCGGCGAGCTCGCTGGTGGCGATCGCGAGGAAGTCGCACACGAACGCGACCGGGGCGCCGTGGAAGTTGCCGCAGCTCTCCACGCGGCCGTCGGGCAGGATCATCGGGTTGTCGATCGCGGCGTCCAACTCGCGCTCCGCGATCGTGCGCGCGTGGGCGACGGTGTCGAGTGCCGCGCCGTGCACCTGCGGCGTGCAGCGCAGCGAGTACGCGTCCTGCACCCGGCCGTCGCCGTAGCGGTGGCTGGCCACGATCGCCGACCCGGCGAGCAGCCGCTGCAGGTTGCGTGCGCTGCGGGCCTGGCCAACCTGCGGACGCAGCGCCTGGAGGTCGGCAGCGAAGGCACGATCGGTGCCGAGGAGGCCCTCGACGGTCATCGCCGCGGTGACGTCGGCGAGGCGGGTGAGCGCGTCGAGGTCGTGCAGCGCGAGGCAGAGCATGCCGAGGATGCCGTCGGTGCCGTTGATCAGTGCGAGGCCCTCCTTGGCCCGCAGCGCGACGGGTGCCAACCCGGCGTGATCGAGCGCGATCGCCGTGGGCACGACGGCGCCGTCGGGTCCCCACACCTCGCCCTCGCCGACCAGGGCGAGCGCGCAGTGGCTGAGCGGCGCAAGGTCGCCGCTCGCACCGAGCGAGCCGTGCTCGCGCACCACGGGGGTGATGCCGTGCGCGAGCAGCGCGAGCTGGAGGTCGACGATCTCGGGACGCACCCCGGAGTACGCGAGCGCCAGGCTCCGGGCGCGGAGCAGCAGCAGGGCACGGACGACCTCGGGTTCCACGGGGTCGCCCATGCCGGTGGCGTGCGAGCGGACGAGCGCGAGCTGCAGCTCCGCGGTGCGCTCGGCGGGGATGACGGTGGCGGCGAGCGAGCCGAAGCCGGTGGTGACGCCGTAGACGGGGGTCTCCCCCACGACGAAGCCGTCGACCAGGGCGGCGGAGCGGGCCATCGCCTCTCGGGCGTCGGCGCCCAGCACGGCGGGTCGGTGGTGGCGGGCGACGGCCACGACCTCGGCGGCGGTCAGTCCGCGGCCGTGGAGCACGACCGGTGCGGCGCCGATCGCAGCTGCGTCAGGAGGTGCGTCAGGAGGTACACCGGGAGATGCACCGGGAGCGTTCATCGAGCCTTCCATCCAGTGGCAGAGACTGCCATACTGCGCAACGTGCCGCAAGCATCGCCGCCCGCCCGCACCACCCCGCCGGCCGAGACCCCTCGCGCCACCGATCGGGGTCTCCGCCTGGTGCGGGAGGTGGCCGACCACCCGCACGGCACGGCCCTCGCCGATCTCGCCCGCGCCGTCGACCTCAGCGCCAGCACCGCCCTTCGGCAGCTGCGGTCGCTCGAGGCCGCCGGCTTCGCCACACGCCGTGCCGACGGGCTGTGGGTGCCCGGTCCCGAGTTGCTGCGCATCGCCCGCCACCTCGCCGCGGTGGCCACGCTCCCCCGCCTCGCCGAGCCCGTCCTCGCCTCGCTCGCCGCCGAGCTCGGTGAGTCCGCCTACCTGGCCGAGGCCGCGGACGAGCGCACCGCCGTCTACGTCGCGATGGAGGCGGGCACCCACCCCGTGCGGCACGTGAGCTGGCTCGGTCACACCGTCCCCCGACGCGGCACGGCCGTCGGGCGGGCGCTCGTCGGCGATGTCGACGCCGATGGCGTCGCCGTGCGCGAGGACGCCGTGGAGAGCGGCATCACCGCCGTCTCGGCCCCCGTGCGCGACGCACTCGGCCAGGTGGTCGCGGCGATCAGCGTGGTGGGTCCGTCGTTCCGGTTGCAGGGAGACACGCTGGCAGCTGCGCGAGGTGCGGTCGCGGTGCACGCCGGCCGGCTCGGGCAGCTCGCCGGGCACCGCTGACGGTCCGGATGTTCGCCCGACTCCCGCGACCCGCGCGACACTCGTTCCCGTGAACGCACGTCAGCCCCGACTCGCCACGGTGGCCGCGCTCGTCGCCGTCCTCGCAGCCGCGTGCGGCGACGACGCCGCACCTCGCGCCGAATCGTCGTCGGCGATCACCACCGCACCCGTCTCGACCGAGCCGGTGTCCGACACGACGACTCCTGCGGACCCGACCACCACCACGGGGGCAGCGGTCACCACGGCGGAGTCGACCACGACCGTCGCGCCCACCACCACCCAGGCACCCGCCGCGTGGGAGGTCGTGGGCCCGATGCCCGATCTCGCCTACATCCCGTGCTGCGCGAGCAACTACGTGGGCGATCCCTCGCCCCCGATCCCCGCCGATCCTGCGGTGCCGCTCGCCCCCGGGATCTACCACGCGTCCCGCGATCTGCCCGCCCCGGGCGAGGTGTTCGACCCGACGCTGATCGACGTCGGGGTCGCGCCCTTCGTGCCCTGCGGGACGCCCGACGTGTCCTGTGAGAGCGGATTCGTCGACGGCGACGTCGGGGTCGGCGAGGTCGCTCGGCGTCTCGCCATGCCGCTCGACGACCGCGTGCGCGTGGTGGTGAGTGGCTTCGCCTGCGTGGAGGGCGGCAGCAACATCGGCGCCGACGTGCAGGCCGGCACCGGCACCCTGCTCGCCGAACTGCAGGCCGAGTTCGAGGCGGCCTACACCCAGACCGTCGCTCCGCTCGTGGCCGCCGGCGCGTCCTTCGAGGAGATCCAGGCGCAGTTCGCCACGCCGGCGAACGGCTTCAGCGTGCCGTGCGTGTCCGCCGGTCCGCTCCAGTGGCAGGGCAGCGCCGGCCCCAACCTGTTGATGCAGTTCCTGGGCGAGTTCGACGAGGCGACCGCGTCGGTGGTGGTCCCTGCGTCGATCTCGGTCGAGATCCTGTGGCTCACCGCGCTCGAGGTGGCGCCCGACGGCTCCCCGACCCTGTACTTCTACGCCGGCTTCCTCAGCTGAGCCCGCCCGGGTCGCCCGGCCAGGTCGGGTCCAACGGCCCGATCGCCCGTCGCCGTCCGGCGCGACAGTGGTCGTGTGCGACACGTGATCCTGCTCGGTGCCGGCGGACGAGACTTCTTCGACTTCGCCACCGTCTTCCGTGACGACCCCGACGTCGAGGTGGTGGCGTTCACGGCGGCGCAGATCCCGGGCATCGACGACCGCCGCTTCCCGGCGTCCCTCGCCGGGCCCCGGTACCCCGACGGCATCCCCATCCGTCCGGAGGCCGAGTTCGCCGCGCTCGTCGCCCAGCACGACGTCGACGAGGTCGTGCTCGCCTACAGCGACCTGTCGTACGACCAGGTGATGCACCTCGCGTCGGAGGCGATGGCAGCGGGCGCGGACGTGCGCCTGCTGGGTCCGAGGCGGACGATGCTCACCGCGACGCGGCCGGTCGTGGCGGTGTGCGCGTCGCGCACCGGGGCGGGCAAGTCGCAGACCAGCCGCCGCGTGTGCTCGATCCTGCGCGCCGCGGGGCTGCGCGTCGCGCTGATCCGTCACCCGATGCCCTACGGCGACCTCGAGGCGATGCGGGTGCAGCGCTTCGCCACCCTCGACGAGATCGAGGCGTCGCACCCCACGATCGAGGAGCGCGAGGAGTACGAGCTCCCCGTGCGCGAGGGACTCACGGTGTGGGCCGGCGTCGACTACGAGTCGATCGTGCGCCGTGCGGCGGACGAGTCGGACGTGATCGTGTGGGACGGCGGCAACAACGACCTGCCGTTCGTGCGGCCCGACCTGATGATCACGGTCGTCGATCCGCTCCGGCCCGGCCACGAGTGCGGCTGGTTCCCCGGTGAGGTCAACGTCCGGCTCGCGGACGTGATCGTGGTGAACAAGGTCGACGCCGCGGAGCCGGACGACGTCGACACGGTGCTCGCGAACGTGTCGAGCCTCGCGCCGGCGGCCACGGTGATCCGCGCGGCGTCGCCGGTGGTGCTCGCCGACGGCCCCGACCTGACGGGAGTTCGCGTGCTGGTGGTGGAGGACGGGCCCACGATCACCCACGGCGGGATGCCCTTCGGCGCCGGCACCGTGGCCGCCCGGCAGGCCGGCGCGGTCCTCGTCGACCCTCGTCCGTTCGCCGTCGGCTCGATCGCCGCGACGTTCACCCGGTACCCGCACATCGGGCCGGTGCTGCCGGCGATGGGGTACGGCGACGAGCAGCTCGCCGAGCTGGAGGCCACGATCGCCGCCGTGCCGTGCGACGCCGTGGTGACCGGCACACCGATCGACCTGACGCGCGTGGTCCGCATCGATCGCCCGGTCCGCCACGCGTCGTACTCGCTGGTGGAGATCGGCTCGCCGACCCTCGACGACGTGCTCGCTCCCCTGGTCGAGCGGTGGCGGTCGTCGTGACGGGAGCGGACCCACGACCCCTGGCCGTGGTGGCCGTCGGCGGCAACGCCCTGGCCCGTCGGGGTGAACCGCTCGACTGGTCGACCCAGCTGGCGAACGCCCATCGTGCCGCCGTGGCGCTCGCGCCGGTCACCCATCACCACCGCCTGGTGCTCACCCACGGCAACGGACCGCAGGTCGGGGTGCTGGCCCTCGGAGCGGCGGCCACGGCGTCGATCGGCGGGCTCGTGCCGCTCGACGTGCTCGACGCCGAGACCGAGGGGATGATCGGCTACCTGCTCACACAGGAGCTCTCGAACGCGTTGCCGGGCCGGGAGGTGGTCGCGATCGTGACCCGCGTGGTGGTGTCGACCGACGACCCCGCCTTCGCCCGGCCGAGCAAGCCGATCGGTGCCGTGTACGACGAGACCACCGCCACCGACCTCGCGCTGCACCACGGCTGGGCCATCGCCCGCGACGGGCGCGGGTGGCGGCGCGTGGTGGCGTCGCCCGAGCCGGGGAGCATCGTGGAGCTGGACTCGGTCCGGCGTCTGGTCGACGCGGGGGTCGTGGTGGTCTGCGCGGGTGGCGGTGGCGTGCCGGTCGCCCCCGACGGTTCCGGTGGCCTGCGCGGCGTGGAGGCCGTGGTCGACAAGGACCTCGCGTCGGCGCGACTCGCAGTGGAGCTCGGCGCCGACCGACTCGTGCTGCTCACCGACGTGGACGCCGTCTACGACGGCTGGGAGACCGCGGGCTGCAGGCCGATCCGCTCGGCGTCCGTGGCCGAGCTCCGCGGTCGTGGCTTCGCCGCGGGGTCGATGGCGCCGAAGGTGGAGGCCGCGTGCAGGTTCGTGGAGCGAACGGGCGCCACGGCGGTGATCGGGGCGCTCGACCGGGCCGACGACGTGGTCCGTGGCGACGCCGGGACCGTCGTCCACGGCTGACGCCGTCCCGCGCCGGTGGGCGCCGGAGCGCTACTGCTGGCGGAACCCGCCGCGGTACGCCGCGTCGTCGCCGTCGGCGGCCATCCCTCCCTCGTGGAGGAAGCGCTCGTGCAGACGGGCGAGCGCGGCACGATCGATCGTCACCCCGAGTCCGGGCCCGTCGGGCACCCCGAGCAGTCCGCCGCGCGGCGCGTACGGGCCCTGCTCGATCACGAGGTCGGCGGTGAACCGGAACAGCGACTGGTGCGGCCGGATCATCGACGGCTCCGAGGCGGTCAGGTGCAGGTACGCGGCCGTCATGATCCCGGCATCGCCGCTGTAGCACCAGAAGTCGACGCCGAGCGCGGCGCAGGCCCGCAGGAAGTCCTGGGAGCGTCGCACCCCGCCGAGCTCGGTGAGGTCGAGGCAGAATGCGTCGGGCACGCCGGTGCGTGCGGCGCGCGCGAGGTCGGCCTCGTGGGTGGAGAACGACGTCGCCACACCGTCGGCGCGCAGGCGGGCCGTCTCGTCGAGGGTGCGGCACGGATCCTCGAGCCAGCCGACACCGAGGTCGGTGAGCCGGTGGCACACCTGTCGGGCCGTGGGCACGGTGTAGGCGCCGTTCGCGTCCAATCGCAGCACGCGGCCCGGGCCGAGCTCGCGCACCAGGTCGGCGACCATCCGCATCTCGGTCTCCACGTCGAACACGCCGAGCTTGCCCTCGAACCACGGCGCGTCGTGATCCGCCGCGGCCCGGACGCAGGCGTCGACCACCTGGGCCGGCGTCTCCTCCCGGCCGACCCGGGGGGCGAAGTACTCGGTGAACGCCACCGTGTCGCGCACCCGCCCGCCGAGCAGGTCCACGAGGGGCACACCGGCGCGTCGTGCGCGCAGGTCCCAGAGGGCCAGCTCGATCCCGCCGAACGCCCGTCGTTCGGCAGCGGCGTCGGCCCACAGGCTGAAGCCCGTCCGGGCGACGCAACGATCCTCGGCCGCGTTCAGCGCGTCGACCGGGAGGCCGCGCAGGCGCTCGCCCATCGCCTCGATCAGCGACGACAGGTCGCCGTGGGGTGTCTCACCGATCCCGACCACGCCGTCGCTGTCGACCACCTCGACCACGGTGGTGGTGAAGCTCGCCAGGGTGCCGAACGAGAAGCGGTACGGCGCCACCATCGGGACGTTCACCGGTGTCGCCCGTACCTCGCTGATCGTGGTCACGATCACAGACGCTACCCCACGTGCGCAGCGCGATATCGGGGACGACCGTACAAGGAAACGGGGTCCCGGGTGTAGTGTCGGCCCTCGTGACCGACACCCAGCAGGACGACGCCGCCCCCGCGGCAGGCGGCGGCAGGCGCCGCGGCCGAGACCGGTCGGAGGGCAACCGCAACCGGCTCCCCGAGCAGCTCCCGCTGCGCCAGCCGTACATGCGGCTCAACCACACCGACGTGCTGTCGGCCGACGAGATCGAGTCGATCCACGAGGCATCGCTCGCGATCCTCGAGCGCGTCGGCATGGAGTTCCTCTGCCCCGAGTCGCGCAGCATCATGCGCGAGGCGGGCGCCGACGTCGACGAGTCCAACCACCGGGTGCGCTTCCCGCGTGAGCTCATCGAGTCGTCGATCCGCACCGCACCGGCGGAGTTCACCCTCCACAGCCGCAACCCGGCGCGCAACGTCCGCGTCGGTGGCAGGTGGATGGCGTTCGGCACCGTCGCGAGCGCCCCGCACTTCATCGACCGGGCCGGCGTGCGCCGCACCGGCGACCGCGACGGATTCCGCGACCTGCTGCGGCTGGCCCAGATGCTCGACATCGTGCACTACATCGCGGGCTACCCGGTCGAGCCGGTCGACCTCCACGCCGGCATCCGCCACCTCGAGGCGTCCTACGACATCCTGACGATGACCGACAAGGGCCTGCACTGCTACAGCCTCGGCCGCCAGCGCAACCTCGACTGCCTCGAGATGGTGCGAATCGCCCGCGGGGTGGACATGGCCACGATCGACCGCGAGCCGTCGGTGATCACGGTGGTCAACACGAACTCCCCGCTGCGCCTCGACATCCCGATGGCGCAGGGCATGATCGAGTTCGCCCGCCACAACCAGCCCGTCGTCGTCACGCCGTTCACGCTGGCCGGGGCTATGGCGCCGATCACGCTCGGCGGCGCGCTCGCCCAGCAGAACGCCGAGGCGCTCGCCGGCATCGCGTTCATGCAGATCGTGAACCCCGGCTCGCCGGTCATGTACGGCGGCTTCACCAGCAACGTCGACATGCAGTCCGGCGCCCCCGCCTTCGGCACCCCCGAGTACGTCCGCACGGCGATGATCAGCGGCCAGCTCTGCCGCCGCTACGGCGTGCCGTACCGCAGCAGCAACGTCTGCGCGGCGAACGCCCTCGACGCCCAGGCGGCGTACGAGAGCGTGTTCTCGCTGTGGGGCGCCGTGATGGGCGGCGTCAACTTCCTGATGCACGGCGCGGGCTGGATGGAGGGTGGCCTGCACGCCAGCCTCGACAAGATGCTGCTCGACGCCGACCTGCTGCAGATGGTGGCGAAGATGCTCGAGCCGGTCGCCGTCGACGCCGACGCGATCCCCATCGACACGATCGAGGAGGTCGGCCCGGGCGGCCACTTCTTCGGCACGGCCCACACCCAGGCACGCTTCCGCGACGCCTTCTACCGGCCGTTCCTGTCCGACTGGCGGAACTACGAGAGCTGGGAGGAGGCCGGCCGCCCGACGGCCGACCAGAAGGCCCACTCCCTCGTCGACCGCTTCCTCGCCGCGTACGAGGAGCCGCCGATGGACCCCGAGGTGAAGGCCGAGCTGCGCGCCTTCGTCGACCGCCGCGTCGCCGAGGGCGGCGTCGCCACCGACTTCTGACCCACGGGTCCGTCACCACGGTCACCCGCCGTCACACAACGTCACCCAACGTCACTCAACGTCACCAACCGTCACCAACCGTCACACGAGCACGTCCGTCCCAGGGAGGGAACACACCATGAAGTCATCCACGCAGGTGGTCGTCATCGGCGGCGGCGTCGTCGGCGCGAGCGTCCTGTACCACCTCACGAAGGCCGGCTGGACCGACGTCGTGCTCGTGGAGAAGGCCACCTACACCTCCGGCAGCACCTGGCACGCCGCGGGCGGCATGCACACGCTGAACGGTGACCCGAACGTGGCGCGGCTGCAGCAGTACACGGTGAACCTGTACAAGGAGATCGAGGCCGAGAGCGGCCAGCACTGCGGCATCCATCTGCCCGGCGGCCTGCAGCTCGCGGACACGCCCGAGCGCCTCGACTGGCTGCGCATGGCGCAGGCCCGCGGCCGCTACCTCGGCATGCACATGGAGATCGTCTCCATGGCCGAGGCGAAGGAGCTCAACCCGCTGCTCGAGGAGAAGTACTTCGTCGGTGCGCTCTACGACGAGGACGAGGGCAGCGTCGACCCCACGGGGGTCACCAACGCGTACCTCATCTGCGCCCGCAACCGAGGCGCCGAGACGTACCAGCACACGTGGGTGAACGCGCTCACGCAGCGTGCCGACGGCACCTGGGACGTGCACACGTTCGACCCCACGACCGGCGCCGACAAGGGTGTCATCCACACCGAGCACGTCGTGAACGCGGGCGGCCTCTGGGCTCGCGAGGTCGGCCGCATGTGCGGGCTCGAGCTGCCGGTGCTCGCGATGGAGCACCACTACCTCATGACCGAGCCGATGCCCGAGGTCATCGAGTACAACCAGCAGCGCGGCCGCGAGCTGCCGCACATGATCGACTTCGCCGGCGAGATCTACGCCCGCCAGGAGGGCCAGTCGATCCTCCTCGGCACCTACGAGCAGGACAACCGCGTGTGGTCGGCCAAGCAGACCCCGTGGGACTTCGTCTCGCAGCTCCTCCCCCACGACCTCGACCGCATCTCGCCCGAGCTCGAGCGTGCCTTCGAGCACTTCCCCGCCGTCGGCCGCGCCGGCATCCAGCGCTTCGTCAACGGCCCGTTCACGTTCAGCCCCGACGGCAACCCGCTCGTCGGCCCGATCCGCGGCATGCGCGGCATGTGGATGGCCAACGCCGTCATGGCCGGTCTGTCGCAGGGCGGTGGCGTGGGCCTCTCGCTCGCCGAGTGGATGGTGAACGGCGACCCGGGTGCCGACATCTGGGCGATGGACGTGGCGCGCTACGGCGACTTCGCGACGCTCGCCTACACGAACGCGAAGGTGCGCGAGAACTACTCACGCCGGTTCCGCATCACGTTCCCCAACGAGGAGCTGCCCGCCGCCCGTCCGCTGCTCACCACCCCGATCTACGACCGCCTCACCGCCCACAACGCGGTGTGGGGTGCGGGCATGGGCCTCGAGCACCCGCTGTGGTTCCAGGAGGCGGGCAAGGAGCCGGTGGAGGACGTCACCTTCTACCGGTCGAACGCCTTCCCGGTCGTGGCCGAGGAGAGCCGCGCCGTGCGCGAGCGCGTCGGGTTCAGCGAGGCCTCGAACTTCGCCAAGTACCAGGTCACCGGGCCCGGCTCGGCCGAGTGGCTGCAGGGCCTGTTCACCAACGCGCTGCCGAAGATCGGCCGCACCAACCTCACCGCGATGCTGAACCCGCAGGGCCGCATCGAGGGCGAGTTCTCGGTGAGCCGCATCGGCGAGGACGAGTTCTTCCTGTTCGGCTCGCAGGCCGCCGAGGTGCACCACCCGCGCTGGTTCCTCTCGCACCTGCCGGAGGGCTCGGGCATCCGCTTCGAGAACCTGGGCCTGTCGATGGTGGGCCTCACCGTCGCCGGCCCGCACTCGCGCGACCTGCTCCAGCAGATCACCGACACCTCGCTCGCCACCAAGGACTTCCCGTTCATGGCGTTCCGCCGGGTGAACCTCGGCATGGCCCCGGTGTGGCTCAGCCGCATGACCTACACCGGCGACCTCGGCTACGAGATCTGGGTGGCGCCCGAGTACCAGCGCTACCTGTTCGACCTCATCTGGGACACCGGCCGCCAGTACGACATGCGGCTGTTCGGCTTCCGGGCGCTCATCACGATGCGACTCGAGAAGAGCTTCGGCACGTGGTACCGCGAGTACCGCCCGATCTACACCCCGCTCGAGGCGGGAATGGACCGGGTGCTGAAGTTCGACCACGACTTCATCGGCCGCGCCGCCGTGGAGGCCGAGATCGCCGCAGGCGGACCGAAGCGCAAGCTCGTGATGTTCGAGGTGGACGTCGATCCCGAGGCCCCGGCCGACGTGATCGGCGACGAGCCGGTGTGGCACGACGGTGAGGTGGTCGGCTGGATCACCTCGGGCGGCTACGCCCACTACAGCGGCGTGTCGCTGGCACTCGGGTACGTCCCGACCGAGTTGGCCACGGCCGAGTCCGGGTTCGAGATCGAGATCATCGGTCGCCGCCGCCCGGCGACCCTGCGTCACGAGCCCGTGCTCGATCCGCAGGGCCTGCGCATGCGCGCCTGACCCGACGGCGCAGCACCACGACCGTCACCCGCCGAGGAGGTTGCCCGGATCCGGGTACACCTCGGCGCTGACGGGGCCGGGGTACGTGAACACCGAGATGATCGAGAAGCCCGTCGACCCGCCGGCGGGCACGATGTCGACGTAGCCCGCGCCGGCGCCCACGAGGACGCCGTCGGCGTCACGGAACACCGCGACGACGCCGACACCGTCGCCGGCTGCGGCGAAGGTCGAGGTGAGCTCGCCGATCACCTCCACACCGCCGTAGTCCTGCGGTACCACCGTCACACCCGACACCGTCAGGGCCCCGACGACGGGGGCGTCGTTCCAGCTGCCGGTCCAGGCGACGACGTCCATCGTCGACGCCGAGGGAGGCAGGTCGTAGAGGTAGTCCGACCCGAACGCACCGGTGCCGCCGGCGGGGATCGCGCCGATCGATGACGACTCGACGCCCACCACCGTCCCGGTGGCGTCGCGGAACGTCGCGATCACCTGCACGTACGAGGCGGTGAGGTCGCCGTTCGGGTTGGTGACGAGCGCCCCCCAGGTGCCCGACGAGCTGCTGGCGTCCCCGCTCGTGCTGAACCCCTGGTCGGTGACGGTGACCGGTGTGGCGTCGGCGTCGTCGCCGCTGCCGGACGAGCTCCAGTCCGCGAACAGCTCGACGGTCGTGTCGACGGGCAGCACCAGCGACGTCGAGAGCTCGACGCCGACCGAACCCTGCGCCGGGACGAAGCTCGGGTAGCCCTGCGTGCCACCGACGACCGTGCCGTCGGGGCTGCGGAACACGGCGGTCACCGTGGGACCGCCGATCGTCGTGTCGGTGCTGTTGGTGATCTCACCGAGGATGGTGAGCCGGCCGTCGTCGTCGCGCCGGACGGTGCTCGGGCCGAACGACAGCCCCGGCCCGGGGGCGTCCGCCGTGCGATACGAGTCGACGCTGGTCACGACCTCGACGGTCACGGCCGTCTCGGGCAGATCGGCGTAGTCGGTCGCGACGGCGCGACGCTCGCCGGGACCGATCTCGGACAGGTAGCCGGTGTCCGTCCCGACCACGGCACCGCCTGCGTCACGGAACGTCGCCTGCACCGTCACGTACTCGGCGACGAGCGCGTCGTCGGGGTTGGTGACGACGGCGGCCCACGTTCCCTGCGGCTCGTCGTAGGACGGGAAGAAGGCGACCCCCTGGGCGGTCACGGCGAGCGGCACCGCGGCGTCGACCGGCACCGGCTCGCCGGTGTCGTCCGCCGCTGAGGTGTCGGCCGTGTCGGCCGTCGCTGCGGTGTCGTCGGTGGCGTCACCACCGATGTCGATCCCGCACTCGTCCCTCGCGTACCGCTCGAGGTCCGCCGAGGCGTCCTCGACGTCGCGGATGAAGTCCTCGTCGGCGAGCCGGTCGAGATCACCCGAGGTCAGGGCCTCGAGGCCCTCGATGATCACGTCGAGGTCGTCGGCGACGCTCCCCGGCGCAGCGTCGCGGAGGTCGGCGAGGACCTCGAGTGCCTCGCCGGCGGCTGCCTCGTCCGAGAGGTCGACGGCACCCGACGACTCGGCCTCCACGAGGAGATCGCAGAAGCGGCCCTGCGCCGGCAGCCCGCCCCCGTCCCCGCCGCAGGCGACACCGGTCGCGCCGAGGGCGAGCACGGCGATCAGTGAGGTCGTTCTCCACATGGTCGATCCCTTTCTCCCTGGGCACTCATTGCGTCTCCGCCGACGTGGCCGTCTCCAGGGCGAAAGGTCCCGATCCGTCGCGGACCGTGCGCTCCACTCCGGAGCGTGCACGGTCCGGAGCGTGCACGGTCCGGAGCGTGCACGGTCCGTCGCGTCACGATACGGTCACCCGCCATGCACGTCGTCGACGCCGTCCACACCCGTTCGTCCATCCGCGCCTTCCTCGACACCCCGGTCGACGACCAGGTGCTGCGGGATCTGCTGGTCGACGCGGCACGCGCGCCCAGCGGCGGCAACCTGCAGCCCTGGCGGATCTACGTCGTCAACGGCGAGTCGATGCACCGGCTGCGCGAGTTCCTGCCGACGCAGCCGCCCCTCGAGGCGGGCGAGTACGACATCTACCCCAAGGAGCTCGTCGAGCCCTACCGCACGAACCGGTTCACGGTCGGCGAGCAGATGTACGCCACCCTCGGCATCCCGCGTGAGGACAAGGCCGGCCGGCTCACCCAGTTCGCCCGCAACGGCGACTTCTTCGGCGCTCCGGCGGCGCTGTTCTGCTTCGTCGACCGCCGCATGGGCCCGCCGCAGTGGAGCGACCTCGGCATGTTCCTGCAGACGTTCATGCTGCTGGCGGTCGACCGTGGCCTGGCCACGTGTGCGCAGGAGTACTGGTCGGTCCGCCACGGCGCGATCCGGAGCTTCGTCGGTGCTCCCGAGGAGGAGATGCTGTTCTGCGGCATGTCGATCGGCCACCCGGATCCCGACGCGCCGATCAACACGCTCCGCAGCGAGCGCATGCCGCTCGACGACTGGGCCCGCTTCGTCTGACGCCACCGGCGCGACCTCGGCACCGTCCGGCACGGCACTCCGCCGCCGTTGCCGGCCGCACGGCGCGCCCGCGCGCAACACACGATTCCCGGTGCAGTTGTACAACTCATGGTCGCGGATGTGGAAGACTGCGCGATCACCAACCACAAGGGGGAGAACAGTG
>WLDE01000115.1 GCA_009704985.1 Actinomycetota bacterium | reverse complement strand
TACCTCTACATCAACCCCGATCTCACGGTGCACCTGCTGCGGCCGCCGGTCGGCGAGTGGGTGGGGATGCGGACGGGGTCGTACTACGGACCCGTCGGCTCGGGTCTGGCCGAATCGGCGTTGTTCGACGAGCACGGTCGGGTCGGGCGCAGCTGCCAGAGCCTCTTCGTCGACGCTCGCTGAGCAGTGCTCGGCGCGAGGTCGGCGCTCGGTCGGGGCTCGGTCGGGGCTCGGTCGGGTCGCGTGACGCACGGCGTCGGACGACCGTTGGGCACGTGTGCCGGCACCGCCCTACGATGCGGCGCATGGCCGACGTGACCATCTACCACAACCCGAATTGAAACTCCTCCGTCAATGCCGTGCGCATTGCCGAGGAACTGGATGTCGACGCCGAGATCGTGCTCTACCTGAAGACGCCGCCCGACGCGGCGACGCTGGAGCGCATCATCGCGAAGCTGGAGGACCCGGTCACCGACCTGGTCCGTCGTGACAGCCTCTGGAACAAGCTCGGTCTCACCGACGCGGACGCCGCCACGCCCGAGCAGGTCGTGGCGCTGCTGGTGAAGCACAAGCAGCTGCTCCAGCGGCCGGTCGTGGTCACGAAGAAGAAGGCCATCGTCGGCCGACCGAAGGACCGGGTGCGCGAGCTCCTGAGCTGAGCCGTCGGGCGCTCAGCGGTCCCACGGCCGCCGGCGTCGCTGCATCCGGCCGTCGAGGGCCTGCAGCACCAGCAGCAGCAACACGGCGCCCACGATCGCGGTGCCGATCGACGCGAACAGCTCGGCGTCGTCGTTGTCGATCCCAGCGCCGCGCATCAGGCCACCGCCGATCAGCGCGCCGATCACCCCGACGGAGATCGTGTACAGGCAGCCGTTGCGCTCGTCCTTCACGATCCAGCGGGCGACGCCTCCGGCGATCAGCCCGACGATCACCCACGCCAACAGATCCATGCCGGCATGGTACGCCTGACGGGAAACCGGCGCCGGGTCGCTGTGTAGCGTCGCCGTCGATGGACCCCGTTCGCCCCACCTCCGGCTGGCCGCTGCTGCGCCGGGTGCTGTGGGAGCAGCGGCGGGGCCTGATCGCCGGCATGCTGATCGGGCTCGCGTGGAGCGCGAGCAAGGTGGCGGTGCCGCGACTCACCCGGCTCGCGGTGGACCGCGGCGTGATCGGCCGCGAGAGCCTGTGGTTCTGGAGCGGGCTCATCGCCGCCATGGCGGTGATCGCCGGTGTGTTCTCCGGGTGGCGGCGATGGGTCGCGTTCCGGGAGAGCCGGCTCACCGAGACGCGCCTGCGCGAGCAACTGTTCGGCCACGTCATGCGACTGCACGTCGGCTACCACGACCACACCCAGACCGGGCAGCTGATGAGCCGTGCGTCGAGCGA
Source organism: Actinomycetota bacterium (assembly GCA_009704985.1). GTDB lineage: Bacteria > Actinomycetota > Acidimicrobiia > Acidimicrobiales > Ilumatobacteraceae > VFMC01. The sequence goes on along the minus strand of WLDE01000115.1, from coordinate 12,253 downwards.
CATGCTGCAGATCCAGGGGTTCGTGGTGATGATCCCGCTCACCGCGTCGAACCTCGCGATGGTCGTCGCCGTGGTGATCGTGCTGTTCACGTCGCAGCCGCTGCTCGCGCTGATCGCCCTGGCGCCGTTGCCGGTGGTGAACCTGCTCGCCCAGCGGTTCTCGCGCACGATCCACCCGGCCGTGCTCGCCGTGCAGGCCGAGCAGGCGCAACTCGCCACCGTGGTGGAGGAGAGCGTGAGCGGCGTGCGGGTGGTGAAGGGGTTCGGCGCCGAGCAGGTGCAGGCCGCGAAGCTGCGGGTGGAGGCCGACGACATCCGTCGCGAGTCGCTGAAGTCGGCCCGGGTGCGCAGCACGTTCCTGCCGGCGCTCGACCTGTTGCCGAACCTCGGGATGATCGCCGTGCTCGGCATCGGCGGTCACCGGGTGCTGAACGGCGAGATGACCTACGGCGAGATGTTCGAGTTCTTCCTCTACGTCGTGCTGCTCGTGGCCCCGCTGCGCAGCCTCGGCATGACGGTGGCGTTCGGTCAGCGGGCCGCGGCCGCGCTGTTGCGCGTGAACGAGGTGTTCACCACCGTGCCCGAGGTGGACGACCCGCCGAAGCCGCGACCGCTGCCGACGGAGCCGCCCGTCGGTGGTGTGCGATTCCGGCACGTCACGTTCGGCTACGACCCGTCGGCCCCGGTGCTGCGCGGCTTCGACCTCACGATCGAGCCGGGTCGATCCGTGGCCCTCGTCGGCGCGACCGGCAGCGGCAAGAGCACGGTGGCACGCCTGCTCACCCGCTTCTACGACGTCCAGGACGGCAAGGTGCAGATCGACGGGGTCGACGTGCGCGACCTGCGGCTCACCGACCTGCGCCGCGCCGTCGGCATCGTGTTCGAGGACACCTTCCTGTTCAACGACACGGTGGTCGGCAACATCGCCTTCGCCCGGCCCGACGCGCCGATCGAGGAGGTGCACCGTGCGGCGACGCTGGCCGGCGCGCACGACTTCGTCACCCAACTGCCGCAGGGGTACGACACCGTGATCGGCGAGCGCGGCTTCTCGCTCAGCGGCGGTCAGCGGCAGCGCATCGCGATCGCCCGTGCGATCCTGGCCGACCCGCGGGTGCTGGTGCTCGACGACGCCACGAGCGCGGTCGACCCGTCGAAGGAGCACGAGATCCGCGACGCGATGGCCACGGTGATGCGCGGTCGCACCACGATCGTGATCGCGCACCGCCCCGGCACGATCGCCCTGGCCGACACGGTGGTGCTGGTCGACGACGGCCGGGTCGCCGCCACGGGCACGCACGACGAGTTGCTCGCCACCAGCGAGCGGTACCGCGAGGTGCTGGCCGCGTTGCGCGAGGAGGACGTCGACGACACCGACGATGCCGTCCCCGTCGCCGATCCGGCATCCGGCGCGGCGTCCGACGAGGAGGTGCGCGGCTGATGTGGGCCTCTGGCGCGCTGAGCGACGAGGACCGCCTCGACCGCGAGGAGACGAGCCGCGTGCTGCGCCGCTCGATCGAGTTCGCCACGCCCTACAAGCGGTTCATCTACGCCGCGATCGGGTTCGTGACGATCACCACCGTCTGCACGGTGGCGGGGCCGCTGCTCGTGAAGTACGCGACCGACGAGGGCCTGGGTGGCGGTGTCGGTGCGGGGAGCGTGTCGGCGCTGAACACGGCGGTCGTGGCCTACGTGGTGGTGGTGGTGATCAACTACCTCGCCGGCCGGCAGCAGTACCTGGCGATCAACAACGCGGGTGAGGGGTTCCTGCGCGACCTGCGGGTGCGGGTGTTCGACCGGCTGCAGGCGCAGTCGATGGCGTTCTACGACCGGAACAAGGCGGGCGTGCTCGTGTCGCGCATGACCGCCGACATCGAGAGCATGGGCGAGCTCATCCAGTGGGGCCTGCTCCAGTTCGTGTCCGCAGGCCTGCTGCTGGTGTTCACCCTGATCACGCTCGCCGTCCTGAGCTGGGAGCTGACGCTCGTGGTGATGGTGGTGCTGCCGATCATCGTCGCCGCGTCGGTGCGGTTCCAGCGGCAGTCGAACAAGGCCTACCTCGACGTGCGCGAGAAGGTGGGGCAGAACCTGTCGTCGCTGCAGGAGGGGATCGCCGGGGTGCGGGTCATCCAGGCGTACGACCGTCAGGACGAGCAGATCCGCCGCTTCCACGGCACCAACCGGGCGCTGTACCGCAGCCACCTGCACAGCGTGCGGGTGAGTGTGTGGTACTTCGGGCTCGTCGAGTGGGTCGGCGTGTTCGCGATCGCCGTGGTGATCGGCGTTGGCGGGTGGCTCAGCCACAACGGCAGCATCGAGGTCGGCACCGTGGCGGCGTTCGTGCTGCTGCTCGCCAACCTGTTCGAGCCGGTGCAGCAGCTGTCGCAGCTGTACAACACCGTGCAGTCGGCGGCCGCGTCGCTGCACAAGCTGTACGGCCTGATCGACGCCGAGCCAGACGTCGGCGAGCACCCGCACCCGGTGACCCTGCCGGCCCGTGGCGCGCTGGAGGCGCACGACCTCACGTTCCGCTACGACGGCGCGGAGCGCAACGCGCTCACCCGCGTGTCGATCCGGGTGGCCCCGGGCGAGCGGCTCGCGCTGGTCGGCCCCACCGGCGCGGGCAAGAGCACGCTCGCGAAGCTGCTGTCGCGGTTGTACGACCCGTCCGACGGACGGGTGACCTTCGGCGACGTCGACCTGCGCGTGGCGTCGATGGCGTCGTTGCGCGAGCGGATCGTGGTGGTGCCCCAGGAGGGCTTCCTGTTCGGCGGCACGATCCGCGACAACATCCGTATCGCCCGGTCGTCGGCCACCGACGACGAGGTCGCCGCTGCGCTCGACCGGATCGGGGCGCTGGAGCGCTTCGAGGAGTTCCCCGACGGTCTCGACACCGAGGTGCGCGAGCGGGGTTCGCGCCTGTCGGCGGGGGAGCGGCAGCTGATCTCGCTCGCCCGCGCCGCGCTGGTGGATCCGGCCGTGCTGGTGCTCGACGAGGCGACGAGCAACCTCGACCCGGGCACCGAGGTGGTGGTGGAGCGAGCGCTCGAGACGCTGATGACCGGCCGCACCGTGATCGTGGTGGCGCACCGCCTGTCCACCGTGCGCCGGGCGGACCGGATCGCCGTGGTGGATCACGCGAAGCTCGTCGAGCTCGGCACCCACGACGAGCTCGTCGAGCGCGGCGGCCGCTACGCGGCGCTCGCCGAGGCGTGGGCCCGCAGCCAACCCACCGCCGGCTGACCGCGGGACACGCTTCTGGGTGCCGGCGGTCGCTCGTGACCAGCGTCGGTGAGTCGGGCGTGGCGCCCAGGTCGTTGCGGTCGGGGTCCTGGGTGCCAGCGGTCGCTCGTGATCAGCGTCGGTGAGTCGGGCGTGGCGCCCAGGTCGTTCCGGTTCGGGTTCTGGGTGCCGGCGGTCGCTCGTGATCAGCGTCGGTGAGTCGGGTGTGGCGCCCAGGTCGTTACGGTCGGGGTCCTGGGTGCCGGCGTTCGGTCGTGATCAGCCCCGGTGAGTTGTGCGTGGCGCCCAGGACGGGCGGGCGTGAGTGCGTGCGCCGTCAGGGCGTGTGGCGGCGGGTCTCGGCCTTCGACTGCTCGATCGGCGCGTCACCGTCGGGTGCCCACCACCAGGCGTAGGTGAGGTGGTCGGGCTCGGGGACGTGGATCACGATCTCCATCGTGAACGGCCCGAACGGCGTGGGCTGGACGAAGCGGGACGAGCCGGGCTCGGACGCCACCATCTCCGTCACGAACGGCGACTCGGAGTGCGCCACGAAGAGCCGGTCGCACCCGTCGGGACCCGGCGACAGCACCGAGTGCTCACGGTGCAGCACACCCTCGTCGCGGGAGGCGGCGTCGTAGTCGAGGGCGACGCCACCGTTGGGGAGCGGCGTGACGGTGATGCGGGCCACGAACGGCCCGCTCTCGAGGCCGCCACCCGGGCCGACGTAGAGGCCCGGCGAGGCGGCGAGGAGCTCGGCGACCGACATGGGCGGCACGGTACCGCAGCCATCCGAGTGGCAGCGGCGCACCCGGGTGTGCCCCACGCCCTCGGATGGACGTGTGGCACTCGGGCGGACCGGTGGGACTCGGGTGGAGCGCTGGGACTCGGGCGGACCGGAGACACTCGGGCGGACCGGTGGGACTCGGATGGACCGCTGGGACTCGGGGTCGGGCCGGGTCAGGCCTTGTCGAAGACGAGGACGAACTCGAGCAGGCCGTCGTCCTTCACGACGGCGAAGCCGTTCGACGGGTCCGGGATCTCGTAGTCGGAGAACAAGATCGGGATCGAGCCGAGCACGCCGATGCGGCCGCCCTCGAGTTGCGCCGTCAGGTCGAAGGTGACCGAGCGGGTGACGCCGCGCAGCGTGAGGTCGCCGGTGGCGGACGCCGTGATCTGCTCGCCCTCGGCCGGGACCGCACCGAACTCGATCGGCGTCGTGAGCACGAAGGTGGAGGTGGGGAACTCGTCGGTGCTCATGATCCGCGTGCGGAACTGGCCGTCGCGGAGGTCGCTGTCGCTGGTGATCGAGGCCATGTCGACGGTGAACTCGGCGGCGGTGGCGGTGGAGCCGTCGATGGTGAGCGTGCCCGTCACCTGGTTCGTGCGGCCGGCGCCTTCGGTGTCCACGCCGCCGAGCACCTCGCTCACCCGGTAGCCGAGCGTGGAGTCCTGGCTGATGTTCCACACCCCGCTCACGTCGGACGTCGCGGCGGCGGTGGTGGGTGCGGCCGTGGTGTCCGCAGCGGGGGCGGTGGTGGCGGCGGCCGGCTCGGTGGCCGGCGGTGCGGCGGTCGTCTCCACTGCGGCGTCGGGGGCGTCGGGAGCGGTGGTGGCGTTCAGCGCGGCATCGAGGTCGCCGGTGTCGAGCGCCTCGGGTGCGTCGTCACGCAGGAGGATGAACGCGTAGACCCCGCCGACGCCGAGCACGAGCAGGGCACAGACGGCGATGACGATCTTGCGGGTACGGCTCACGGTTCCTCCTGGGGACGTCGCGGTCGGGCACGGGCGGACGGGGAGCGCCGGGCGTTCCCGACGACGCCATCATGGCAGAGCTTGCGATCGCAAGGAAGACGCAATGGGTGAAAGTTCGGTGAGAAGGGCGGTCGTTGCGGCATCCGTCGTCGGGTGTCCGTCGTGGGTGCCGACGAACGGTTGCTGACGTGTGACGTACGCACCCTCGCCGGGCGCGAAACCGCTCCGGTCTCGCGGCGACCGTGCCGATACCCTCGACACTTGCTGTGAGCAACCATCCCTTCCGTCCGTTGCGCCATCGGAGCGTCCGCCTGCTGTGGTCGGCCGCGCTCGTGAGCGACATCGGCACGTGGGTGCAGCTCATCGTCGTCGGCAGCCTCGTGGCCGCCGACACCGGCTCGGCCGTGCAGACCGGTCTCGTCGCCCTCGCGACCTTCATGCCGCAGGGCATCGCGTCGCCGATCGGTGGCCTGCTCGCGGACAAGTTCGACCGTCGCCGGGTGTTCGCCTCCGCCCTGTTGCTCCAGGCCACGATGACCGCAGCGCTCGCCGCCGTGCTGGGTGCCGGCGTCCGCGACCCGGCGGTGCTCACCGCGATCATCCTGGTCGCGAGTGGCGCGGGTGCGCTCGGCGCCCCGTCGTACCAGGCGATGCTGCCCGACCTGGTCGAGCCCGACGAGCTGATGGCGATGATCTCCCTCGGCGTGTACTCGTGGAACGGCGGCCGCATCCTCGGCCCGATGATCGGCACGGTGCTCGCCGCCACGGTCGGCCCGGCGTGGACGATCGCGTTCAACGCCGCCACCTTCGTCGTCCTGTCGGGCGCGGTCTGGGCCGTGCGACGATCGTTCCGGCCCCACGGCGGCGCGGACGGCACGATCGGCGAGCGCCTGGTCGGTGGGTGGCGGGCGCTGCGCGTGGCGCCCGGCTGCTTCCACGGCGTGATGATCGCGATCCTGGTGAACCTCACGCTGATCCCGTTCATGGGCCTCATCCCGATCTTCGCCTCGGCGGAGTTCGACGGCGGCACGGGCCTCACCGGTGCGATGAGCTCGGCGCAGGGGATCGGTGCGATCTTCGGCGGGCTGTTGGTCACGATGCTCGCCGTGCGCGTGCGCCGCAGCCGGATGGTGGCGATCGTGATCGGCTGGTTGGCGGCCGCGCTGCTGGCGTACGCGACGTCGCCCAACCAGGTCGCCGTCATCGCCTGCGCCGCCGTGCTGGGCGCCGGCACCTCGGCGTTCTTCGTCACCGTGTCCACGATCATCCAGCGCGACGCGCCGCCGGAGAGCCGGGGCCGGATCATGTCGCTGAACCAGGCGTCGATGGGCGTGTCGTACGGCATCGGCCTGATGGTGATCGGCTCGATCGGCGACCTCGCCAACCTGCGGGTCGCCTTCACCGTCGGTGCGGTCGCGCTCCTGGCGGGCTTCCTGGTGCTGCGCCACCGCTCGAACACGTGGTATCCGGCGATCGACGGTGACGCGGCCGAGAGCGGCCCGCGCCTCGTCAGCGCGTAGCGAGTGTCCGACGTCGTCGGGTGCTGATCGGGCTCCGATCGCGCACGTCACCCGAACCCTCGGTACGTTGACCCGATGCCCCGAGAGCGGATCTACACGAAGGCCGGCGACGACGGCACCACCGGTCTGTTCTACGGCGGGCGGGTGCCCAAGGACAGCGAGCTGCCCACGGCATACGGCACCGTCGACGAGGCGCAGGCGGTGCTCGGCCTCGCTCGGGCACAGGCCGGTCCGGGTTCGCCGGTCGACGAGGTGCTGGTGCCGATCATGCGCGACCTGTACGTGCTGATGGCCGAGCTCGCCACGTTGCCGGAGAACCGCTCGAAGCTGCAGCCGGGCATGTCGAGCGTGACCGAGGAGATGGTGCTGCGCCTCGAGCGCACGATCGACGACCTCGACGAGCAGTTCGAGCACCCCACCGAGTTCGTGGTGCCGGGCGGAGACGTGGTGGCGGCGTGGCTGGATCTCGGCCGCACGGTCGTGCGCCGCGCGGAGCGGCTCGCGCTGCGCGCCGCCGAGCCGCCGTCGCAGGTGGTGCCGTACCTCAACCGGCTGTCCGACCTGCTCTGGACGATGGCGCGCTGGCGCGAGGGGACGAGCCTCGTCGCCAAGGACGTCTGACCCGTCGTCGCGCCCGGCGCCGCCTCGCGACGCCCCGGTGGCGTCGATCGCGACGGGAGGAGTTCTGAGGAGTTCGGACACGATCCGTGGCAGGGCCCGCGTCGTCCGCCAGACTGCATGCCCATGACCGCGAGCCCCGTGACCGTCGAGATCGTCAAGTCCGCCCCGCGCGGCGCCGAGGCCGTCGGTGTGCCCGTCGCCTCCTCCGGCCCCGTACCCCGCCAGCTCGGCCTCAGCCGGGCCGCGCTGTCTGCGAACGGCTTCGACGGCAAGCCCGGCCAGGTGCTCGTGCTGCCGTCGGCCACCGGGCCGACGCTGATCGCGATCGGCATCGGCGACCCGTCCGAGCTCACCGCCAACGGCCTCCGCTCCGCCGCGGCCTCGCTGGTGCGGGCCGCCGGCAAGCGCAGCACGATCGCTACGTCGCTCGCGGATCTGGAGGGGGTCGACTCCAAGGCGGCCGGCCAGGCCGTGGTGGAGGGTGCGCTGCTCGCCGCCTACCGGTACATCGGGCTCAAGACCGACACGTCGGGCGCGTCCACGCTCAGCCGTATCAGCCTCGTCGTCGGCGACAAGCGCACCCCGGGCGTGCGCGCCGGAGTCGACCGTGGCACGGTCACCGCCCGCGCGGTGCACCTGGCCCGCGATCTCGCCAACACGCCGCCCGCGTACCTCACCGCCCGGAAGATGGCCGAGCGCGCCGTCGCCGTGGCGGCGGAGACCGGCCTCGGGGTGGAGGTGTTCGACAAGGACAAGCTCGCCGCGATGGGCTGCGGCGGCATGATCGGTGTCAACCAGGGCAGCACCGAGCCGCCGCGCATGGTGAAGCTCACCTACACGCCGCGCAACCCGACCGGTCACCTCGTGCTGGTCGGCAAGGGCGTCATGTACGACTCGGGCGGCATCAGCCTCAAGCCGAGCGACGCCTCGCACGCCAAGATGAAGATGGACATGAGCGGTGCTGCCGCGGTGCTCGCCACGATGAGCACGCTGAAGGCGCTGAAGTGCCGGGCCCAGGTGACCGGCTACCTGATGTGCACCGACAACATGCCGTCGGGGAGTGCGCTCAAGCTGGGTGACGTGCTCACGTTCCGCAACGGCAAGACCGCCGAGATCCACAACACCGACGCCGAGGGTCGCCTGGTGCTCGCCGACGGCCTGTCGCTGGCCGTCGAGGACGGTGCCGACGCGATCGTCGACATCGCCACGCTCACCGGTGCGGCCATCGCGGCGCTCGGCCCCAAGTTCGCCGCCGTGCTCGGCAACGACCAGGCCTGGGTGGACACGGTGCGCGGCGCGTCGGCCCGCGTCGACGAGTCGATGTGGCAGCTGCCGCTCGCGAAGGAGTACCGCAAGCTGCTCGACTCGCAGGTGGCCGACATGAAGAACGTCGGCGGCCCCTACGGCGGCGCCATCACCGCCGCGCTGTTCCTCAACGAGTTCGTGGGCAGCACCCGCTGGGCGCACCTCGACATCGCCGGGCCGATGGACTCCGACGCCGACGACGGATGGCTGTCACGAGGGGCCACCGGCTACGGCACGCGCACGCTCATCGAGCTCGCCACGGCGTTCGTCCGATGATCGCCATCACGGGTTGGACCATCCCTGCGCTGATCATCGGCCTCGTCTGCCTCGTCGCCGGGGCGGAGTTCCTGGTGAAGGGCGCCGCCTCCATCGCCGCGCGGCTCGGCATCGCTCCCGTGGTGGTGGGCCTCACCGTCGTCGCGTTCGGCACGAGCGCACCCGAGTTCGCGGTGAGTGCCAGCGCGGCGCTCTCGGGTGAGACCGACGTCGCGCTCGGCAACGTGGTGGGCAGCAACATCGTCAACATCCTGCTGATCCTCGGTGCGTCGGCGGTGGTCGGCGGCCTCGTGGTGTCCGCCCGGATCATCAGGCTCGACATCCCGATCATGATCGGGGTCGGCGTGTTGGCGCTCGTGCTCTCGCTCGACAACTCGATCGGCCGCATCGACGGCGTGATCCTGTTCCTCGGCATCATCGTGTACACGGTGTGGCTGATCCGTGCCGCGCGGCGCGAGAAGCAGGGCGTCGTCGACGAGTTCGAGAAGGGCACCGAGGAGGTCGAGGGCTCGATCAAGGACAAGCCGCTGATCGTCCAGATCGGCCTGGTGATCGTGGGCCTCGGCATCCTGATCGTCGGCTCGCAGCTGCTGGTGAACTCGGCCACCGACATCGCGACCGATCTCGGCGTGAGCGAGCTCGTCATCGGCCTGACGGTCGTGGCCGTCGGCACGTCGCTTCCCGAGTTCGCGACGTCGATGCTCGCGGCGTTCCGCGGCGAGCGCGACATCGCCGTCGGCAACGTCGTGGGCTCGAACATCTTCAACCTGCTGTGCGTGCTGGGCGCGTCGGGCGTGCTGGCGAGCGATGGCATCCCGGTCACCGACGGTGCCCTGCGGCTCGACTACCCGGTGATGATCGCGGCGTCGTTCGTGCTGCTGCCGATCGTGTGGAACGGGTTCAAGATCAAGCGCTGGGAGGGTCTGCTGCTGTGCGCCTTCTACGTGGTCTACGTGGTGTACCTCATCCTCGACTCCAACGACCATGATGCACAGGACGTGGTGGGACCGGCGGCGCTGATCGTCAGCGGTCTGGTGCTGCTCACCTTCTGCGTGACCGGCTACCAGGGGTGGCGCCGACACCGGGCGTCGGGAGCCACGCTCGCGTGAGCCGGCGCGCCCCGGCGGCGCGCCTGTCCTACGGTGTGGCGCGATGACCTCGGGAGCCACACGATGAAGGTGCTGTTCGCGACGGCCGAACTCGCGCCACTCGTACGCGTGGGCGGGCTGGCCGCCGCGGCGGCGGGCCTGGTCGACGAGCTGCGCCGGCAGGGCGTCGACGTGGAGGTCGCGCTGCCCGACTACAGCGGTCTCGTGCTGCTCGACGAGCAGGTGGTCGACCTCGACGTCCCGGCGTGGGCCGCCCCTGCCCGAGCCCGGCGGGGCCACACCGCCGACGGGCTCGACGTCACCCTCGTCGACGTCCCCGGCATCTGGCGGCCGCACCCGTACCTACAGCCGAGCGGCGAGGGCTGGTGGGACAACGACGAGCGGTTCTTCCGCTTCTCGGCAGCCGTGGCCGCGCTGGCCCGATCGCGCCGGCCCGACGTGTTGCACCTCAACGACTGGCACACGGCGAGCGCGCTCGCGCACCTCGACCCGGCCCCGCCGACGATGCTCACCATCCACACGCTCGGCTACCAGGGCACCACCAACGCCGGCTGGCTCCCTGCGTTCGCGTACCACCGGAGCGCGTTCGAGTGGTTCGGCGCGGTCAACCCGCTCGTGGGTGCGATCCGCCTCGCCGACGTCGTCGTCGCGGTGAGCCCCACCTACGCCCGCGAGATCCTCACCCCGGAGGGCGGTTTCGGGGTGGAGGGCGTGCTGCGTGAGCGCGGCGAGTCGCTGGTGGGGATCCTCAACGGCATCGACACCACGGCATGGGACCCGGCCACCGACCCGCACCTGCCGGTCCGCTACGACCGCACCGACCTCGCCGGGAAGGACGCCAACCGGGCGGCGTTGCGTGCCGAGCTGGGCCTGCCCGAGATGCCCGGTGCGCTGGCCGTGGTGGTGAGCCGCCTCGTCGACCAGAAGGGCATCGACCTGGTGCTGCCGCTGCTGCCCCTGCTGGAGCGCCTGCCGATGCAGCTCGCCGTGCTGGGTGACGGCGACGCGCACCTGGCGGACGCGCTCGCCGCGGCGGCCGCCGCGGCGCCCGATCGGGTGGCGTTCAGCCGGGGCTACGACGAGGCGCTCGCGCACCGCCTGTTCGCCGGCGGCGACCTGTTCGTGATGCCCAGCCGGTTCGAGCCGTGCGGCCTGGCGCAGATGCAGGCCATGCGCTACGGCGCCCTGCCGGTGGTGACCGACGTCGGTGGCCTGCACGACACCGTGGTGGACGTGGACGCCAACCCGTCGGCGGGCACGGGCGTCACCGCCGCCCGCCCCACGAGCCTCGACCTGCTCGACGCACTGCACCGGGCGGCTCGGGCGCACGCGAACCGGCCGCGGCGCGACGCCATGCGCCGGCGGGGGATGGCGATCGACTGGTCGTGGCGCGAGCCCGCGTCGGCCCACGTCGAGCTGTATCGGCGCATCGCCGGAGCGTCCGCGCCCGGCGGCTGAGCGCTCCCGCGGCATCGCCCGCGGCCGCCCGCCCGGACCACTACTGTCCCGCCCGTATGGCCGCTCCGCGCATCCTCGTCATCGTCCTCGCCGGTGGCGAGGGCCGCCGTCTCTCCCCGCTCACGATCGACCGGGCCAAGCCCGCCGTGCCCTTCGGAGGGTCGTACCGCATCATCGACTTCGTGCTGTCGAACTTCGCGAACGCGGGCTACCTGAAGATCGTGGTGCTCACCCAGTACAAGAGCCACAGCCTCGACCGGCACATCTCGCAGACCTGGCGGTTCTCCACGCTGCTCGGCAACTACGTGACGCCGGTGCCGGCGCAGATGCGTCGTGGTCCGCAGTGGTTCGCCGGGTCGGCCGACGCGGTGTACCAGAACCTCAACCTGATCTCGGACGAGCGCCCCGACCACGTGTGCGTCTTCGGTGCCGATCACATCTACCACATGGATCCGCGGCAGATGGTCGCCGAGCACATCGAGAGCGGTGCCGGCGTGACGGTGGCCGCGATTCCCGTCCCGCGTGCCGAGGCGTCGGCGTTCGGCATCATCCACGCCGCCGACGACGGCCGCATCGTCGACTTCCTCGAGAAGCCGGCCGACCCGCCGCCGATGCCGGGCGACCCGACGATGTCGCTCGCCTCGATGGGCAACTACGTGTTCTCCACCGACACGCTGGTCGACGTCGTCACCCCGCACGACGACACCGCCGGCCCCACCGACATCGGCGGTGACGTGATCCCGGCGCTCACGCGGGCGGGTGTGGCACGCATGTATGACTTCTCGCGCAACACCATCCCCGGCCAGGCGGAGCACGAGCGTGGCTACTGGCGTGACGTCGGGAGCCTCGACGCCTACTACGAGGCGAACATGGATCTGCTGGCGCCGGTGCCGCCGTTCAGCCTCTACAACAAGGAGTGGCCCGTCTACAGCCTGCAGCTGCCGCTGCCGCCGGCGAAGCTCGGCCACGGGTGGGGCGGCGAGGACGCCC
>WLDE01000114.1 GCA_009704985.1 Actinomycetota bacterium | reverse complement strand
GTGGTCACCGCGCTCGGCGGTGGCGGCGAGCTCGTCACCGATCCGTCCGAGATCGGGCCCGCGCTCGACCGGGCGTTCGCGTCGGGTGTGCCGTACCTGGTGAACGTCGTGACCGATCCGTCCGACATCTACCCGCGCTCGTCGAACCTGGCCTGACCACCATCCGAGCGTGAGCGAACACGCCGGCTCCGCCGCGCCCGCGTCGCCTGCATCCGACCGCAGCCGGCGCCACTGGGTGGTGTTCGGCGCGGCGTTCGCGATCCTGCTCGGCGCGGCCGGCACGCGCAGTGCGGCCGGCGTGCTCGTCGACCCGCTCCGCGAGGAGTTCGGATGGGGCCGCGGCACCGTCGGGCTCGCGGTCAGCATCAACGTGCTGCTGTTCGGCTTCATCGGGCCGTTCGCCGCCGCGCTGCAGCAGCGCTACGGCCTCCGTCGCGTCACGACCACGGCGCTCGTGATCATCGCCGTCGGGGCGGCGCTGACGACGCAGATGTCGCAGCCGTGGCACCTGTACCTCCTCTGGGGTGCCGTCGTCGGCATCGGATCCGGGTGCATGGCCACCGTGTTCGCGTCGACGGTGGCCAGCCGCTGGTTCGTCGCCCGCCGGGGTCTCGTCACGGGCGCGCTCACCGCTGCGAGCGCCAGTGGTCAACTCGTCTTCCTGCCGCTGCTCACCCGGCTCGCCGACGGTCCGGGGTGGCGGTGGGTCGGCACCACCGTCGCGATCGGCGCCCTGGCTGTCGTGCCCGTCGGCCTGTTCCTGCTCCGCGATCGGCCCGAGGACGTCGGCCTGGTCCCGTACGGCGCCGGCCCGGCGTGGACGCCGCCTCCCGCGATGGTCGGCAACCCGGTGGCGAACGCGCTCGACGCGTTCCGTGCGGCGAGGTCGTCGGGCACGTTCTGGTTGCTGTGGGGCAGCTTCGCCGTGTGCGGCCTGTCGACCAACGGCCTCATCGGCACGCACTTCATCTCCGCCGCCCACGACCACGGCGTCGACGGACCGACGGCGGCCACCTACCTCGCGCTCATCGGCGTGTTCGACATCGCCGGCACGATCGCGAGCGGCTACCTCACCGATCGCTACGACCCGCGCAAGTTGCTGCTCGCGTACTACCTGCTGCGCGGCCTCAGCCTGTTCGTGCTCGACCCGGCGCTCGCCAGCGGCGGCGGCAGCCTGTTCGGCTTCATGGTCTTCTACGGCCTCGACTGGGTCGCGACCGTGCCGCCGACGGTCGCGCTGTGCATCGCCCACTTCGGCCGAGACCGGGGCCCGCTCGTCTACGGCTGGGTGTTCGCCGGACACCAGGTCGGTGCCGCCGTCGCCGCCTGGGGTGCGGGCGCGCTGCACGACGTCACCGGCAGTTACCGATCGGCGTTCGTGCTGGCCGGCGTCTTCTGTCTGCTCGCGTCCGCCGGGGTGATGCGGATCGATCCGCGTCAGCCGCAGTTCGAACCAGGAGCCGGCACGATCGAACCGGTGGGATCGAGGTCGTAGCCGGGGACCTCGGTCGACAGGAAGCCCTGCGTCACGAGGTCGGCCTCCGCCGCCGGCGGAGCGCCGGTCATCGCGGTGAACGCCTCGATCGCGAGTTCGAACGTCTGGCGATCGGTGTCGCACGCGACGCCGTTGGCGACCGGCACGGCCGTGAGGCCCTCGTCCACCTGTTCGGCGACGCTGCCGACCGTCTCCTCGATCTCCTCACCGGCCGCGCACGATGCCAACCCGAACGCGGCGATCGCGACGGCCGCGCACGCTGCGACGGTGCGGGTGCTCGCCCGGAGCGAGCGGGGCCGGCGACGGGAGCCGGCGGTCAGTGCGCTTTGCTGTGGAATCGGTCGACCTCCACCAGGACCCGGGTGACCTTTCCTGCGGCCACGAGTCCTCTGGTATCGGACGCCGACACGGTGAACATGAGCCGCCGGCCGTCGATCTTCTCGAGCGTCGCCTCGGCCACGACCTCCTGACCGACCGCCGTGGGCTGGAGGTGATCGATCTGCACCCGCATCCCGACCGTGGTCTGCCCCTCCGGGAGCCGCCCGGCGAGCGCGGCGCACGTCGCCTCCTCGCAGAGGGCGATGAGCCGGGGTGTGCCGAGCACCTCCACGGTGCCGGACTTCAGCGCGCGAGCGGTGTCGGCCTCCGTCACCACCATCGTCGCCTCGCCCCGGAGGCCCACCTCGACGTTCACGGGGGCTCACCTTACGCCCGGCCGGTCCCGGCACCGAAGCCACCTCGTCACACGCCCTCCGACGGGCCCTCCGACACGCCCTCCGACATGCCCTCCGACATGCCCTCCGACACGCCCTCCGACACGCCCTCCGATCCGGGCGGCCGGACGCTCGGTAGGCTCCCCGGGATGATCGACGCAGAGGTGCTCAGTCGGGTCCTGGGAGCGGCGGTTCGCAGCGGTGCGGACTTCGCGGAGGTGTTCGCGGAGGACAAGCGCTCCACCTCGGCCGGACTCGACGACGGACGGATCGAACAGGTCACCAGCGGTCGCGACCGCGGTGCCGGCATCCGGGTGGTGAAGGGCGACACCACCGGCTTCGCCCACACGGCCGACCTCAGCGAGGCGGGCCTGCTCGCCGCCGCCCAGTCGGCGGCCGCGGCGGCCAGCCAGGGCGGTGGCGGCGTGCGCACGATCGCACTCACACCGCGAGCCGGGACGAAGGTCAACACCGTCGAGCGCTACCCCGACGAGGTGCCCAAGGCCGCGAAGGTCGAGCTGCTCCGCCGCATCGACGACGCCGCCCGCTCGGCCGGGTCGTCGATCGTGCAGGTGTCGGCCGGGTACGGCGACAGCCGTCGCCGCATCCTGGTGGCCAACACCGACGGGGTGCTCGCCGAGGACGAGCAGGTGCGCAGCCTCGTGCGCATGAGCGTGGTCGCCACCGGCGACGCGGGCATGCAGACCGGGTTCCAGAGCGCCGGCCAGACCATCGGCTTCGAGATGTTCGACGCGGTCGACGTCGAGGCGCTCGCCCGCGACGCGGCCCGCATGGCGATCACCAAGCTCGACGCCCGGCCCGCGCCCAGCGGCGCGATGCCCGTGGTCATCCAGCGCGGCAGCGGTGGGGTGCTGTTCCACGAGGCGTGCGGTCACGGCCTCGAGGCCGACCTGGTCGCGAAGGGCGCCAGCGTGTACCGCGGCAAGGCGGGCGAGCTGGTGGCGTCGCCGCTCGTCACCCTCGTCGACGACGGCACGATGAGCACCGAGTGGGGTGCCATCGGCATCGACGACGAGGGGCACCCCAGCCAGTACAACGTCCTCATCCAGGACGGGGTGCTCACCGACTACATGTGGGACTACCTCCGTGCGCGCAAGGAGGGCCGCCCGCAGAGTGGCAACGGCCGCCGGCAGAGCTACATGCACCTGCCGATGGTGCGCATGACCAACACCTACGTGCTCAACGGCACCGAGGAACCCGACGACATCGTGCGCAACACCGACCATGGTGTGTACGTCGCGAAGCTCGGCGGCGGCAGCGTGAACACCGCCACCGGCGACTTCGTGTTCGGCATGGTCGAGGCCTACCTCATCGAGAACGGTGAGATCACCGAGCCGCTCCGCGAGGGCAACCTCATCGGCAACGGCCCGCAGGTGCTGCGCGACATCGACCTCCTCGGCAACGACTTCGGCATGGGCAACCCGGGCACCTGTGGCAAGGACGGCCAGGGCGTGCCGGTGGGCGACGGCCAGCCGACGCTGCGGGTGAAGTCGATGACGATCGGCGGCACCGCCGCATGAGCACCCGACCCGACAGCGAACTGCTCCGCATCGCCGACGCCGTCGTCGCCCAGGCGCGACCCGGCGAGCAGCTGGAGGCGTACGTCTCGCGCGACAGCGAGACCGACATCCGCGTGTACGAGGGCGAGATCGAGCACTTCGTCAGCGCCCAGAGCGAGGGCATCGGCATCCGGGTGATCCGCGACGGCCGCACCGGCTTCGCGTACGCGGGCACGCTCGACGAGCGGGCGATCGCCGAGGTGCTCGCCGAGGCCCGCGACAACGTCGAGTTCGGCACCCCCGACGAGTGGGCCGGGCTCGCCTCGCCCGACGACGTCGACGTCGTGCCGCAGGACCTGTGGAACGAGGCGCTGGCCGCCTACGCCACCGACCGCAAGATCGAGCTCGCGAAGGAGCTCGAGCGCCTCGCGCTCGCGTCCGATCCGCGGGTGCGCGTCGACGACGCCAACTACAGCGACGTCGCCGCCGAGTCCGCCGTCGTCACCACCACCGGCATCCGCCGTGCCGGGCGCGAGAACGGCTGCTACGTGAGCGTCGGAACGCTCGCCGACGACGGCGACGAGACCCAGACCGGGTTCGGTTTCAGCGTCGGCCGCTCGCCCGACGAGTTCGATCTCGCCAAGGCGGCGAAGGAGGCCGCCGAGCGCGCCACCCGTCTGCTCGGCGCCACCAAGCCGGCGAGCCGCCGCCTCACCGTGGTGCTCGACCCGTTCGTGACGGCCCAGTTCCTCGGCATCATCTCCAGCACGCTCAACGGCGAGTCGGTGATCAAGGGTCGCAGCCTGTTCAAGGACCGCGTCGGCGAGACCGTCGCCAACCCGCTGTTCACGCTGGTCGACGACCCCACGAACCCGCTCGCCTACACCGCCACCGAGCTCGACGGCGAAGGCCTCGCGGCGCGTCGCAACGTGCTGATCGACGGCGGGGTGCTGCAGGGCTTCGTGCACAACAGCTACAGCGCCCGGCGGGCCGGCACGGCCAGCACCGGCAACGCGGTGCGCGGCGGCTTCAAGGGCACGCCGGGCGTGGGGTGCCTCGCCCTGCAGGTGGTGCCCGGCACGCGGTCGCAGACCGAGCTGATCTCGGGTATCCAGGACGGCGTGCTGGTGCAGCAGGTGTCCGGTCTGCACAGCGGGGTGAACCCGATCAGCGGCGACTTCTCCACCGGCGCGTCGGGCCTGCTGATCTCGAACGGTCAGCTCGGGGCGCCCGTGCGCGAGTTCACCATCGCCTCCACCCTGCAGCGCATGCTCCTCGACCTCGTCGAGGTGGGTGGCGACGTCGACTGGCTGCCGATGCGCGCCGCCGGGGTGAGCCTGGTGATCGCCGACATGACGATGTCGGGCGCCTGACCCTCCTGATCCCTTCTGATCCCTCCGACCCCTGAGCGGGTCGACGGGGACGTCCGTGTCACCGCGGCCGGGGCACGGTGCGGGCGAGGCGGGCGTGCTCGGCCGCGGTGACGGGACGTGCGGCAGCCGTCAGGGGGAGCACCAGGGGGGGGAGAAGGTGGTGCGACGGCTGCTGCTCACGTGCACCATGGTGATCCCCTCGCGTTGGATCCGTCTGCGAGTCGGGTGAGGGTTGGGTGTGAACGCCGGCAGCCCGAGCCGGCAGCGTCAGCCGGGCAGCATCCGCCGGGCAGCGTCAGCCCGCCAGCACCTGCGACACCGGCCGGCAGGTGATGCCGAGCGCTGCGGCGCGACTGCAGTCGAGCATCACCACGCCGGGCCGCCGGAGCCCGGTGGCGGCGAGGGTCGTGGTCGGCAGCCGCTCGGCCGCGGCCCCGGCACCCAGCCGTCGGGCGACGAGGCGCGCGAGCGTGGCCCGGTCGACGGCCTCCGGTCCGGCGACGTGCAACGGGCCGGTCACCTCCGCCCGCGCGGCCAGGGCCGAGAGCGCAGCGGCGAGGTCGTCGGCGGCGACGGGGCACCGGACCTCGTCGGTGAAGTAGGCGGTGGTCGAACGACCTGCGAGCACCTGCTCCACGTCGCGCTCCACGTGCCCGTACTGCTCGCTGCCGTACACGAGCGAGGTCCGTACGATCGCCGCACCCGGGTGGGTGCGGGCGACCTCGACCTCCGCCTCGGCCTTCCACTCGCCGTAGTCGGTGATCGGCGACACCGGGTCGGCCTCCGTGTACGGCGTCGGACGCCCGCCGAACACCACGTCGGTCGACACGTGCACGAGCCGGGCGCCCACGTCGCCCGCGGCGCGAGCGACGTTTCGGCTGCCGTCGACGATGTTGCGCCGGTCGTCCTTGCGATAGGCGAGGTGCACCACGGCGTGCGGACGCCACGTCCCGATCTCGCGAGCCACCAGATCGGCCCGGGTGACGTCCATCGCCCCCGACGGTGGGGCGATCACCTGCCAGTCGTCGCGAGCCGCCCGCTCGACGAGGTGGCGGCCGACGAACCCGGATCCACCGGTCACCAGCAGGAGTCGGCCCGAGCGGCGCCAGCGCATGGAGCTCATCATGGCACCCGGACGTCGGGGCCATCACGGGTACCCTGCTCGTCGTGCCCCGTCCGTCCGACGCCGCCGTCGCCCGCCACCCGCACCTCGCCGACCCGCTGCCCGAGGGCTGGGTCCGCGTCGACCTGCACAGCCACACGATGTGGAGCGGTGACAGCACCACCACGCCCGACGAGGTCGAGCAGGCCGTCGTCGAGTCGGGCCTCGACGTGCTGTGCATCACCGACCACAACGCGATCAAGGGTGCCGTGGAGCTCGCCGACCGGCTGCCGTGCCGGGTGATCGTCGGCGAGGAGTTGCGCACCCATGCCGGCGAGATCATCGGTCTGTTCCTCACCGAGCGCGTGCCGTTCGGCGTGCCGCCCGCCGACGCCGCCCGCATGATCCGCGACCAGGGCGGTGTGGTGTACGTGCCGCACCCGTTCGACCCGATGCGTCGCAACCTCGCCGAGCCGGCGCTGGACGCGCTCGTGGCCGACGGACTGGTCGATGCGATCGAGGTGATCAACGCGAAGACGTCGCTCGCGAGCCTCAACCGACGCGCCGCCGAGTACGCCGGGACCCACGAGTTGCTCGCCGGCGCGGGTAGCGACGCGCACGTGCCGCTCGCGCTCGGCGCGGCCTACGTGGAGATGCCCGACTTCGACGGACCGCAGGAGTTCCTGGCGAACCTGCGCCACGCCCGCACGGTCGGGCACCACTGGGACGAGCCGCGCCCGTGGACGGCGCGGGTGCTGCCCAGCACCTCCAGCGGATAGAACAGACACCCGTGCCCATCTTCCACGCCGTCGTCCTGGGGCTCGTCCAGGGTCTCGCCGAGTTCCTGCCGATCTCCTCGAGCGGCCACCTGTTGCTCGTGCCGTGGCTGTTCGGCTGGGACGACCTCCAGAACCCGGGCATCAAGAAGGCCTTCGACGTGTCGCTGCACATCGGCACGCTCGTCGCCGTCGTCGCCTACTTCCGCAAGGACCTCGTCGTCTACGTCACGAAGGGCACGCAGCTGCTCTGGCGTCGCGAGAAGCCGGTCGACCGCGACGGCAAGCTGGCGTGGCTGCTCGTCGTGTCGGCGCTGCCCGCAGCGGCCATCGGCGCGCTGTTCGAGGAGACCATCGACCAGCGGCTCGGCACCCCGTTCCTGATCGCCGTGTCGCTGATCGTGTTCGGCCTCCTGCTCGCGTGGGCCGACCGGAAGGCCGGAAACCGCTCGATCGACGACTACAAGGGCCCCGACGCGCTGAAGGTCGGCATCGCCCAGGCGCTGGCGCTCAACCCCGGCACCTCGCGCTCGGGCATCACCATCACCGCGGCGCGCACGTTCGGCTTCAGCCGCGACGCCGCGGCGCGCATCAGCTTCCTCATGAGCATCCCGGTCACGACCGGCGCGGTGGTGTGGAAGATGGCGAACCTGGTGATCGACGGGGTGCCCGAGGGGCTGATCGCCCCGATGATCGTGGGCATCATCACCTCCGGGTTCGCCGGCTGGTTCGCGGTGTGGGGCACCATCAAGCTCGTGCGCACGCGCAGCTTCATGCCGTTCGTGATCTACCGCTGCGTGCTCGGCGTGGTGGTGCTGATCGTGCTCGCCGCCGGCTGGCGCTGACACGTCGCGCGCCCGGGCGTCTCGGGCCCGGTCGTCTCGGGCACGGGCGTCAGCCGTGACGCACGAGCACCGCGAGCCGGTCGAGCGACGCCGACGCCACCGCCGCACCGTCGGTCGCGTCCACGGCGACCACCACCACGGTCGGCCGCACCTCGACCACGACCCCTCCGGTCGCGAGCACGGCACCGGCGGCCACCACGTCCACGCGATCCCCGACCTCCACCGGCAGGGTCGTGTCGTCGGCCGGCACCGCCACTGCGCGCCGAGCGGGTCCGACGAGCGAGCGCGGATCGCCGACGGCGCGGTGCGTCAGCACCTCGCCACGGCCCACGGTGCGCAGCGCGGTCGCACCCGCCGGTTCGACCGTGAGTGCTCCGTCGGGCACGAGCGCCAGCGGCATCGCCGTGCGCCGTGCGGCCACGGCACCACCGGCGGCGACCTCGGCATCGGCCACCCACACCGTCACGGACTCGCCCCAGGCGAGGCGCTCACGTTCGACGGCGGCCACGCGGGTGGCCACGAGCGCACCGGCGGCGAGCGCGGCCGAGGCCACGAGGGTCCAGTGGACGGCCCGATGTCGGGCGAGGAACGTACGCAGTCGGACGAGGATCATCGCGGCCTCCCGTGGCTCGGGCGCGCCGTGCGGACACGGCGGTGAGGGGCGGGGGACGCGTGGTTCGGGGTGGTCCGGTGAGGTTCGGTGAGGTTGCGCGAGGTGGGGCCGACGTCAGTCGGAGGAGCTGCTCGTCGACGCCGCCGGCGTCGAGGTGCTCGACGATCCGCCGTCCGAGCCGGACGAGCTCGATGACGTCGAGGAGCTGGACGAGCTGGACGACGCCGAGCTCGAGGAGGACGAGCTGGAGGTGGAGCCCGACGACCCACGGCTGTCGGTCTTGTAGAACCCGCCGCCCTTGAACGTCACCCCGACCGGGGTGAACACCTTGCGGACGGCCATCAGCTGACCGGTCGTCGGGTGCGTGGCCTCGGTGAGGGAGTCGTCGCTGAAGGCCTGCTGGACCTCGATGGTCTCGCCGGTCTCGATGAACTTGTACACGTAGGTGGGCATCGTGCTCCGGGTCCTGACATGTGGCCGGCGGCTCGCCGGTCGGTTCCGCGGGTGTCGTGGGGTGTCGTCGGGTGTCGTCGGGACGGTGGCCGACCCCGGAGAGTCGTTAGCAGTCCCGATGAGCGACTGCTAATGGTATCGCCCGCGTTCGCCGCGGGCACTTCCTAGGATCGCGCTCATGCGTGTCCACACCGCCGTCGTCCCCGCCGCAGGTATGGGGACCCGATTCCTCCCCGCCACCAAGGCCGTTCCCAAGGAGCTGCTGCCGATCATCGACACCCCGGCGCTGCAGTTGATCATCGACGAAGCCGTCGGCGCGGGCGTGGACCACATGGTGATCGTCACGAGCCGGGCGAAGCCGGCGATCGAGGCGTACTTCCAGCCGCAGCCTGAGGTGATCGCGAAGCTGCGCTCGTCGGGGCGCGACCAGCTGGCCGACCGGGTGGAGGCACTCGGCCGCGACGTCAAGGTGAGCTTCGCCTTCCAGGACCAGGCGCTCGGCCTCGGCCACGCGGTCGGGTGTGCCCGCGAGGTGGTCGGTGACGAGCCGTTCGCGGTGCTGCTCCCGGACGAGCTGATGGGCTCGTCGAGCCTGCTCGACCAGATGGCGCGCCTGTGCGAGTCCACCGGTGGCAGCGTGGTCGGTCTGAAGGAGGTGCCGCACGAGGACGTCGGCGCCTACGGCGTGATCGATCCGGCCGGCACCCTCGACGCCGACGGTGTGATCCCCGTGCGTTCGATGGTGGAGAAGCCGAAGCCGGCCGACGCCCCCAGCAACCTGATCATCATCGGCCGCTACGTGCTCACCCCCGACGTGTTCGACGAGATCGCCCAGGTGCAGCCGGGCGCGGGCGGCGAGATCCAGCTCACCGACGCGCTGAAGGCGCAGGCGGCGCGCAGCCCGTTCCACGGTGTGGTGCGCGACGTGCTCCGCTACGACACCGGCAACCCACTCGGCTGGCTCACCGCCAACATCGAGATCGCGCTGCAGGACCCGAAGATCGGCCCGCAGCTGCGCGAGTGGCTCCCGACCCAGCTCTGACCGCGGCCGCAACGGCGGCCCGGACGCTCACGGCCGAGCTCGAACGGCTCGGTTCGCCCGAGCGCGCGGTGTCCGAACGCGCCTACCTGAAGAGCGAGTACACCCACCTCGGCGTCGGGGTTCCTGCGGTGCGCGGCGTCGCCCGCCGGTACGTGCGCGGGGCGCGGCCAGGTCACGACGAGCTCGTGGCGCTCGTGGACGAGCTGTGGGAGTCGGCGGTCTACGAGCGTCGGCTGCTCGGGGTGGAACTCGTGCTCGCCTCACCACGCGTGTGGTCACCGGCGGACCTCGTGTGGATGGAGGGGTTGCTGCGGCGCTGCCACACATGGGCGCTGGTCGACGGTCTCGCCGCGCACGGCGTGGGCCGGGTGGTGGCCCGCGACCCGGCGGGCTTCCCGACGCTCGACCGCTGGGTCGGCGACCACGACATGTGGGTGCGGCGGTCCGCCGTGCTGGCGCTGCGCGACCTCGTCCGCGACGGCCGCGAGTGGGACCGCTTCGAGCGCTACGCCGACACGCTGCTCGACGAGCGCGAGTTCTTCATCCGCAAGGTGCTCGGGTGGGTGGCGCGCGAAGCGGCACGGCGCCATCCCGAACTGGTGTCGCCGTGGGTGCGGGCGAACCTCGCACGCCTGAACGGCGTCACGCTGCGCGAGGCGGTGAAGTACCTGCCCGACGGCGACGACCTGCTCGCCGCCTGGAAGCAACGCTGACCGGTCAGGTCGTGCGGGCGGCGGCTCGGTCGCCGAGGACGATCGACACGTCACGCTCGATGCGTCCGTCGCGCAGGTGCCAGAACGACACCATGAACGGGTCGCCGGTCTCGTCGGTGATCAGCGCGGCGACGGTGCGCCGGTCGGCCGCCACACGAGCCACGCGGGTCTGCACGCCGTCCGCCGACGCGAGGCGGAGCGCGTCGTGGATCGCCGGCACGCCGGCGAACTCCATGCGGTGCCCGCCGAGGTGCGCCTCGAGCACGGCGTCATCGGTGTAGTCGCCGAGCACGTCGCTCCAGTCACCGCTGTTGAACGCGGCCTGGTGTGCGGCGAGCCGGGCCTCGGCCCGTGGCTGCAGTGCCGCGAGCACCGGGGCGAGCCGCCGCCAGCGCCGCTGGCGGAGCCGGTAGAAGCCGTGCGCGAACAGGGTGATCGCCGGGGTGAGCAGACCGGCGCGGATCTCGATGCGATCGGTGTAGCGGCTGCGCGCGGGCTCGCCGGCGACGGGCTCGACGGTGATGAGGTGGCGCCACGAGCGGATGGGACCGCCGCCCTCGTCGCTCTGCAGCGAGCGCCGCTCGTGGTCGATCGACTCGACCGTGATCCGGTGGTGGGAGAACGGCACGCCGAGCACCCGGAGCCGGCCGGCGACCGTGGTGCCGGTCGTCCAGGGGCCCGGGTGCTCGTCGAGTCCGGCCAGCTCCACCAGCCCGCGGGTCACGAACCGGAAGCCGGCGGGGGTGGTGACGGCCTGCCAGACCGCGTCCGGTGGCGCGTCGAGAAACGTGGTGACGGTGACGGTGGACATGACCAACAGATGCGAGCAATACTCGCATCATGTCAACTCGCATTCGGTGCTCCCGATGAGTCGCACCGCCAGGTCGGCCGCGCCACGCAAAGCACCTGCTCAGCGGCGTTCGGCCGAGACCGTCGAACGGATCCTCGACACAGCTGCTCGCCTTTTCGACGAGCGCGGCTACCACGGCACCACCACGAACCGCGTCGCCGAAGAAGCCGGGGTGTCGGTCGGCTCGCTGTACCAGTACTTCCCGAACAAGGACTCGCTGCTCGTCGCGCTCGCGCAGCGCCACCTCGCGGAGACCGCCGAGGCGTTCGGTGGCCGCCTCGTGGAGCTCGCCGCAGCGGCGCCCTCGCTCGCCGAGGTCACGCGCTCGCTGATCGAGCTGACGCTCGAGCGCAACGACACGTCCCAGCTCCACGCGCTGCTGTTCACCGACGCGCCGCGGACCCCCGAGCTGGTGGCGCAGTTCGAGGCGCTCACCGGCGCGATCGTGGCCGAGGTGGCGGGCCATCTCCGGCGCACGGGTGCCGGCGGCGACGACCCCGAACGCCGCGCCGCGCTCCTGGTCGCCTCCGTGGACGCCGCCGTGCACGACGTGGTGCGCCGCTACCCCGTGGGTGACGCGCGGCGCGCCGCGGTCGACGACCTGGCCGACTGGGTGCTGCACGGGCTCGCGCCGCGGATCAGGTCGACCGCGGCGGCTCAGAGCGAGCGGCGGAAGCGGCCCGGCTGATCGAGCGGCAGGCCGTGCTCGTCCACCTCGAACGCCGTCTCCTCACCGGTCTCCAGGTGGGTGAACACCCAGGCCCGCTCGCCCGCCCGGGTGTAGCGCTGGTGGTCGGCGCGCACCTCCAGCGTCTCGACGTCGACGGTGACGGTGGTGATGTCGGCGGTGTGCCCCACGTGCAGCGGGAGGCGACGGATCGGGATCGTCTGGGTGAACGGGCTGATGTCGAGCGACAGGTCGTGGCAGCCGTCGAGCTCGAGGCGGTGGGCGCCGTTCATCTCGCCCCACCGTCCGGCCCCGTCGGTCGCGAGCCACAGGTCGGGTTCGGGCAGGTCGCGGAACAGGATGAACTGGCGCACGTGCCAGGCGGGCGAGAGCCGCAGCACGTACTGCACTCGCTCGGCCGTCACGATGCCGGACGCGGTCCAGCCCTCGTTCTCCCACGTGAGCGTGAGCTCCTCGTCGCCGCTGCCGTCCCAGCGCACCCAGCGGGCGCGGTGTCCGTCGGACGAGAACGGCGTGTAGGTGCTCACCGGGACAGTCTGCCGGGCGGTTCGCTACCGTGCTCGGGGTGATCCCCGAGAGCGAGGCCCGCCAGTACGTGCTCGACCGCTGCCCGCCGCTGCCCGCGGTGGCCGTCCCGCTGGAGGACGCCACCTGGCTCGTCCTCGCCGAGGAGGTCGTCGCAGGGGAGGACGTGCCGCCGTTCGCGAACTCCGCCGTCGACGGCTACGCCGTCCGCGCCGCGGACGTGGCGGGCGCGCCGGTGGAGCTCGACGTGATCGACGAGGTCGCGGCCGGCGCAGCGAGCGCGATGACGGTGGGCGCGGGGCAGGCGATCCGGATCATGACCGGCGCGCCGATGCCCGCCGGTGCCGATGCCGCCGTGATGGTGGAGGACACCGAGCGACTCGACGGCGGGCGCCGTGTGCGCATCGCCCGCGGCGTGGCGACCGGTGCCGCGGTGCGTGGCGTGGGCGACGACGTGCACGCCGGCACCCGCCTCTTCGTGCCCGGCGACGTGGTGACCCCCGCGGTGGCCGGTGTGCTCGCCAGCGTCAACTGCCGCACCGTCAGCGCCGTCCGCCCCGCCACGGTGGCGGTGCTCTCCACGGGCGACGAGCTGATCGACGACGGCTCGCCGTTGCAGCCCGGCCAGATCCGCGAGAGCAACAAGACGATGTTGCTCGGCGCCGTCGCCGAGGCCGGTTGTCGGGTGGTCGACCACGGCGTGGTGCGCGACGACGAGGCCGCGCTCGAGGCCACGCTCCGGCGCGCCGCCGACACGTGCGACGCGATCGTGACCAGCGGCGGCGTGAGCATGGGCGACTACGACGTCGTGAAGGCCGTGTTGTCGCGCATCGCCGACATGCGCTGGATGCAGATCGCGATCAAGCCGGCCAAGCCCTTCGCGTTCGGGCTCCTCACGGCGAGCGACGGTCGCCGCGTGCCGGTGTTCGGCCTGCCGGGCAACCCGGTCAGCTCACTCGTGAGCTTCGAGCTGTTCGCCCGCCCGGCGCTGCGGCAGATGATGGG
>WLDE01000113.1 GCA_009704985.1 Actinomycetota bacterium | reverse complement strand
TTCCCGGCCGTCGTGGT
Source organism: Actinomycetota bacterium (assembly GCA_009704985.1). Lineage (GTDB taxonomy): Bacteria > Actinomycetota > Acidimicrobiia > Acidimicrobiales > Ilumatobacteraceae > VFMC01. The sequence goes on along the minus strand of WLDE01000113.1, from coordinate 13,713 downwards.
CGACGGGTGCGCACCTGGGTCGGGCCGGCACCGGTGAGCCGTCGGGCTCGGCCGGTGCGGGCTGGGTGGACAGGGGGTGACCCGGGGAACGCCGTGGGGGCTGGTCAGGCCCACTGCCCGGCGGGCGGGCCGGTGGTCATGATGACGTGACCGTTCCGGCGGATCGTGAGCGACCGATCCGGCCCGAGCTCGAGATCCCAGCCCTCGGCGTGGAGCCGGTCGTGATGGTGCGGACACAACGCGATCAGCCGTGAGAGATCGGTGCGGCCACCGTGTTCCCAATGGTCCACGTGATGGGCCTGGGTCCGATCGATCGGCACCCGACAGCCCGGGATCGCGCAGTGCCGGTACATCGCCCGCAACGCCCGCCGCTGCGCCTTGGAGGCGTGGCGTCTCGAACGACCGTGGTTCAGTTGCACCGGTCGGGCCAACGAGTCACGCACCGTCGCGAGGTCCCACACCGGACGCCCCACCCGGACTGCGACCCCGTGTTCGTCGAGCACGACGGGTGTGAGGCGTGCGCAGCGTGCGAGACGGCGCAGCACCTCCACCGGCACGTCGTGACCGCCGGCGTCCACCCGCGAACCCGCATGCCGGCCCTCGAGCAGGGTGCGTTCGTCGATCGTCACCACCACCTCCACCCCACCGGTGCTGCTGTCACCGTTCGTGTGGGCGGTGCCGGTCATCAACTGTTCGAGCGCGATCGCCTGGAACCAGCCGTGGCGTTCCACCGGATCGTCGGGCATCTCGTCACCGACCGGGTGGTCACCGGTGCGGAACACGTGCTCCGTCCGCCGGCGCAACAGCTCGGACAGCACGAGCCCGCGTTCGGGATCGAACCGGCCGTGCAGGTTCCACATCCCGTCCCGATCCGTCCACGCCCGCACCCGCGTCCGACGCTTCTGACGCGCCAACCGACCAACCCCGTCATCGGCCTCCAACTCCCGCACGACCGCGTTCACGCGGTCACGGAACTCCTCCACCGGCACCCCACCACCCGCCGCCAGCACCCCGGTCTGCTCGTCGAAACGCTGTCGCAACGCCTTCGGCAACCCACGACGCGCACGCACCAACACATCCACATGCCCGGCCGACAACGCACCCGTGGACCACGCCGACCACACATCCGGCCACCCCGACACCACCCGAGCACGCTCCACCACACGCCCCGCCACGGACAACGACCGGCACGTCGACCCCGCGACCACCTGCTCCACCACCACCGACACATCGGCCTCCGCCACCCCGACCAACTCCAACACCGTCGCGGCCTCCACCGCCTCCACCACCCGCGCCAGACGCGTCAACCCCCGCAACCGACCCGCCAACCCCTCCGTCGACCCATCACCCGGCCCGCCCACGAACCCCAACAGTTCCGTCAGTTCCGTCACCGCCGTCACCACTGCCACACACCCCCCTCCCGTCGAGAGATCCCCTGCTCACCCGCCCCGCAGCGGAGAGAACGACCACCAACGTACCACTCTGATCGAACATGTGTTCGATCAGGGCAACGATCCCCCACATGCGGGGTGACGGCGGTCAGCCGTCGGCGCCACGGAGCACGGCGAGCACCTCGTCGTGCCCGGCGCCGTTCGAATACACAGCGGTCCGGGTGTCCAGCCGGGCGCCGCCCGCGTGATCGGTGAACCGTCCGCCGGCCTCCTCCACGATCACCGAGGGCGCGGCGTGGTCCCACACGTCGCCGGCGAACCACACGCACAGGTCGACCTCGCCCTCGGCCACCGCGAGCTGATGGCTCCAGGCCCGGTCGACCGGCCGACCACCCGCCAGCTGCTCGACGACCCCGCGCGCGTGGACCGACAGCCCGTCGTGGCCCGGCAACGTCACCACCCGGGCCGGCCCGAGCTCCCGCGGCGACGACACGCGCAGCCGCCTCGCACCCGCCCGACCGGAGCACGATCCGGTGAACGCACCCTCACCCCGCCTGGCCCACCAACGGCGGTCCTGCGCCGGGCTGGTCGCGAGACCGAGCACGATCCGACCGTGCTCCTCGAGCGCGATCAACGTGCCCCACGTCGGCAGCCCTGCGGCGAAGAACCGAGTGCCGTCGATCCCGTCGACGATCCAGCGCCAGCCCGTGGTGCCCGGGCGCTCCCCGATCTCCTCGCCGAGCACACCGTCACCCGGGCGTGCCTCTCGCACCGCGGCGAGCACCGCCTCCTCGGCGGCGACGTCGGCCGCGGTGACCGGGCTGCCGTCGGCCTTGGCGGTGGCGGCCACACCGCGGGGACTCCACCACCGGAGCGTCTCGCGGTCGGCCAGATCGGCGAGCGCGAACGCGAGGTCGAGATCCGGGTGCGCTCCGGTCACGCCTGCTCAGCCCGGCGGGTCGACGGGAACCAGGCGGCGCAGCTGGGTGACGTGGCGCGGTTCCAGCTCCGCGAGCGACGCCACGCCGAGCAACTTCATCGTCCGCACGATCTCCTCGCGCAGGATCTGGATCGTGCGGTCGACCCCGGCCCGGCCGCCCGCCATGAGGCCGTAGAGGTAGGCCCGACCCACCAGGGTGAAGCGGGCACCGAGCGCGATCGAGGCGACGACGTCCGCGCCGGACATGATCCCGGTGTCCACCATCACCTCGACGTCGTCGCCCACCTCGCGCACCACGCGCGGCAGCAGGTGGAACGGCACCGGCGCCCGGTCGAGCTGGCGACCGCCGTGGTTCGACAGCACGATCCCGTCGACCCCGAGTCGGGCGCACCGCACGGCGTCGTCGACGGTCTGGATGCCCTTCACCACCACCGGTCCCGGCCACTGGTCGCGGATCCAGACGAGGTCGTCGAAGTCGACGGTGGGGTCGAACATCGTGTCGAGGAGCTCCGCCACCGTGCCGTCCCAGTGGCGGAAGTTGGAGAAGCCGATCGGCTCGGTGGTGAGGAAGTCCCACCACCAGCGCACCCTCGGGATCGCGTTCAGCACCGTCCGCCCCGTGAGGGTGGGCGGCACGGTGAGCCCGTTGCGGCGGTCGCGCAGCCGTGCGCCGGCGACGGGCACGTCGACGGTGACGAGCAGTGTGTCGAAGCCGGCCGACGCGGCCCGCTGCAGCACGTCGATGGATCGCTCGCGGTCGTTCCACATGTAGAGCTGGAACCAGTTGCGCCCGGACGGGTTCGCAGTCGCGACCTCCTCCGGCGTGGAGGTGCCAACGGTGGAGAGCGAGAACGGGATGCCCGCCGCGCCTGCCGCGGCCGCGCCGGCGCACTCGCCGGCGGTGTGCATCATCCGCGTGAACCCGGTGGGCGCGATGCCGAACGGGAGCGCCGAGGGTCCGCCGGCCACCGTGCAGCTCGTGTCGACCGTCGAGACGTCGCGCAGGATCGCCGGGTGGAACTCGATGTCGAGGAACGCCTGGCGAGCGCGGGCGAGCGAGAGCTCGGCCTCGGCGGCGCCCTCGGTGTAGTCGAAGGGTCCCTTCGGCGTCACGCGACGGGCGATGTCGCGCAGGTCGGCGATCGTGTGGGCGCGGGCGAGGCGTCGCGCCGTCGGGTTCCACGTCGGACGGCGGAAGGCGAGCAGCTCGGAGAGCGCGCTCGGTCGGGGCAGGCGGCGGGCGGTCATCTCGCCCGCCATGCTCGCACACCACCTCGCCCGGACGGGCAGGCTGTCATGACGAGGAGTGCGTAACCTCGGCCGATCGACACGTCCGCACCGCACACCGGCCACCTCCCGCTCGACCTGCACTCGCAGGAGTTCCTCGAGGATCCCGCGCCCACCCTGGCGTGGCTTCGCGAGCACGACCCGGTGCACCGCAGCCCGTACGGCTACTGGCTCCTCACGCGCTACGACGACGTCGCCGCAGCGCTGCGCGACCCCCGGCTGTCGAGCCACTGGGGACGCAAGCACGCCGGCGCACCGGCGAGCGACGACCCCTTCCTACGTGCCCAGCAGGTGATCTTCCGGTCGTTCAACATGCAGGACCCACCCACGCACACGCGCCTGCGGGCACTGGTGCAGCAGGCCTTCACACGAGCAGCCGTCGACGAGCAACGCGACCGCGTGCTGGGCCTCGTCGACGACCTGCTCGACGCCGGCGCGGCGCGCCCCGGCCACCGACTCGACCTCGTCGCCGAGCTGGCGTTCCCCCTCACGATCACGATCGCCTCGGAGATGATCGGCATCCCGACCGACGAACAGTTGCGCTTCCGCGCGTCGTTCGAGGACACCGAACGGCTCGGCGACCCCACCGCGACGGCCGAGCAGCGCCAGGCGGGTCGCGACGCGCTGGTGTGGCAGCTCGCCACGATCGCCGACGTGGTCGAGCAGCGGCGGCACGAACCGCGCGCGGACCTGGTGACGGCGCTCGTCCAGGCCGAGGCCGGCGGCGAGACGCTGAGCACCGACGAGATCCTGGCGGCCCTGCTCACGATCTACACGGCGGCCGGCACCACCACCGAGCGGATGATCTCGAGCGGCGTGTTGCTGCTGCTGCGACATCCCGAGCAGTGGCACCTGCTGTGCTCCGACCCGCCGGCCGTGGTGCCCGGCGCGGTGACCGAGATCCTCCGGTACCACCACCCGAACCAGCAGACCACCACCAACCGCCTCGCGCTGGAGGACGTCACGATCGGCGGAGTCACCATCCCGGCCGGTTCCACGGTGCGCGTGGCGCTCGGTGCAGCGAACCGCGACCCGTCACGCTGGACCGAGCCCGAGCGCTTCGACATCACGCGCCGCGAAGTGGTGTCGCTCGCGTTCGGTCAGGGGATCCACTACTGCATCGGCGCGCCGCTCGCCCGGATGCAGGCCACGATCGCGATCGAGCGGCTCGCCGAGCGCTTCCCCGATCTGCGGCTCGCCGACGGCGAGGTGCGCCACGACCCGCGCCGCATGGATCGCTACGAACGCGTGCTCGTCGAACTGCACCGCTGACGTCCGACACCGGGGGTGCCGGGTCGGCCCCTGGTCCACGACGGTGATGGGCGTGCTCGGCTCGACCCCGTGCGTACGCTCTGCCGCATGGCCGCCCCGAGGACTCGACGAGCCCGAGCGGCCCGCCGCCGTCAGCGCCGCATGGAGCGCGTCGAGCACGACCTCACGCCCCAGCAGTGGACCGCGCTCCAGGACGCCTGGCAGGGCTGCGCGTACTGCGGCGAACGCACCACGGCGCTCCAGCGCGACTGCGTCCTCGCGATCTCGCGCGGCGGTCGCTACACGCTCGCCAACGTCGTCCCGGCCTGCCGGTCGTGCAACACCAGCAAGTGCAACGACGAGGTCACCACGTGGATGCGGCGCAAGCGCCTCGACGAGCGATCGTTCCTCGTACGGCATCACGAGATCCTGATGGCGCTCACCCGCGCGCACGACCACGAGCACTGAGACGTCGGCGCCTCAGGCGGGGCGGAGCTGGAAGAGGATGAAGCCGGGTCGGTTCGTCAGCTTGGCGTGGACCTCGGGGTGCGACCGCCCCATGTCGGGGTGCGGGAGCGGTTCGACGAGTCGCTCGATCAGGAACCCCGCCGTGGCGAACTCCTCGGTGAGCCGGGTGAGCGGCATCCGCCAGGTCGTGATCTCCCAGCCCTTGCTCCACACCTCGGTCAGCGTGCCGACCTCGAAGTACGAACCGCCGTGGCGCACCCAGTCGTCGACCGGGTGATGGGTGCTGATCACGAGTCGTCCGCCCGGACGCAGCACCCGCCGCACCTCGGCGAGGAAGCCGGCGCGGTTGGACACGTAGTGGTACGCGAGTGCGCAGAGCACCGTGTCGACGCTGGCGTCGGCGAGCCAGGTGAGCGGCTCGTCGAGCGAGTGCACGCGGGCGTCGAGCCGGTCGCCGCATCGCTGCCGCGCCAGGTCGACCATCGCCGCCGACGCATCGCACGCCACCACCTCGGCGCCACGTGCCAGCAGTTCGGCGACGTAGAACCCCGGGCCGCAGCCGGCGTCGAGCAGGCGGGTACCCGCCACGTCGCCGAGCAGGTCGAGCGTGGCGGGCCGGTCGTACAGGGCGTTGTACGGTCCGTCCGACGCGTGATCCTCGTAGGCGGCGGCGAACGAGTCGTACTGATCGGGCTCGGGCAGGCGCATCACAGGAGTGTCGCAGAGCGACCGCGCGATCGCCGCTCGATTCCCGCGCTCAGGCGCTCAGGCGGTCGGCGCGTGGCGGGGCCAGGGCGCGGCCTGCTCCCAGATGCGGGCGAGGCGCAGGCAGACGTCCTCGCGGTGCCGTGGCGCCGTGACCATCAACCCGATCGGCAGGCCGTCGGCCGTCACGCCGGCGGGCAGGGTGATCGCCGGCAGGTTCACGACGTTGGCGAGCATCGTGAGCAGCGCGGCGTGGCCGCCGTGGCACGCTCGCCCGCCGATCTCGGTGGGCATCGGCCCCTCGGCGGCGAACGGTGCGCACGCGTTGGTCGGCGTGAGCAGCACGTCGGTGTGCTCGAAGATCTCGGCGATCCGGAGCTCGAGCTCGCGGCGCTGCCGCTCGACCTCGGCGAAGCGCGGCAGCGCGACCTTCGCCGTGACCGGCCACCCGCCGGCCGACAGGGGGTCGAGCTCGCCCAGACGGTCGGCCCACCACGGCGGCGCGTCGACGAAGCGGTCGGCGCCCTCGATCTTCACGTAGATGCCGATGTAGTCGTCGAGGCGCACCTCGGTGTCGGAGGTGTGCATGCCCGCTGCGGCGATCAACGCGGCCGCCGCGGCCGACGTGATCCGCTCGACCTCGGGATCCACGACCACGAAGCCGAGGTCGGCCGACCAGGTGGCGCGCAGCCCGGAGACGTCGAGCTGCTCGATCGCGTCGACGTAGCGGATGCCGGGTGGCGGAAGGCTCGTGCGGTCGCGCGCGTCGGGGCCGACGGCGAGGTCGAACAGCAGTGCCGTGTCGGCCACGGTGGTCGCGAGCGCGAAGTTCACCGCGTTCTGGGCGAAGCGGGTGACACCGAACGTGGGCACGCGCCCGTAGGTCGGCTTGAGCCCGGGCAGACCGCACGACGCGCCCGGCCCGCGGATCGATCCGCCGCCGTCGCTCGCCGTGCCGAACGGGATCGCGCCGGCGCTCACGGCGGCCGCCGTGCCGCCGCTCGAGCCACCCGGGGTGCGCTCGGGGTTCCACGGGTTGCGCGTCACCCCCGTCAGCGGGCTGGCGGTGTACCCCCAGGCGCCGAACTCCGGCGTGGCGGTCTTCCCGATCGGGATCGCGCCCGCCGCCCGGAACCGTGCGACGTGGAGGTCGTCGCGCACCGCCGGGCCGGCGTCGGCGTACCAGTTCGACCCGCGTCGCGTGGGCATGCCGGCGCAGTCCTCGAGGTCCTTCACCCCGAACGGAACACCGGCGAGCGGCGGTAGGTCGTCGCCCGCACGCCGAGCGACGTCCACACGGTCGGCGGCGGCGAACGCCCCGTCGGCGTCGAGGTGGACGAAGGCGTTCAGCCGCGCCTGCTCGGCCTCCACCCGCTCCAGGCAGGTGGACACGAGCTCACGGGCCGACACCTCGCCTCGGCGCACCAGTTCGGCCGCCTCGACGGCGCTCGGCATCGGTGACAGATCTGCCATGTGGTCCTCCCCCGGGGATCCGCTGCGTCGGGGTCATTCCACCACAGGCTGCGCCGTCACCACGGCGCTGCGGTCAGGGTGCGACGGTGGGCAACGCCGACTTGAACAGCCAGCGGTGCGGGCGGAACTCCAGCAGTGCGACGCGACCGAGGTCCACGTCCTGCTCGACGGTGATGTCCCACTCGTACTTCTGCAGGAAGGCCTGCACCACCGCCGGAGGGCGCTCCGTCTCGTGCACGACCACGGTCCCCTCGCCGACCACCGGCTCGTTGCCCGACTCGAGCGACACCGACGCGCCCGGGTTCGCGAGCAGGTTCTTCACGCGTACCGAGTCGAGACCCGTACCGACCCACAGCCGGTCGTCGACGTAGACGAACCACACGGGCGCGAGGTGCGGCCGGCCGTCGGCCCGCACGGTGGTCATCCAGATGTTGCGCTCCTGCTCCAGCCGCTCGACGCTCATGCGATCACGGTACCGAGCCGCTCGATGGCACGACGGCCGGTACGCGTGACGTCGGAATCAGGCCGTCACCGTCGGTGGCACCACCCGCTGACGCACGCGCACCGGGGGCATCGCCTCGAGCTCCACGCGGTCGACGGGGTCGAGGCCGAGCATCGGCCGGGGGATGCGCGTGTACGGCAGCGTCGCCAGGTCGGCCGTGAGCGTGCCCGGGCCGTCGCACCGCACCACCGACGCGGCGAACTTCCCGAAGTCGTTCATGAAGTGCTGGGTGCTCTTCACCACCAGCACCTTGCGATCGAGATGGTCGATGCCGTGCTGACTGAACACGTGGTGGCTGAACACCTGCGTGCGCACGGTGCTGAGCACGATGTCGATGCCGTGGGCGTGCACGGCCGCGGTGCGGCCGAGCTGGAACAGTGGCTCGCCCTTGCCGAACAGCGCCTGGGCGGCGTCGGTGCGAACGCTGCGCACCTCGACCTCGAGGTCCACCGGGGCACCCGACATCGGTCCGCACTTGCCGCCGATGCGCAGCGGCAGCCGAGCACCGACGCCGGCGGCGTGACAGAAGTCGACCGCGATCGGGTCCCAGATCAGCGCGACCGCGGCATCGGTGACGCCCCGGCGGAGCAGCTCCGCGAGGAGGAACGTGGAGTCGCCCGCGGCGCCGCCACCGGCGTTGTCGGCGCGGTCGGCGATCACGACCGGCCGCCCCTCGGCGGCGAGGGCGAGCCCGACCGACTCGGCGACCCCGGGTCCGCGCCACGTGCCCGACAGGATCGTGGCCAGGACGTCCTCACCGACGCTCCGTGCGAGCGTCTCCGCAGCTCCCCGGTCGCCGTCGGTCGTCACCACGACCGATGCCGAGAGATCGGGCTGGTCGGAGCCCTCGAAACCGTGGTTGAACGACACCTGCAGCACGCCGGGTCGCGACTGCGCCTCCGTGAAGCGGGCGACGAGCGACCGGATCGGTTCCTCCGGCGTGGGGTAGATGCCCGGCGTCATGAAGCGCACGGCGGCGGTGGTCGGCCGCACCTCGCCGCGGCGCACCTGCGCGAGCCGAGGGAGCATCTCGGCGGCCCGGACGTCGTAGTCGGTGTGCGGGTACTCGCGACAGGCGACCACGAGATCGGCGGCGTCCAGCATGCGCGTGGACACGTTCGCGTGCAGGTCGAGCAGGCACCCGACGGCGACCTCGTCCCCCACCAGCTCACGCACCCGTTCGAGGAGGTCGCCCTCGCAGTCGTCCTCCTGGTCGGACATCTGCGCGCCGTGGAGGCACAGCCAGACGAGGTCCACCGGACCGGCGGCGCGCAGCGGTTCGAGGATGCCCTCGCGCACCTGCTCCCACACGTGGTGCGGAGCGGGGAGCGACGGCTGGCAGCTGGAGAACGGACCCGTCACCAGGTCGAAGCCGAGGTCGCGCGCCACCCGGCACGATTCGCCGTACCCGAACCCGAGCGTCGACTCCTCCGGGTCGACACCCCACCGGTACACGCGGAAGTCGCGCAGCGCCGTCGGGATCGGCGAGAACGAGCTGCACTCGTGCTGCACGCCGGCGATGTAGCACCGCAACGGGGCGGTCGGCGCCGTCGAGTCGGTCGTGGTCATGGGGCGGTCCGGTCGGTCACGTCAGCAATCTACGCAACGTTCGCTCCGCCCTCAGGTGGCGATGTCACCAGGACGACGATCCCGATGTCGTCCACCCCGACCATCCGAGTCCCAGCCGCCCATCCGAGTCCCATCCGCCCACCCGAGTCCCAGCCGTCCACCGGGTGTGCTCGTGCCACTCGGCTCGCGCGACTCCGCGAGGCCCCGACTCGCTCGTCGACCGGGCGCTCAGGAGCGAGCGACCAGGTCGGTGGCGTGGACGCGGAGCTTCTCCACGGCCCGGGCCACGTCGAGCACGTCCTCCCGGCTCGCCAGGAGCAGGCGGTGCTGCAACCACACGGTGGACGCGGCGGCGGCCTCGGCGTTGGGCAGGTGGAGGTGCCGGTAGTCGATCGTCGGCGCGCTCGCCCGCAGACGGGGCCCGAAGCGCTCGTCACGGAACACCGACAGGTCGCTGAGCGACGGGTACGACACGCCCATGGGGATCCCCTCGGCGCCGAGCGCCCGCTCGAAGGCCCGCAGCGGCAGGCCCGCGAACTCGGCGGCGTCGTAGTGGAACACGAAGCAGTAGTTCCCCTGGCTGTCCATGCGCGGGTCGCGGCGCTGGGGACGGATGCCCGGGATCTCGGCGAGCGCCGCGTTGAGCGCGACGGCGTTGTCGTTGCGGATGCGGTTCTGCTCGGGGAACCGGTCGAGCTGCGCCTGCAGCACCGCGCCCTGCCACTCGGTCATCCGCAGGTTCGTGCCCACGGTGGCGTGGTGGTAGAACCACTCGCCCTTCACCCGGCCGCAGTCCGAGTAGGCCCACGCGGCGTCGCGGAGACCCTCGTCGTTGCAGATGAGCACCCCGCCCTCACCGGCGGTCATCAGCTTCGAGCGCTGCATCGAGAACGAGCCGAAGTCGCCCCACGACCCCACCCCGCGACCGCGCCAGAACGTGCCGTGCGCGTGCGCGCAGTCCTCGATCAGCCGCAGGCCACGGCGGCGGCACAGGTCGGTGAGCGCGTCGAGATCGGCGGCGCAGCCGGCGACGTGCACGGCGACGATCGCCTTGGTGCGCTCGGTGATCGCCGCCTCGGCGGCGGCCACGTCGATGCAGAGCGAGTCGGGGTCGACGTCGACGAGCACGGGCGCCGCGTTCACCGCGAGCACCGCCGACGCCGACGCGACGAACGTCATGCCCGGCACGATCACCTCGTCACCCTCGCCGACGTCGCACGCCACCAGCGCCGCCTCGATCGTGTGCGTGCCGTTGGTCATCGCCATGCCGAAGCGGGCGCCGTGGTACTCGGCGAAGTTCCGGGCGAACGTGGCCGCCACCGTGCCGTCGCCCTGCCACCACCCTCCGGCGTCGAGCACGTCGAGCAACCGCGACCGCTCGCCGTCGTCCCACACCGGCCAGGACGGGTAGGCGGTGTGCCGCACGGGGGTGCCGCCGAGCAGGGCCGGTGTGTCGATGGTCGCGGTCACTGCGGTCCTCCGTCGATGCGTCGTCCGAGTTGGTGGAGCAGGCCCTCGAGCCCGCCGAAGGTGACGACGCGGAACTCCTCGGCGTGCTCGACGCCGTACCTGGCGCCCGTCCGGGCGCTGCCCGCGCGCACCAGCCGGTCGAGCAGCGGTGTCACGTCGCCGGTGTCGAGGCACTCGTCGACGGCAGGGATCTCCCACCCGCCGGTGCGGGCCTGCAGCTGGAGCTGGTGGAAGAAGTTGCGCATCATCGTCTGGTGCGCGCACGCGGCGGCCGCCTTGCGGTCGATCACGGCGGACACGTCGACCACGTCGGTCACCTCCGTCACGCGTCGACCGAAGTACCAGCGCTCGAAGCAGCCGTGCGGCAGCAGGCCCTCGGCGAGGTGCTCGGGGTGGTGGAGGTCGAACTGGCTCGTCCAGAACGCCTCGTCCGTCGCCGCGGCGACGACGAGGTGGTCCTGGTTGTCCTCGCCGTACTGGGCGTGGGGATCGAAGCCCACCAGCGCGTACGGACGGTGGGTGCGCACCTCCCGGATGATCCGCTCGCGCAGCTCCACCTCGCTGGCGTCGCCCAGCACGTCGGTGGCATACCCGAGCTCCACGATCTCCGCCACGCCGAGCAGCTCGCAGGCCAGGCGGAACTCGTCGCGGTTCGCCGCCACCGTGTCGTCGACGGTGAGCCCCCACGAGTCGCGGGCGTCGTCGGTGACCCGCACCACCACGACGCGCCAGCCACGCTCGGCCCAGGTGGCCACCGTGCCCCCGAGGAAGAGGGCGACGTCGTCGGCGTGGGCCACCACGACCAGCACCGTGCGGCCCTCGCCGTCGGGGATCTCGCGCATCGTCGCCTGCCCGGCCATCGCCGGATCGTACCCGGGCACGACCCACCGGTCCGAGTGCCAGCCGCCCACCCGAGTGCCAGCCGCCCACCCGAGTGCCAGCCGTCCACCCGAGTGCCAGCCGTCCACCCGAGTGCCGCACGACCCCCCGAGTGCTCCGGTGGCACTCGGATCCACTCCTGGCGAGCGAGTCCGGCCGGATAGCGTCCGGCCGGACGACCCCACGGAGGACAGCGATGGACGACGCACTCGGCACCCCGTTCGACACGATCGAAGCCGACGCCATCGACATGCTCGCGGCGCTCGACGCGCCACTGGTGATCGCCGCCAACGACCCGCCGTGGGCCGAGCTCGCCCGCCGGCTCCCCGCGTCGGTCGACGTGCTGTCGACCGTGACCGCGTGGGACATGGAGCTCGCCCACCTCCACCGCACCTCCGAGGGCATCACCTCCGCCACGGATCCCGACCGGCTCGGCAACGCCGTGGTGGTCGGCATCGGCGGCGGCACGGCGCTCGACACCGCGAAGTTCCTCGCCTGGTCGCTCGACCGCCCGCTCGTGCAGGTGCCGAGCATCACCTCCGTCGACGCCGGGTTCACCGACGCGATCGGGGTGCGCGACGGCGGTCGGGTCCGCTACATCGGCAAGCTCCGCCCCCTCCGCGTGGTGATCGACCTGCCGCTCGTCCGATCGGCCCCGCAGCGGCTCAACCGGGCCGGCATCGGCGACGTGCTCTCCTGCCACACCGGGTTGTTCGACTGGCGGCTCGCCGCCGACCACGGCGACGGCCATCCGTGGGACGACGCCCTCGCAGGGCTCGGTGCCACGCTGCTCGACGAGCTCGAGGCAGCCGTCGACGACGTCGCGGCCGTCAGCGACGCCGGCGTGCGCTTCCTGGTGGACGCCTACCGCCGCATCGGCGCCGCGTGCGCCGCCGCCGGGCACAGCCGCTTCGAGGAGGGCAGCGAGCACTTCTGGGCGTACGCCTACGAGCACGCCACCGGTGCGCACCCGGTGCACGGCGAGATCATCTCGTTCGCCGTGTGCGCGATGTCGCACCTGCAGCAGCACGACCCCGATCGGGCGATTCGGATCGTCACCCGCTCGCACGCCCGCGCGCACCCCGACGACCTCGGCATCTCCCGCGACGACTTCGTCCGCACGCTCGACGGCCTCGCCGCGTACTCACGCGCCGAGGGCCTCGACATGGCGCTGGCGGACTACCGCCCGATCACCCGCGACGCGATCGACGCGGCCTGGTCGTTCGTCCGGATGCTCCCCCGCCGCGACTGACCGGCCCACCGGGCCACCGGAGCACCGCTCGACGGCCGACAGGGCCGGACGGGACCGAGTGGGAACAGGGCGCATCGACGCGGTGTTGGTGGCATCCATGACGTCCCCGACCGACCTCGCCGCCGAGAAGTACGTGGTGCTCACCACCACGAAGAAGAACGGCCAGACCGTCCCGACCCCCGTGTGGATCGCCCGGCTCCCCGACGGCTCGCTCGGCTTCACGACCGACCTCGGCAGCGGCAAGGTGAAGCGGATCCGCAACTTCCCCGACGTCACGCTGCAACCGTCGAACTCGCGCGGGGTGATCACCCCCGGCAGTGCCCCGGTCGCCGCTCGCGCCTCCGTGCTCACCGACGACGCCGCCACGCCCGTCGAGCAGGCCATCAAGGCGAAGTACGGGTTCATGGTCACGCTGATCGAGGTGGCCTACCGGCTCCGTTCGCTCGTCAAGCGATCGTCGGGCGGCGGCCGGGCCGCGATCCGCCTCGAACTCGTCTGACCGGGACCGGCGCGATCACGAGTCCGC
>WLDE01000112.1 GCA_009704985.1 Actinomycetota bacterium | reverse complement strand
GGTCGTCGCGCGAGCTGATGCCGTGGTACCGGCGGGCGTGGGCTCGGCTCGACCCGCGGCTCGTGCGTCAGCGACTGGTCGGCGACCGGCCGCGGCGCCCACGCTGACGGGCTGCTGACGGGCTGCTGACGGGCTGCTGACGGGCTGCAGTCGAGACCGGCGCGTCGGGACGAGGTGACGGGCGCGTCAGGAGATCACGGTCGCAGAAGGCGCGGTGGGCCGGGCGCGGCCCGGGCTCAGCGGTCGCCGTCGCGACGCTGCTGGCCGGCGGTGCGGCGGAGGTTGGAGACGTGGCGCATCGCCTCGTCACCCAGCGCTCGGAGGTGCTTCTCGGCCACCGCGAGGGCGACCACCGCCACGAGGAAGCAGGCGAAGGCGAGGTAGGGGCTGACGCCGAGCAGCAGGACGCAGACGGTGACCGCCGCCACGGCGCCGATCACGGCGAGGACGAGCGAACGACGGGACGCGCCGCGAGCCGGGGTGAGGTCACGCGCGAAGTTGGGATCCCGGTGGAGCTGCTCCTCGATCTCTCGAAGGATGCGCTGTTCGTCTTCCGAGAGCGGCATGTCGTCTCCTCGTGGCGACCGGTCCTCACCAACCGGCCTCGGCTCATTCTTCCATGTCCGCCCGTCGCTGACAACGCGGCCGGAGGGCTCGTGCCGTGTTCATCGGCACGTCGCCCGGTGTCCTCCAGCGCGCCGTCGGTGACGGTGCTCGAACGGCGGACCGGTGGTCGTGGCAGGGTCAGGGGTCGGGGGGTCGCGGGTCGGTCGGGGTCGGTTCGGTTCCGGCGTCCGGCCGGTGGTCGGGCCGGTGATCGGGACCCCACTGCTGGGCACCGGGTCGAACCAGGCGCAGGCCGCGTCCGTCGCTGCCGGCGAGCGAACTCGCCGGACCGATGGACGCTGCACCGAACCGTCCCCGGATCGCGTCGATCGTCTCGGAGGCTGCCTCCCACTCCTGGGCGGCGCTCACCGGCGCCCCGGGCACTGCGTCACCGCGGGCGAGCAGGTCGTCGAGCGACAGCTGCTCGGCCGGCTCACCGAACCCGCTGACGCTGACCCCGAACAGCCGCACGCCTCGGGTGAGCTCGATCGCCTGCACCATCGGCACCACCGCCTCCAGGATCGCCGCCGCCGTCGTGACCGGGCTCGGCAGGGTGTGGCTGCGGGTGAGCGTCTGGAAGTCGGTGAAGCGCACCTTGATCGTGACCGTGCGGGCCCCCTGGCCGGTGGCGCGCAGACGCGTGCTGACCGCGTCGGCCAGCCGCACCGCCTCGCGGACCAGCTCGTCGTGGGTGTGGCGGTCGTGGGCGAAGGTCTCCTCGTGACCGATCGACTTGAGCGCCCGCTCCGGCTCGACCGGACGGTCGTCGCGCGCCCACGCGAGGTCGTGGAGGTGGCGACCCTGCGCCTGGCCGAGGGTGCGCACGAGCACGGCGACGTCGGTGGCGGCCAGGTCGCCGACGGTGCGGATGCCGACGCGCTGGAGCCGCTCGAACGTGGAGGGACCGACACCCCAGAGCGCCCGGACCGGCAGCCGGTGCAGGAAGCCGAGCTCCTCGCCGGGCGGCACGAGCACCACACCGTCGCCGGGTTCGACACCGCGGTCGGTGATCCGTGGCTTCGCCTGCTTCGAGGCGAGCTTGGCGATGAACTTCGACGTGCCGCCACCGACCGAGCAGTCGAGGTGCAGCTCGTCGCGGATCCGGCCGCGGACGAGCTCGGCGATCTGGCGTGCCGAGCCGAGGAGGCGGAGGGATCCGGTGACGTCGAGGAACGCCTCGTCGAGCGCGAGCGGCTCGACCAGCGGGGTGACGGCCTGGAACACCTCGTGCACCTGGGCGCTCACGCGCGCGTAGAGGTCGTGGTCGCCGGGCAGGAAGACCGCGTTCGGGCAGCGTCGTCGCGCCGTGGAGGACGGCATCGCCGAGAACACCCCGTAGCGGCGAGCCTCGTAGTTCGCCGCGGCGACGACCCCGCGAGGGCCGGTCCCGCCGACCACGACGGGCCGGCCGACGAGCTCCGGTCGGCGACGCAACTCGACGCTGACGTAGAAGGCGTCCATGTCGACGTGCAGCACCGCACGCGTCCCGTCGTCGCCGAGCGAGCGGGGTCCGGCCGACGCGTCCGCTCGGGAGCGTGCGGTGGGGCGGTCGTCGGGGTGCGGTGCCACCGGACCCGGGGTCACCCGATGCGCTCGACGCGGGTGCTGCGGCGGTCGGTGCCGTACAACCGGAAGCGGAACGACGGCGAGACGTGCGACGATTCGTTCGACCCCTCGGGCGATCGGGTGACGGCGCCGTCGGCCGGGGCGGCGGGCACGAGCCCGAGCCAGTGCCCGATCGGCACCTGGATCCACGCCGGGCTGGCCGTCAGCAGCTCGGGCACCTCCGCGAACGGCACGCATCGGCAGTGCTCGACGATGCCGTCGGGGTCCGCGATGCAGACGTCGCCCGCGGCCTCGACCTCCCACGCCTCGACGTGCAGGATCCAGTCGAGGTCGGGGGCCTCCACCTCGACGCGGTAGGCGCAGCGCACGAGCGTGTGCACCTCGAGCCCGGTCTCCTCGCGCACCTCGCGCACGAGGCCCTCGGTCACGGTCTCGCCCGGGTCGATCACGCCGCCCGGCGGTGTCCAGTCGACGCTGCGATCGCGCCGCCGGTTCGCGACGAGCAGGAGCCCGCCGTCACGCCGGATGAGCGCACCGCCGACCTGCCACCTTCGCACCCCGCCAGTGTGCCATCCACCCGCGGCGAGCGCCGACGCGGCGAGCGCCGATGCAGCGGACGGCGTTCAGCCGCCCTGGGCGCGACGGCGACGCCGGCCGCCGAAGTCGGCGACCCACAGCCGCAGCACCAGCAGCAGCGCTTCTCGCACGATCGAGCCGCTGAACTTCGACTCGCCCTCGATGCGATCGCGGAACGTGATGGGGAACTCCACCACCTTGCCGCCGAGACGCACGATGCGGTACGTCATCTCGATCTGGAAGCCGTAGCCCTCGGCGGCCACCGTGTCGAAGCGCATCTGCTCGAGCGCCGTCGATCGGTAGGCCCGGTAGCCCGCGGTGGCGTCGTTGATCGCCAGCCCGAGCACGCCGGCGGCGTACCGGTTGCCCCAACGCGACACCCAACGCCGGCGGCGCGGCCAGTCGAGGGTGATGCCCCCGGGCACGTAACGGCTGCCGATCGCGACGTCGGCACCGTGCTCGACGATCGCCACGAGCGCCGGGAGCACCCCGGGGTCGTGCGACATGTCGGCGTCCATCTGCACACAGATCTCGGCGCCGGCGTCGATCGCGTGGCGCAGCCCCGCCCGGTACGCGGCACCCAGGCCGTCCTTGCTGTCGCGGCGCACCACCTCGACGTTGCCGAGCACCTCGTGCAGCTTCTCCGCCCGGTCGGCCGTGCCGTCGGGGCTGCCGTCGTCGACGACGAGGATCAGCGCGTCCGGCAGCTCGTGGCGCACGCCACGGATGAGTGTCTCGATGTTGTCGGCCTCGTTGAAGGTGGGGACGACCACCGTGACACGCATGACGCGGCAGGCTACCTCCTGGCCCCCGTCACCCAGATGCTGTCGCTGGCGGCCGCCGGAGACGGCACGCCGCGGCCGTAGATTGGCGGCGTGGCCGCCCCCGACGCCCCCGACTCCCGCCCGCTGTCCGCCCTGCCGTCGCCCGCGGCGCGCATCGCCGCGTTCGTGTCGATCCTGATCGGCGGGTTCGCCGGCGGCGTGATCGGCTACACGCTCGTCGACCTGCAGTGCGAGGGCGAGTGCGGCCTGCCGCTCGGCATCGGGGTGTTCGTCGGTGCCGTGGTGGCGGCCGGCGGCATGAGCATCGTGGCCGTCCTGGTGCTCCGTGCCCTCGGCGAGTGGCGGGAGATCGAGCGGCTCGAGGCGTCCCGCGGCGGCACGGCGTGACCCGCGAGCCGGCCGACCCGGTCGGTGATCCGCTGCTCGGTGATCCACTGCTCGGTGATCCACCGCTCGGTGATCCACCGCTCGGCGCGTCGCTGCTCGACCTCGCCTGCCGCCTCGCCCGCGAGGCGGGCGCGATGGCGGCCGAGGGCCGTCGCCGCGGCACGCCGGTCGGCGACACGAAGTCCACGGCGACCGACATGGTCACCGAGTTCGACCGGGCATCCGAGCAGCTCATCGTCGACGGGCTCCGTGCCGCCCGCCCGGACGACGGCCTGGTCGGCGAGGAGGGCAGCACCACTGCGGGCACCAGCGGCGTGCACTGGCTGATCGACCCGATCGACGGCACCACGAACTTCCTCTACGGCCTGCCCGGCTGGGCGGTGTCGATCGCGGCAGCCGACACGCACGGCACGCTGGTCGGCGCCGTCTACGTCCCGGCGCTCGACGAGCTCTTCGCGGCACGCCGCGGCCACGGCGCCACGCTCGACGGCGTCCCGATCCGCTGTGGCGAGCTCGCGGACCCCGCGACGGCGCTGCTCGCCACCGGGTACAGCTACGACCCGGGGCGTCGAGCGCTCCACGGTGAACGCATGGCCCTCGTGCTCCCCCGCGTCCGCGACCTGCGACGCTTCGGTGCCGCCTCGGTCGACCTCTGCCACGTCGCCGCCGGCCGGGTGGACGCCTACGTCGAGGAGTGGCTCGGACCATGGGACCTCGCCGCCGGCGAGCTGATCGCCCGCGAGGCCGGATGCCGCACCGGCGACCTCGACGGCGGGCCGGCCCGACCGCAGCAGGTGCTCGTCGCCAACCCGGCGCTGTTCGAACCGATGGCACGGGTGCTGCGCGAGGCCTGGCGAGCCCGACCTGGCATCATGTGACCCGTGGGTACACGCATCCTGGCAGTCGAGGACGACGAGCGCATCCGGTCGGCCGTGAAGCTCGCCCTCGAGGACGAGGGCTGGACGGTCGACGAGGCGGGCAGCGGCGAGGAGGCCATCGAGCTGTTCGGCCGCACCGCACCCGACGTGGTGCTGATCGACATCATGCTGCCCGGCATCGACGGCTTCGAGCTGTGCCGCACCCTGCGCCGGTCGAGCGACGTGCCGATCGTGATGGTCACCGCCCGCAACGACACCCACGACGTGGTGGCCGGCCTCGAGGCGGGCGCCGACGACTACCTCACCAAGCCGTTCGCCCCGAAGGAGCTCTCGGCGCGCATCCGGGCGCTGCTGCGCCGCATCCGGCCGATCAGCACCGGCCACGCCAAGCTCGTGTTCGGCAACCTGGAGATCGTCCCCGACGAGGGCAAGGTGCTCCGCGACGGCCAGGAACTCCACCTCACCAAGACCGAGTTCCGGCTCCTGTGCGAGCTGGCCCAGAACCCGGGGCGGGTGTTCAGCCGCGAGAGCCTGCTCGACAAGGTGTGGGGCTACGACTACTTCGGTGACGGCCGCCTGGTCGACGTGCACATCCGAAGGCTGCGCACCAAGGTCGAGGCCGACCCGGCCAACCCGCGTCACGTCGTCACCGTCCGCGGGCTCGGCTATCGACTCCAGTCGTGACCGAGGCGCTCGCCGAGACGCCGCAGGCGTCCCGGCTGCAGCGGTGGCTCGAGGCCGTCGCCGCCGCCCGACCGGCACGGCTCGGGTTGCGCACGCGCGTGCTGTTGATGTTCTCGGCGGGTTCGCTGCTGCTGGCCGTGTTCCTGGCCGCGGCCGCCTACAGCTTCACCCGCTCGAGTCTGCTCACCCAGCGTGACCGCACCGCGGTCGACGAGGTGACGAACCACGCCAACATCGCCGAGGGACTGCTGCCGGGCGGCTCCACGACCACCCTGCTGCGGCTCGAGAACCAGGGCATCGTCGACGTCGTCATCTGGTCGGACGGCACCTTCGAGTCGCGGGGCACGTTCACGGCCGACGACATCCCTGCGGCGCTCGCCGAGCGGGTCACCGTCGGCGGCGACGGACGCCCGGCGCCGACCCCGGCGCGGATGGTCACGGTCGTCGACGGATCGCCGGCGATCGTCGTGGGCATCCCGCTCACCTCGGGCGCCTACTTCGAGGCCGTCGACATCGGCGAGATCGAGGAGACGCTCAGCTCCGTCGGCCTCTCGCTGTTCTTCGGCGCACTGATCACGTCGATGTTCGGCGTGGTGATCGGCTGGTTCGCCGCCAACCGTGCGGTGCGTCCCCTGGCGGACGCCGCTCAGGCGGCGCAACTGATCGCCGGTGGCCGCCTCGA
Organism: Actinomycetota bacterium; assembly: GCA_009704985.1. Taxonomy (GTDB): domain Bacteria; phylum Actinomycetota; class Acidimicrobiia; order Acidimicrobiales; family Ilumatobacteraceae; genus VFMC01. Next base: position 7,606 of record WLDE01000112.1, on the reverse strand, counting down.
CACGCGGCTCGAGCCGAGCGACGACCCCGACCTGCGGACCCTCGCCCAGTCGTTCAACGACATGGCCGCCGCCCTGCAGGCGCGCGTCGAACGCGACGCCCGCTTCGCGAGCGACGTGAGCCACGAGCTGCGCAGCCCACTGATGACGCTGGCGGCGAGCGTCGAGGTGATGCAGGCACGGCGCGGCGACCTGCCCGAGCGCGCCCAGACCGCACTCGACCTCCTCGCGAGCGACGTGGCCCGCTTCCAGGGCCTCGTCGAGGACCTGCTCGAGATCTCGCGATTCGACGCCGGTGCGATCCGCCTCCACCGCGAGGACCTCCTCGTCGCCGAGTTCGTGCGGGCTGCCGTGTCGGTGAGCAGCATGCCCCACACCCCGGTGCACGTGACCGACCGCGCCGAGATGATGGTGATGCAGGGCGACCGGCGCCGCCTCGCCCGCGTGGTCGCGAACCTGATCGACAACGCCCGCCTCCACGGCGGCGGCGACGCAGAGGTGTTCGTCGGCGAGGCCGAGAGCGAGGGCGAGCCCATCGGGCACGTCTGGATCGCCGTGGAGGACCACGGTCCGGGCGTGCCGCTCGACGAACGCGATCTGGTGTTCGAGCGGTTCGCCCGCGGCGCGGTCGCCGGCCGGCGCAGCACGAGTGACGGAGCGGGGCTCGGGCTCGCACTGGTCGACGAGCACATCCGGATGCACGGCGGCCGGGTGTGGGTGGAGGACCGTCGCGACGGCGATCCGGGGGCGCGGTTCGTGCTCGAACTGCCGGCGGAGGAGGTCGGGGCGTGACCGCGATCCACCGTCGTGCCGGTCGGTCCCGCACGCTCGTCGCGCGTGCCGCGCTGGTCTCGCTCGTCGTGGCGGCCGGCTGCGGGATCTCGCCCGACACCGCGCCCCGCGACATCGACCTCGCCGCCGCCGGCGTCGACCAGCGCAGCACCAACCCGCAGGCGGCGATCGGCGAGGGCCGGGTGTTCTTCGTGGTGCAGGAGGGTGGGGTGCCCTCACGACTGGTCTCCGTGAGCCGCGACGTCGACGCCGCCGCCGAGCGCGGCGACCCCACGTCGGTGCTCGACGCGCTGCTCGACGGCCCGAACACCGCCGAGCGCAGCAACGAGATCACCACGCTGCTCCCGGTGGGCCTCGACGCGCTCGGGGTGAGCACGCGGCCGGGTGGCGTGGTGGTCGTCGACCTCACCGAGCCCTTCGGCGAGCTGACCGGTCAGACCCTCGTCGTGGCGCTCGCCCAGATCGTGCACACGATCAGCGAGGTCGGGGGCGTGAACGGGGTGCGGATCACCGTGGAGGGCGAGAGCCGCGCCTGGCCCGACGCGATCGGCACCCAGCAGAGCGATCCGCTCACCGTGTTCGACTACCCCGGCCTCGTGCGCAGCACCCAGCCCGCGTTCCCGGCGATCCCGAACGACTGAGGCGACCTCGCTTCGCTCGCTCAGCCGGTCGAGGTGGGCTCCGCTCGCTCAGCCGAAGAACACGCTCGCCACGTCCCGGTACAGGTGCAGGTCCACCGGACGGGTGCGGCCGACGGTCTCCGCGAGCGGCACCATCACGATCTCGTTGCCCTGCAGGGCCGTCATCCGGCCCCACGCCGACTGGTGCACGGCGTCGATCGCCTCCACGCCGTAGCGCGTGGCGAGCACCCGGTCGAACGCGGTCGGCGTGCCACCGCGCTGGATGTGTCCGAGCAGCACCACCCGCGACTCGAAGCCGGTGCGCTCCTCGATCGACTGCGCGATCGTCTCGGCGATACCGCCGAGCCGCACGTGTCCGTACGGGTCGTACACCTTCTCGCCCATCGGCAGGGTGCCCGGCACCGGTTCGGCACCCTCGGCGACCACCACGATCGACGCGTACCGCCCGCGCTCGTGGCGCTGCCGCAGGATCGCGCACACCTGGTCGATGTCGAACGGCTGCTCGGGGATCAGGATCACGGTCGCTCCCCCGGCGATCCCGGCGTGGGTGGCGATCCAGCCCGCGTGGCGTCCCATCACCTCCACGACCATCACCCGGTCGTGGCTCTCGGCGGTCGTGTGCAGCCGGTCGATCGCGTCGGTCGCGATCTGCACCGCGGTGGTGAACCCGAACGTGAGGTCGGTGCCGACGACGTCGTTGTCGATCGTCTTCGGCACTCCGACGATCGGGAGTCCGAAGTCGGCGTGCATCTGGCAGGCCACGCTGAGCGAGCCGTTGCCGCCGATCACCACCAGGGCGTCGAGGCCCATCTCGCGGAACGTGTCGACCACGCGCTGCGGACCACCGACGTGGTCGTACGGGCTGCCGCGGCGCGTGCCGAGCAGCGTGCCGCCCTTCGGGAGCATGCCGCGCAGCGACGCGACGTCGAGCGGCATCGTGCGACGCTCCATCACCCCGTCCCAGGCGTCGAGGAACCCGATCAGCTCGTCGCCGTACACGGTCTCGCCCTTGCGGACGATCGCTCGGATGACGGCGTTGAGGCCGGGGCAATCACCGCCGCCGGTCAGGATCCCGACTCGCACGTGGTCAGACCCTACCGGTTGGTGAGCCCCCGAGCGAGGGTTTCGCCACGCCGTGACCAAACCTCCCCGATCACGCCGCCGTCCGTGCTCACGAACCCCTGGGCACGTTGGTGGCCGCACGCCCGACCCGTGGTAGGAACAGGGGTCATGGGTTGGGACTCCTCGCGGCCGGTGCCGTGGCGCCGCCTCGTCCGGGACTGGCTGATCTACGTCGCGGTCATGACCGTGTTCCTGGTGCTGGTGTACCGCGACCGCGTCACGGTGGGGTTGTTCGCCGGCCTGCTGGTCAGCGGCCCGATCTTCGTGCTCATCGGCGCCGTGCTCGCCAAGTTCGGCTACCAGCGCAAGACGATGAAGCAGCTCCGTGCCGAGGCCGACGCCCGCGCCGCGGCCAAGGCGGCCGAGCAGGGCGTCACCCGCGCAGCACCGCGAGCCCGGCCGGCACCCACTCGGCGCACCGCCGGTGGGGGCAACCGCCCCGCGAACCGCAAGAAGCGCTGACCGCACACGCCCGCTCTAGTCTCCCTGCCGATGTCTGCCTCCTGTGTCATCGCGATCGATGCCGGCACCACCGGCGTCCGCAGCCGAGCCATCTTCGACGACCGCCCGTCGATCGCCTCCTACCTCGAGTTCGCCCAGCACTACCCGGAGCCCGGTTGGGTCGAGCACGACGCCGACGAGATCTGGCAGGTGGCACGCGACACCCTGAACGACGTCGTGGCGCAGGTGCGCGCCGCCGGCGCCGACGTGGCGGCGATCGGCATCACCAACCAGCGCGAGACCGTGCTCGCCTGGAGCCGGGCGACGGGCCGCCCCTACGGCACCGCGATCGTCTGGCAGGACCGTCGCACCGCCGGTCGTTGCGACGAGCTCGCGGCGCAGGGCACCCTGCCGCTCGTGCGCGAGACCACCGGGCTCGTCCTCGACCCCTACTTCTCGGGGACCAAGGTCGAGTGGCTGCTCGCCCACCGCGACATCCCCGTGGACGACGACCTCGCGATCGGCACGATCGACAGCTGGTTGCTCTGGAACCTCACCGGCGGCGAGGTCCACGCGACCGATCCCTCGAACGCGAGCCGCACCCTGCTGTTCGACATCCGTTCGCTCGCGTGGTCGCCCGAGATGTGCGATCTGCTGCACGTCCCGATGCACGCACTGCCGCAGGTGCGTCCCTCGAGCGGCCGCTTCGGCGTCACCTCCGACCGCTGCGGCGCACCCGCCGGCATCCCGGTGTCGGGCATCGCCGGCGATCAACAGGCCGCCCTGTTCGGCCAGGCGTGCTTCGCCCCGGGGACGGCGAAGAACACCTACGGCACGGGCAGCTTCGTGCTCATGAACGTCGGTGACCGCTGCCCCGCGCCGACCGAGGGGATGCTCACCACCGTCGCGTGGACCCTCGCCGACGGCACCACCGCGTACGCGCTGGAGGGGTCGATCTTCGTCACCGGCGCCGCGATCCAGTGGTTGCGCGACGGGCTGTCGATCATCGACAGCGCTCCCGAGATCGGCCCGCTCGCGGCGAGCGTGCCCGACACCGGCGGGGTGTTCCTGGTGCCCGCGTTCGCCGGTCTCGGCAGCCCGTACTGGGACCCCTATGCCCGCGGCACGATCGTCGGCATCACCCGCGGCACCACCCGCGCCCACCTGGCGCGGGCCACCGTGGAGGCGATGGCGTACCAGACCCGCGACGTGGTCGACGCGATGGTGGCCGCCTCGGGCACGCCGCTGCGTGAGCTGCGCGTCGACGGTGGCGCATCGGTGATGGATCTGCTGATGCAGCTGCAGGCGGATCAGCTCGGGGTGGTCGTGCGGCGACCGCGCGATCAGGAGACCACGGCGCTCGGCGCCGCGTTCCTGGCGGGCCTCGCCGAGGGCGTGTGGCCGTCGCTCGACTCGGTCACCGTGCGCTGGGAGCTCGACGCGGAGTTCACCCCGACCGGTGGCGACCTCGCCGTGCTCGCCGGGCTGCAGTACGACCAGTGGCGGCGCGCCGTGGAGCGGTCGCGCGGCTGGGCCGAGCACTGACCCTCGGGCCGGTCACCACGTCCGGCGACGGCGGCCGGCCACGAGCACCAGTGCGATCGCGAACGCACCCGCAGCACCGGTCGTGCCCGCCACCTGCGCGAGCATCCCGGCGCCGTCCTCGGTCCGAGGTGCGGCCGGCCCGGACGGGTCGGGCTGCGGATCACCGGGCTGCAGATCGCCGGGCTGCGGATCGCCGGGCTGCAGATCGCCGGGCTGCGAGGTGACGGCCTCCTCCACCAGCTCCCCCACCGGGTCCGTGGTCTCCGCGGCGGCACCGCGCACCCGCACACGAGTCGAGTCGGTGTCGTCCGTCGTGTCGCGGTCCGCCGGCGCCGCACCGTCGGGCAGCACGAGGGACACGGCGACGTCGACCGATCCCCGGTCGACCTCACGATCGATCACGGCCACGACACCGACGACGTCGCGCTCGCCGCGCCGCAGCGGATCGGCGCGCTCGCACGTCACCAGAGCGCCGTCCGCCTCGCACGTCCAGCGACGGGCATCGGTCCGCACGACGGTCCACCCGGCGGGCAGCTCGGCGCGCAGGCCCAGCCCGGCGGGGCCGTCGCTCGGGCCGCCGTTGGCGACCTCCCACGCGATGGCGACCTCCTCGCCCGCACGCACCTCCGACGACACCTCCGACACCTCCGACACCTCCGACACCGCCGACACCGCCGACACCGCCGACACCGACAGGTCGGTGCTGGCCGCGATGTCGAGCTCGAGCTCGGCCGTGCGCACCTCGGTGTCCGTCGTGCCGAGCACGCCCGCCACCAGCGAGCGCCGCCCGTCACCGTCGGGTACCAGGCGGACGACCACGGCCGGCAACTGCTCGCCGGGCGCCACGAGCGGCTCGCCGTCCTCTCCCGGACGTCCGTGTTCGCAGCGCAGCACGAGCGTGCCCGCAGGTGCCCGGTCGCCGGTGGCGTCGCGTTCGATCTCCTCGCCGGCGGTGCGCGTGCCACAGCTCCAACCCGGGCCGTCGGCCGAGTCGAGCGTGAAGCCGTCGAGTGGCAGTTCCACGACCGACGGGCCGTACTCCGGGCTCGGCCCCGAGGTGCCCACCACCAGCTCCACCTCCCCCACCGTGTCGGCGGTCCAACGGGCCTCCGGATCGACGGGTCGCAGCTCGACGGTCGCCACCGTCGCCGCCGTCGCGGTCCACGTCAGCCGGGTCTGGGGACGAGCGCCCGCCGGTGCCGGACCCATCGTCACCGTGTGCGTGATCGAGCCCGTCGCCCCCGGCTCGGGATCGTCCACCGCGCTGGCCGTCACCACGGCGCGCACCTCGATCGGGGCGAGCACCGTGCCCGGCGCGATCTCGTCGTTCGAGGACCGCCGGCACGTCCAACGATCCGAGCGCGTGGTGCTGCACCGCCACCCTCGACCCTTCACCTCCGACAGCTCGAGTGAGGCGGGCAGGACGGCGGCGACGTCGATCCCGCCCTCGTGCGCCACCGGGGCGTGGTGGGAGACGAGCACCTCGTAGGTGATCTCCTGACCGACCACGACGGCACGGTCGTCGGTGAACGCGACCACGCTCGTGCCGTCGGCCACGCTGGTGCCGGCGGCGGAGTCCGTGGCGGCGGCGAAGCGGCGCACCGGGGTGGTCTCCTCGTCGAGATCGTCGGCCGGGTCCCGGTCGATCCCGCCGGTGGACACCGCGGCGGTCGCCGTGACCACGGCCGATGCCGCCCGGTCCGTGCCGAGCGCCGCAGCGCCGACGCTCACGTCGACGAGCACGGGTGCGGTCGCGTCACCCGGCGCCAGCGGTGCGTCGGTGGTGCACGACGGCGCTGCCCCTGCGGAACACGTCCACCGCTCCCCCGCCGCGGTCCGCGCAACGATGCCGGCCGGCAGGGTGAGCGACACGGTGATCGGTACCGTCGCTGCGTCGGGACCGTCGTTGACGACGTCGATCCGGTACCGGCCCGTGCCGTCCACCGCGAAGCCGGGATCGGCCCCGGCCGGATCGGCGGGGCCGTCGTCGGGTCCGAGATCGGTGAGCCGCACGGCCAGGTCGACCGCCTCGGCCTCCGCGGCTGCGCTCGCGCTCGCCCGGCCGAGGCTCGTGCCACCGGCGTCCTCCGCACTCAGCTCCACGTTGCTCACGTGGGGCACCCGACGGCCGTCGGCGTCGACGACCCCCGGCGTGGTACTCGCCGCAGGCCCGGGCACCGCCGTGAACGCGACCACCACCTCGTCCTGTGGTGCGAGGTCGCACATGTCGGTCCACACGACCGCCTGCGTGGCGGCCACGTCGTCGACGAGCACCACCGGGGCCACGTCGCACGTCACCGGGTCGACGGACACCGTCGCCTCGTACGTCCAGTTCGGCGGGAGCGAGTGGACGAGGTCGATGCCGTGCGCGGTGGCCGACTCGGTGGAGACGTTGCGCACCCGGACCACCCAGGTGAAGGGCTCGCCGATGCGCATCCGGTCGGCGACCCCGCCGCGCCCGGCCTCGGCCGCCACCTGCACCGTCGGCCGGGCCACGACCACCCGGTCGTCGACCGTCGGACCCGGCCGGGCGGTCCCGCCGTCGAGGGTGAACGTCTCCACGCGCACCAGCGTGGCGAGCTCGTCGCCGTGGCGGAGCGACCGGGCGGCGGGCAGGGTGCGCTGCCAGGTGACGGTGCACGACGCTCCTGGTGCGAGTCGCTCGGTCTCGTCGAACAGCACCCAGCGCAGCGCGCTCACGACCGGCGCGTCGTCGGTCGCGGGGACCGTCGTGATCTCGGTCGGAGTGTCGGTCGGAGTGTCGGTCGGGGTGTCGGTCGGGGTCTCGGGCGTGCTCGTGGCAGGACTGGACGTCGTGGTCGCCGCGGCCTCCGTGGCCGGGTCCTCCTGCACCGGAGGGTCGGGCATCGACTCGGGATCCGACGCCGGATCCGAGTCGGGCGCGGACTCGGGCATCGGCTCGGGCGGCGGCTCGGGCGACGGCTCCGAGGTGGTCGTCGGCGCGGTGACGGGCGTGGACTCCTCGACCGAGGCGAGTCCGGCACCGGCGCACGTCCCGCCGATCGTGGCCACGTCGACACGGCCCACACCCGGCTCCACGAACAGG
>WLDE01000111.1 GCA_009704985.1 Actinomycetota bacterium | reverse complement strand
GGAAGCGCGAGGTGTCGTTCCCCGAGCTCGTCGAGCGGATGGTGCGCCACGACCTGAAGGTCGAGTCGGCGAACCTCTGACGATCGGCGTGGCCGCCGCCGTCCTGTGCGCTCAGCGCGCTCAGTGCGCTCAGGGCCTTCAGCGCGGTGGCAGCGACGGCCACGGCAGCGACGGGTAGCGAGCGCGGATCGCGTCGATCGCCTCGTCGGTCGACAGGTTCGTCAACGCGATCATCGAGCCCGCCTGGACGCGGTAGCGACCGAGGATCTCGGGCACCAGCAGGGCGCGACCTCCGCTTGCCGCGAGGCGGAGCCACAGGTCCCAGTCCTCCCACCCGTACACGTGCTCGTCGTCGTCCCGGTACCCGCCGAGGTCGCTCCACGCCTCACGCCGCCACATCGCCTGTGCGTCGATGTAGTTCGCCGCGCACAGCCGCTCGACCTCCCACGCGAGGGCGCTGCGGATGTTCTGCTGCGCGCCGAAGTCCTCCAGGATCGCGTAGGCCGCCGCCGCCCCGGGGTCGTTCCGCAACGCGGCGGCCATCTTCGCCAGTGCCGTCGGGTAGACGTGGTTGTCGGCGTCCATGACCATCACGAGATCGGCCCGCGCCTCGGCGAAGCCGTCGTTGCGCGCCGCCGCGAGCCCGCCGTTCGCGTCCTTGCCGAGCAGCACCATCGGCACGTCGGGGTGATCGGCGAGGAAGCGACGCACCACCTCGCGGCTGTCGTCGGTGGCGTGGTCGTCGATCACGATCACCTCGAACGCGACGTCCTCGCTCGCCGCGATCGACTCGAGGGTCTCGGTCACCACGCCGGCGTAGTTGTAGACCGTGACGATCACGCTCACGTCGGGGCGTGCCGTCGCCCACGACGGCGTCTCGACCCGCTCGACGTGCTGCTCGGTGCCGTGCGCGAGCAGGCACGCCACGCGGTCCAGCCGGCGCAGCGCTGCGTTCTCGGCCATCGCCACCGACTTCGCCCGGCGCTGCAGGTCGCGCAGCGGACGGAACGGGCCCAGCCGCACCGGCGGTGGCACCTTCGAGCCGCCGAGCCGCCACAGCCCCTTGGTCGGGTCGGTCGACGCGACGTGCGCCGAGAGGTGCGGCAGCACGTCGTGCTCGAGCCGGTCGAGCACGCCAGCGATCTCCCGGTCGAGGGCGAGGTCCACGGTGACCGCACGGTGAGCGGCCTCGCGGATCGCCGCCACGCGTGAGGGATCCCCGAGCAGCGACTCGATCTCGTCGGCCATCGAGTCGGCGGTGACCGACACGAAGTGCGTGCCGGGGACGAGCGGTTCGAACCCCTCGGACGGCTCGGTGACGACCACGCACCCGTTCGCCATCGCCTCGATCATCCGTGCCCACTCGAAGTAGGCCGGCGGCGTGGTGCCCGGTGGCAGGTGGGCGGAGCGGTCACGGTGGAGGTTCACCAGCAGCGTCGCCGACGCGAGCAACCCGTACTTCTCGCGTCCGAACACCACCCCCGGCGTCGTCGGGGTGATCGGCCGGTCGAAGCGGAAGACGCGGATCTCGCTGCGGTGTCGGTACAGGTGCGGCGCGAGCGAGGCGAGCACGGCGCCGCGCCGGTCGTCGAGACCGCCCAGGAACAGCACGTCGATCGGGCGATCGGCGACCGACCCGGACGCTGCCGACCCGGACCGTGTCGAGGCGACGTCGATCGACGGCGTCCCACCGAGCCGCAGATGGCGTGCGTCGACGCCGACGTCGCGCAGCGCGGCGACCCCCTGCGGGTTGATGTCGAGCGCAGCGATGCCACGCCGGCAGGCGTCGATCGACAGGTGGAACCACGGCGTGCCCGGCTGCTCGGTGCACACGCAGATGCTCACGGCGGCCGCACGCTGGAGGTCACCCGTCGGCGCGTCGGACAGCTCGAAGAACTCGTGCGGGGCGACCACCAGGTTCAGCGCACCGTCGGCCCGGGGCAGGCGGTCGTCGACGAGCTCGGCGTCGCGCCCTGTTCCGGATGCGGCCTCGACGATCCAGCCGGCGATGTCGCGCATGAAGCCGTTGCCGGAGGGGGCGACGAACACCCGCACCGGCGCACCGCCGGCCGTCATCGGAGACGCTGGCGCACCAGCCGCGCCGCCTTGCGCGGTGCCCTGCCCAGCTTGCGGATCGTCCGCAGGACGACTCCCCGCTTGTCGGGGTGGTGGCGCACGTCGCGCAGCATGCCGGTGAGCAGCGCGTGGCGGCTCATCGCCGCGGGGAACGCCTCGGCGAGGGACCGCACCTCCGAACGCCGCTCGAGCGCCTCGGTGCGCAACCGTGCGAGCTCGGCCTCCGCGAGCTCCACCCGTCGGCGGAGCCCGGCGTTCTCGGCCTGCAGGGCGTCGAGGTCCGTGGGGAGCACCGTGTCAAGATAGGCGCGCCATGGAGGACCTGGAGGGCATGACCCGCGTCGCCGGCGTCCCGGTGGTCGTGCTCGCCGTCCCGGGCGGATCCATCGATCCCGTGCCGCTCGCCGACGCCGTTCGTCGACATCACCCCGATGTGACGATCGTGGCGGTGTGGGCCGGGGATCCGCAGCTGCATCCCGCCGACCGCGGCGTGACGTGGTTCCGGCCCGTGCTCGACGAGCGCGTGCTCGCTGGCGCAGAGCCCGACGTCGCCGTCTGGTGGGTCGCGGCCCGCTCGTCGATGGCACTGCTGCATCACGGTGCCCGTCGCGCGGTCGTCCTGATCGCCGGATCGGTCGGCCTCCTCGGAGCGGTTCCGGAGCTGTTCGCCGACGGCCCTCCGCTCGTCGCGAGGCTGGAGGAGCCGCCGCCGGTGGACGGATGCTGGCCGACGCCCGACGACCTCGCCGCCGAGGGGCCGGTGAGTCCGGTCGTCGCGACGCTCGGTCCGGCGGACCTCCCGTTGCTCGAGCGGCTCGCCGAGCAGGTGTCCGAGAAGACGTCCGCCACCCGGCTGCTGAACGATGCTGCTCGGAGCGCCGGCATCGTGCCGAGGATGATCCCGGGCGTTGGCGCGGGTGCGTGGCGGTGGGACGACGTTCCGGCGCGTCTCATCGACCTCGACGGCTTCGACGCGGAGCAGCCCTGGGTGCTCGATCCACGTCGGACCTCCCCCGCACGGGTGCAGGTCGTGGGGAATCCGGCGGTCTCGTCCGCCGTGCACCTCGCGGCGGGTCAGGTGGTCGGACGTCGCCGTCCGCTCGCAGCTCCCGGGGGGTTGGTCCTCGACGCTCGCGCGCGGGCATGGATTCGCGACGACCCGACCGCACCGGCGCCGTGGACCACCCCGGGCGAGTTCCGCGCGTGGCTCGCCCGGCGATGGTGGTCGGACGCTCGTCGGCGCCCCGATCTCGCGCACGCGTTCCCGCCCGGTCCCGACGGGGACCGCGGGTTCGACCGGTGGTGCGAACGCGCTGTCCTCGACGACGGTGCCCCGTTGCTGGTCTCCCCGACGTGTCGGATCGCCGAGGTGTCGGCGAACCTCGACACGGCAGCGGCGACCGAGACCCCGCACTCGATCGCGCCGTCGGCGGCGCCCTCGGAGGTCACGACCGTCACGGTGAGCCACGGTGTCGACGTGGTCGGTTACTTCACCCGACAGCTCGGGTTGCGCGACGTGGCGGTCCAGATCGCCGAATCGCTGCTGGCCGCGGGAGTGCCGACTGCCGCGGTGCCCGTCGAGCGCTCGGACAGTCCGCTCGTCACGTGCGGGCTTCCACTCGTCGCCGCCCCCTCGCACTCCGACCGGATCCTCGTCGTCACCGCCGACCAGCTGGGAGCGTTGCGAGCCGATGCCCCCGCGATCTTCGACCCCGCGGCGAGGCGGATCGGCTATTGGTTCTGGGAGGTGCAGCGGATTCCCAGGTGGATGCGCGACGTGGCCACCGGCCTCGACGAGGTGTGGGCGGTCTCCACCTTCGTCGCCGATGCGCTGGCGGCGGAGCTCACCGTTCCGGTCCGTCACGTGCCGCTGCCGATCCGGCGGGTGACGGCCCCCGCTCTCGATCGGTCGGACGTCCCCCTGCTCGCACCCTTCGCCGGAAGGTTCGTGTTCCTGGTGGTGTTCGACCACTTCAGCGTCGCCGAGCGGAAGAACCCCTTCGGTGCCATCGAGGCGTTCCGTCGGGCGTTCGCGCCGGACGAGGGACCGGTGCTGCTCGTGAAGTCGATCAACGGCGACCGTCGCTGGCCCGATCATCAGCGGGTGCTCGCGGCGGCGGACGGACGTGACGACGTGGTCGTGGTCGATCAACCGCTCCCGCGTGACGAGCACCTGGGGTTGATCGCGGGAGCCGATGCGCTGGTGTCGCTCCACCGCAGCGAAGGGTGGGGGCTGCATCTGGGAGAGGCGATGTGGCTCGGTACACCGGTGATCGCCACCCGGTACTCCGGCAACCTCGACTTCATGGACGATTCCACCTCGCTGTTGATCGACGCCGGGGTCGTGCCCGTGAGTCGCTCCGCCGGTGCCTACCCGTCGGACGCCGTCTGGGCGGACCCCGACCTCGATGCAGCGGCTGCGGCGATGCGGGCGCTCGTCGGCGACGCATCCCTCGGTCGTCGACTCGCCCGGGCCGCTCGGGACGCGCTCGAGCAGCAGCCGACCGACCGCGAGACCGGCCGCATCCTGGCGGAGCTGCTGGGGCGCGGTGCGCTGGTCAGTTCCTGACGTCTCGGTTCGAGTGGCACCTCGCCCCGACCGACCTCATGGCAAGCTGGCGACATGGCCACGTTGGGTGCGCAACTCAGATGGATGCTCCGCGGCGGTGCATCGACCACCGCCGCGCTCGAGTCGCTCTCGACCGACCTCCGTGCCCTGCAGGCGCAGGTCGCGCGCCTCGAGCAGGCGGTCATCGCGGTCGATCGTCGCACAACGGAGCTCGATCGGCGTCTCCTCGAGGACGTCGACCGCTTGCGACTCGCGGCGGCGGAGGTGACCGACGATCTCGTCGAACGTGTGGACGCGGTCCGCGCCGAGGTCCGTTCGCTCCAGCTCGGTGGGGGTGTCGGATCATGACGGCGGAGACGCCGGAGGAGCGGATCGCTCGGTGGGCCGAGCGCGACGCCGTGGTCGGGCTCGACGCCGAGCTCGCCCAGGTGCGTGCCGAGCTCGCCGGCCGCGACGGCGAGATCGCCGACCTGCGGGCCCGGTGCGCACAGCTGGCCGACCGGGTCACCCAGCTCGAGCTCGAGCGTGACGCGCTGCAGCACCGCGTGGTCGCGCTCGGGCGCGTGCCGCTCGCCCGGCGCGCCTACGGGAAGGCCCGCCGCGTCGCCGGCCGGGTGCTGCGCTGACATGACCTCGGTCAGCGTCGTCGTCCCCAGCATCGGCACGACTGGTCACGTCCTCGGCGGCCAGCGGGTGTTCGTGGTCGAGGCCGTGCGTTCGGTGCTCGCCACCGTGCCGTCCGGCGTCGACCTCGAGGTGGTCGTGGTGTCCGGGCGGGAGATGCCCGCCGAGGTCGAGCGACAGCTCGTCGACCTGGGTGGCGCGTCCGGCGCGGTGCGCTGCGTCGACTACGACGCCGCGTTCAACTTCTCCGCCACGGTGAACCTCGGCGCGGCGCACGCCCGTGGCGAGCACCTGCTGCTGCTCAACGACGACACCGAGGTGGTCGCGCCCGGCTGGCTCGAGCGGATGCTCGACGCCGCGGCCGACCCGACGGTGGGAGCGGTGGGGGCGAAGCTGCTGTTCGAGGACGGCACCCTGCAGCACGCGGGGCACACCTATCGCACCTCGCTCGACCACATCGGCTTCGGGCTGCCCGCGGACGCGCCGGGGCGCACCGGGTTGCTCCGTCACCGGCGCGAGGTGGCCGGCGTCACCGCCGCGTGTCTGCTCACGCCGATGCGCGTGTTCGATCTCGTCGGTGGCTTCTGCACCCGGTTCCCGGGCAACTACAACGACGTCGACTACTGCCTGAAGGTGCGGGCCTCGGGTCATCGCTGCGTCTACGAGCCCGACGCGGTGCTGTGGCACTTCGAGTCGCGATCGCGCGTCGCGGGCATCCGCCCCGAGGAGGTCGAGCTGATCCAGCGGCGCTGGCTGCGCGACCTGGTGGACGACCCGTTCACCCCGGTGGTGGTCTGACCGGGCGTCGTCCGAGTGTGGGTCAGAGGTCGATCGCGACCTGTTCGTCGAACCGGGCGTACGGCGTCCACAAGGTGCGGCACCCGCGGTCGACCAGCGCCCGCGACAGGCGCCTTCCGGCGTCGTGCCAGCGGCCTGCCGCCAGGTGGCGTGCCTCGCGCCACGCCGCCGAGCGGACGGCGGCGGCGGCCAGCGACACGTGCGTGCACTCGCGTTCGATCAGCAGGTCGTTGCCGGACGTCGTCTGACCGACCGCCAGTCCCTCGAGCTCGTACCAGCGGTAGTTCGGCACGTCCCACCCGGCGTGGTGCACCACGTCGTCGCGGTCGGCGATCAGCGCGCCCACCAGACCGGCGCCCGGTGAGGCGGCGAGGCCCACCATCGCGCCGAGCCAGTCGGGGGTGCGGTCGGCGCGCGGCACCATCCCCGGAGCGACGCTCACCAGCACGTCGGCGGGATGCAGCAGCAGCGCCCGGTCGAGCGCCGTCGCGAGCGACCACTCGCCCTCCACCGGCACCCGGTCCCACGTCGCCGGCAGCTCCTGGTCGAGCAGTTCCACCAGCTCGGCGGGCGCGCCGGCCGGGTGTGCCACCACGAGACGGACGTTCGGGCGGTCGGTCGTGATCGCGCGGACGCTCGCCGCGACGGCGGACCGGTAGGGGCGTTTCGCCGCTCCCTCGAAGCGCGTTGCCACCACGACGGTGACCGTGCTGCGCTCGATCGCACGACGGACGAGCCGGTAGCACCCGGCCACGGGTCCGTGCACCACGTCGGCGTCGAGGCCCAGCCGGTCGACCTGGTCCTGCACCGCCTGACGGCCGTGCTGCACCGCGGCCGACAGCGTGCCCGCCGAGCGCGACACGGACGTGCCGATGTTGCGCCAGTGGTAGGCGAGCACCGGCAGGTGCACGATGCGCCGGCCGGACGCCGTGATGTGCTCCGTGGCGCGCAGCACGAGGTCGTGGTCCTGGCTGCCGTCGTAGCCCGGCCGGAAGCCGCCGATCTCGCGCACGACGGCGGTGCGCAGCACCGACAGGTGGCAGGTGTACATCGACGACCGGAAGCGCTCGGGCGACCAGTCCGGCTTCAGGAAGTGCGCGGACTCGCGGCCGTCGGCGAGCGTGTGCGCCTCGTCGGTGTACAGGTAGTCGACGTCGGCGCCGGCGGGGCTGCCGAGCACCTCCATCACCGTCGCGAGCCCGTCGGGCACGAGCGCGTCGTCGTTGTCGAGCAGCGCCACGAACTCGCCGCGCGCCATCTGGAGCGCGTCGTTCGTGGCGGCGACGATGCCACCGTTGCGCTCGCGGTGGTGCACCCGGATCCGGGAGTCGGACGCCGCCGCGTCGTCGAGTGCGGCGAGCACCTCGGGACGGGTGGAACCGTCGTCGACGAGGCACCACTCCCAGTCGGTGAACCGCTGCGATCGCACCGAGTGCACGCACGCGAGGAACGCACCGAGCGGCGGGTCGTAGACCGGTGTGAGGATCGAGACGAGGGGCGCGGCGGGGGAGTGGATGACCCGGGAATCTACTGGCCCGTTGGTACCGTACGCCGGTGATGGCGCCGTCGTGTCGAGTGTTCGTGAGCGCGCACGGCAATGTGTTCATGCGGGAGATCGCCGAGCACCTCGTCGAGGCGCTGGTGGCCTGCGGACGCGACGCGTCGGTGGTCACCGACGAGCTGCCGGACGTGCCCGCGCCGGGAGGCGACCCCCTGTCGCAGCTGGTGCTCGCACCCCACGAGTTCTTCGTGCTCCACCACGCACCGGAGGCCGACCGCCTGCGCGCCGCGGCGCACTCCGTGTGCGTGAACACCGAGCAGCAGGGCACGCCGTTCTTCGACCTGGCGATGCGCTACGCACGGCTGGGGCCGGTGGTGCTCGACATCAACACGCACTCGCTCGCCGCGATCCGCGACCTCGGCTGCACGGCCCTGCACCTGCCGCTCGGCTACGTCGCCTCGATGGACCGCTGGCACGCGGACACCACCCGCGAGCGCACCGTCGACCTCGCGTTCCTGGCCGGCCGCACCCCTCGGCGCGAGACCTTCGTCGCCGGCGCGGCCGGACAGCTCTGGGAGTGGCGCACCGACCTGCGGTTCTTCAGCTGGCACCGGCCCGCCACCGCGGGTCGGGCGGCCTTCAGCAGCGGTGACGACAAGTACGAACGCCTCGCGTCGTCGCGGATCCTGCTCAACGTGCACCGCGACGACGAGCCGTACTTCGAGTGGGCGCGGGTGGTGGAGGCCGTCGCGAACGGCTGCGTGGTGGCGACCGAGACCTCCGTCGGCATCGACCCGTTCCGCCCCGGCGAGCACCTGCTCATGACCTCGCTCGACGACCTCGCCGAGCAGGCCGTGGCGCTCGCGTTCGACGAACCACGCCGCGCCCGGATGGCCACCGCGGCGTACGGGTTGCTCGTGGGCGAGCTCCACCAGCGCGACCTCGTGGTGCGCACGCTCGACGCCGCGCGTGCGTCGCTCGCGACGATGGGACGGTCGCGTCACGCAGGCACCGGCACGACGCCCGATCGTGGCGGTCGGCTCCGTTCGCTCGCCCGCTCCGTCGTCAGTCCAGCGGCACCGGCACCAGCGGCGTCGCCGACGGCCGACCGGCAGATGCTCGAGAAGGTGGCGTCCGAGCTGAAGCAGCGCTTCCTCGGCCAGATGCGCACCGTGCGGGCGATCGAGCGCTCGCTCGCGACGCTGCGTCACGGCGACCCCGACCACGTCGACCGCGAGACCACGCCTGCGGTCGACGCGCCCGGGTCGCCCGACCCCGTCGTGTCGGTCGTGATCCCGTTGTTCAACCAGGGCCACTACCTCCGCGAGGCGATGGCGTCCGTGGTCGGCGCGATGCACCCGTCGCTGCCCGTGGAGGTGATCGTCGTCGACGACCACTCCACCGACGACTCGCTCGCCGTCACGCGCGAGCTGATGGCCGAGCAGCCGTGGGTGCCGATCACCCTGCTCGCCCGCGCCGCGAACGGTGGCCTGCCCGTCGCCCGCAACACGGGCTTCGCCCGCGCTCGCGGCCGGTACGTGTTCGCGCTCGACGCCGACAACCTGCTGTACCCCAACGGCCTGCGCGCGCTCGCCGCGCACCTCGACGACGCACCCGACGACGTCGTCGCCGCCTACGGCCTGCTCGAGCGCTTCGACGAGACCGGATCGCTCGGGCTCACGAGCCACCTCCCGTGGGACCCCGACCTGCTCGTCCACGGCGCGTACATCGACGCGATGGCGATGTTCCGGCGCGACGCCTGGCGCGAGCTCGGCGGGTACTCCGTCGCCGAGGGGATCTACGGGTGGGAGGACTACGACCTGTGGCTCACCGTCGCGGAGCGGGGGCGGCGGGCATCGCTCGTGACCGGTGTGGTCGGCCGGTACCGTGAACAGGCCGGTTCGATGCGCAAGATCAGCGACATCGACATGGCCTCCAACTTCGTCGTCCTGCGAGAGCGCCACCCCCGACTGCCATGGCCGAGCTGACCCACACCCCGACCGAACTCGAGCTGCGGGCGCGCGTCGCCGAGCTGGAGGCGCTGCTCGAGGCCCGTACGCAGACCATCGTCGGTCTCGGCGCGCGTCTCGCCGAGCTGCAGGGCGACGCACCACCCCCGCTCACCGAACGGGTGCGACAGCTCGAGGCCGAGCTCGCCCAGCTGCGCGCCACGAAGGTGCTGCGCTACAGCGCCCTGCCACGGCGCTGGTACGCCGCGCTGCGGGGTCGGCGTGGCTGAGCAGGGCGGATCCGGCACCGCCGACCCCGCCCCGGTCGACACGCCGCCCTCGGTCGGTGCGGACCGCATCGAGGTCGAGCTGGTCGAGGCGCTCGCGTTGGCCCGCACCGAGCTCACCCGCATCCGGGGGAACCTCGGCCTGGTCGCGACCTTCTTGACGAGGCCTGAACAGTAGATTCGGGTCAAGTGCTCTCCGGAGCTGCCGATCAATCAGCGGGCCCTGATTCTTCTGGAGGAGTTCGTGCGGCGTCGCCACTGGTTGGTCTCCCTCGTCTGCGTGTCGTCCCTGACGCTCGCCATCGCGCCGGTCGCGAGCGCGCACCCGAACGTCGACACCGCACCGGCGATCGCGCCCGACGCGTCCAGGTCGACGAGCGGCGACTACGCCACCGACACCTTCGGCGACCCGTGGGACTTCTCCAACGACGATGACGTGCCGCCGACCCCGCTGGTCGGCAGCGAGAACAGCTTCGGGATCACCCGCAACAGCAACGGGACACTCAGCGTCGCGTCGGTGAACAACTCCACGGTCAAGCTGGTCCGCACGTGGGGTGTGCAGCTGCCATGGGGGCGTGACGGCCTGCTGCACCCTGTGAACGCCGACCGCTACACGCACCTGTCGTTCTCGATGTGCCTCGGTGCGAGCCTCAACATGGCGGTGCACTACTGGAACAGTGCCGGCCAGGAGGGCCTGCTCCCGTTCTACCCCGATGCCGGGTGCCGGGTGTACGACATCGACCTGCGCGACACGAGCCTGAACCCACCCGGCTACCAGGCACCGTGGGCCGGCGCGATGACCCGTGTCGAGCTGCTCCGCGGCGGTGCCCGCGCCGGAGGGAACCCCGTCGTCGACATCACGGTCGACTGGGTTCGCCTGCGTCGGGCGGACGCGCCGGTGCAACCGCCCGCCGGCATCCCGATCCCGCGCCTGCTCACCCCGAACGTGGAGGGCGGCGAGGACTATGCGACGGCGAACGGCAACCCGTGGGACTTCAACGGCCCCGACGACGTCGCGTCGACGGGTGACATCCGGAACATCGGGTTCGCCAACGGTGAGATGAGCGGTACGACGTTCCGCAACGACAGCTTCGTCGAACTGCCGATGCGGACCGAGCTCAACCCCGACCGCCACCACCGGGCCACGGTCGAGATGTGTCTCGACGGTCCGATGAGCTTCGCCGACGCCCCCGGTGGCGGCATGAACGCCCGCTTCGCCTGGCAGCCCCGCGAGTACCCGGCGTGGAGCGAGACGCAGGACATCGTGGTGTACCCGGGGTGCCACCGGATGACCGTCGACCTGTCGTCGAGCCCTGCGACCGCGCTGAACGACGAGGGAACGGTCCACAAGCTGGGCTGGCGCGGCCAGCGCTTCGACCACCTGCGCTTCGACATCAACGAGGATCCCGGCGCCCGCAACTTCACGCTGCGCGAGATCAAGCTCGCCGATGACGCCGCGTTCAGCGACGCCTACGACATCACCTTCCTCGACGCCGCCGGGGTCGGTGGCACGGTGGACATCTGGGTCACGACGAACCGGGGTGCGTTCGACGGCACCCGCATCGCTGCGAACCGGCCGGTCACGGGTGGCGTCAACACCTTCCGCTGGGACGGCCGTGACGCGAACGGCGCCGCGATGCCGAACGGCACCTACTGGGTGTACCTCACGATGCGCAACGGTTCGAACGTCGGCACCGCCTACTCCAGCGGACCGGTCCGCATCGAGAAGCCGGTGCCGGCGACGCCGAGCCACTTCGTGCCGGTCACCCCCGCGCGTGTGCTCGACACCCGAACCGGCATCGGCGGCAACCTCGCTCCGCTCGGGCCGCAGGTCTTCACCGAGCTCGACGTCACCGGCGTCGGCGGTGTGCCCGAGACGGGCGTGACGGCGGTGGTGATGAACGTCACCGTGGACTCGCCGAGCTCGTCGAGCTTCCTCACCGCGTGGCCGAGCCGTGAGGACCGGCCGGATGTCAGCAACCTGAACTTCGTCGCCGGCCAGACCGTGCCCAACCTCGTCACCGTGAAGGTCGGCGCGAACGGTCGCGTGAACCTGTTCAACTCACAGGGCTGGACCCACGTCGTGGCCGACGTCGTCGGCTACTACACCGCCACTTCTCCCGGTGGCGGTGGTCGGTTCACCTCGCTCACCCCGACGCGTCTGCTCGACACCCGCAAGGGCGAGGGTCGGGGTGGCCTCGTCGGTCCGGTGACCGCCGGTCAGTCGATCGACCTGCAGGTCACCGGCGTCGGCGGCGTCCCGGCGAGCGGGGTCACCGGTGTCGCGCTCAACGTCACCGTGGACGTACCGACGGGGACGGGCTTCGTGACCACCTGGCCGACGGGTGAGCCGCGCCCCAACGCGTCCACGCACAACTTCGTCCCGGGGCTCACGGTGGCCAACCTCGTGCTCGCCAAGGTGGGCGCCGGCGGCCGTGTCTCGCTGTTCAACTCCTCCGGCAGCACCCACCTCGTGGCCGACGTCATCGGCTACTTCTCCGGGTCGGGCGGACTGTTCGTGCCGGTGAGCCCGCAGCGGCTCGTCGACACCCGCAACGGCACCGGCGGAGTGTTCGGTCAGCTCGGTGCCGGGAGCCACGTCGCCGCCACGCTCGCCAGCGGGACCCCGGTGCCCGGCAGCGCCGGCGCGGTGGTGGTGAACCTCACGTCGGTGAACAGTTCGGTGCCGTCGTTCGTGACGGCCTACCCCACGGGCGTGCAGCGTCCGCTCGCGTCCACCGTGAACCCGCGTCCGGGCGTGCCGGTCCCCAACCAGGCGTACCTGAAGCTCGGCGCCGCCGGTCAGCTCGACGTGTTCAACTCCTCCGGCTCGACCGACGTCATCATCGACGTGTTCGGCTACGTGGTCTGATCGGCGACGTGGTCTGATCACCGGCCTGGCGGCGGCACCACCAACCGCACCCCGCCGCACAGGTCACGATCAGGGCGGCGTGCACCAGCACCCAGATGCCGGGGCCGAGCAGACGGCTCGAGTCGACCGCGCCCTCGAAGAACCACGAGCCGTGCGTACCCACCGCGGCGCGCCGGGCCACGGTCCAGTGCGTCGCGACGAGCACCGTGGCGGCCGTGGCCGAGGCGACCACGCAGGCACGCGACCCGGCCGGTCGCGTGCCCGAGCCCAGCGCCAGCACGGCGGCGGCAGCAGCGACGGGCAGCCCGTAGCGGCCCTGCCAGATGAGTCCGATCCGGTCGTGGAGCGCGACCTCGAACACCACGGGCACGACCACGAGCGCCACGCCCAGCACCCACCACGACGCCGGTCGCACGGTCGGACGGGTGCGCACGACGAGCCCGACGGCCATCACCCAGGCGACGATCGCCACCCAGGGCGCTCGGTACTCGAGCCACCCGAGTGACGCGACGAGTTCGGCACCGCTGCGCGGCAGCCCCCCGATGGAGTCGCGGAGTGCGTCGAGACGCGAGCCGGTGCGCGCCGTCCGGTCGTCCTGCACCACGAGCGAGCTCCACCGGCTCCACGCCAGCACCGTCGCAGCTCCCACGGCCGGCACCCCCCACAGCACGGCCCGGGTGGCGCGGGTGAGCCCGCCGCGCCACTCGATCTCGCACACCACCACCAGCGCGAGCGCCCACAGCGCGGCGACGGGGCGCATCGCCACGGCGAGTGCGAGCGGCACGGCCGTCCACCACACGTCGGCGACGCCCGGTCGACCGCGAGCGGTCGTGACCCCGGCGGCGGCCAGCGCGACCAGCGCGACCTCCAGGGCGTTCGGGTTCACCACGCCCCACAGGAACCACGCCGAGGGCGTCACCACGGCCGCCGCGAGCGCCGCCGTCGGCACCGACCAGCGCGCCCGCCGCACGACGAGCGCCAGGACGAGCGCGAGCAGCCCGACCGACACCAGCCGGTAGGCGAACGGGTCGTTGCCCGCGCCCACGAGGCGCACCGGGAGTCCGACCAGCGCGTAGGCGAGCGGCGGGTTCGTGCCCGCCGCCGTCGCCACCGTCACCGACCCCGACCCCGACCCCGACCCCTGTGCCGCGGCGCAGTCGCTGGGCACGGTCGGGTCGTGCCGGTAGCAGGCCGGATCGCCCGTGCCGAGCGATGCGGGAACCGTGACCGCCCGGTATCCCGGTGGCAGCCCGGGCACTGGATCGCCGAGCAGGTCGCCGTGCGCCACCGCGTGGGCGCGCACGACGTGCGCCGGCTCGTCCGGGCCGCCGTAGCGCCCGGTG
>WLDE01000110.1 GCA_009704985.1 Actinomycetota bacterium | reverse complement strand
GCGGATGCCGGGCTGCTGCTCGGCGACGACCTGATCGTCTGGGTGCTGCTCGCCCTGGGCGGTGCGCTGTTCGTGGGCAACGTGATGGCGCTGGTGCGACCGCCCGTGGCGCCGCGTCAGGCCGGCGACCTCGAACGGGCGCCGAAAGGGCGCAGCATCTTCATGGCGGCGATCGGGCTCGTCGTCGCCGTCGCCGCGCTCGGTGCGCTGGTGAGCTGAGCCCCCGGCGGGTCGTCCCGCCGAGGGCGTCACTCGTGTCAGCCGGCCCCGTCAGTGGGCCTCGTCAGCCGGCGGTCGGTCAGCCGGCGCCGTGCCAGGTGGAGCGCCAGTGCGCCGAGGCCGAGGGCCCAGGTCGCGAGCTGCAACCACTGCTGCAGCAGGGCGGCGCCCGTGGCGGGCAGGCCGGCGGTCACGATCGTGGCGGCCGTGGCGGCCGTGTTGTTGCTCGTCACCGGGTCGGTCGGCGGCAGCGAGCCGGTCATCGATTCGGAGCTCACCTGCGCGCTGTTGACGAGCTGGCTGCCCGTCGTGGCGGTCACCAGCACCCGCAGCTCGACGGTCACCCGTCCGCCGACGCGGATCGCGGTCGTGCTGCGGCAGGTGACGAGCTGGCCCTCGGCCGAGCAGGTCGCGTTGGTGCTGGTGGCACTCAGGAACTCCAGGCCGGCGGGCAGGTTGTCGGTGATGACCAGCGGGCCGCCCGACGGGCTCGGCCCGAGGTTGGTGGCCTCGAGCACGTAGAGCGCCGTCGGGTTGGCGAGGGTGCCGTCGAGCCGCTTCGTGATGTCGAGATCGGCGAGGGGCACCTCGGTCGGGTCGCTGTCGGTGTTGTTGGCCGGCACCGGGTCGAAGGTGGGGGAGGTCACCGACGCCGTGTTCACGACGCTCGGGGCGGCCGCCCGGCCGACGGCCACCGTGAGGGTGATCGTCGAGGTGCCGTTCACGGCGAGCGTGGGCAGGTTGCAGGTGACCGTCTGGCCGACGGCTGCGCAGGCGATGCCGGTGCCGGTGCCGCTCACGTAGGTGAGGCCGGCCGGCAGCACGTCGGTGACCCGCGGCGTGGTGGCCGCGGCCGGACCGGCGTTGGTGACGGCGATCGTGTAGACGCCGTTGGTACCGACCTCGAAGCGGGCGCCGTGCGACTTCTGCAGCGAGAGGTCGGCCTGGAACTGATACCCGAAGTCCATGTCCGTGCGGTTCTGCCCGGCCACCAGGGTGGTGGAGGTCCGAGAGTCGCGGGTCGGGTCGGGGTCGGCCACGTTCACGAGGCCCGCAGGCAGGTCCGCGGTGTCCACGATGACGGTGTACGCGCCGGCCGGGAGCCGCTCGACGAGGTAGCGACCGTCGCTGCCGGTGGTGGTGGTGAACACCACGTCGTCGGCGGTGCCGGCGACGCCGTCGAGTCCCGCCCACCGTACGGTCACGTCGATCCCGGCCAGCCCGGTCTCGCCGCCGTCGAGCACGCCGTCCGCGTCGGCGTCGATCCACAGTTGGTCGCCGATCGAGCCGGTGCCGGTGAACGCGGTGTCCGCGTCGCGACGGTTCGCCTCGTCGATCCCGGCCGTGCCGGGATCGTCGTCGGTGAGCGTGATCGTCACCGTGTGGAGGGTGACGAGGCCGTCGCCGTCGTAGGTGGAGGTGAAGCCGGGGAGGCCGCTGATGTCCACGGCCACGCGCACCGGGCCGTTGGGGAGCGAGCCCACCAGGTACGAGCCGGTGGCATCGGTGGCCGTGGTGATCGCGACGTCGTCGGACGTGCCGACGATGGTGTCGGGGCCCGACCAGGTGATCGTGAGCGGCACGCCGGCGAGCGGCGTGTCGCCGGGCTCGGGCGCGTCCGCGCCGTCGCCGTCGATGTCGAACCAGAGCCGGTCACCGATCGACGCGAGGCCGCTGTATCCGAAATCTGCGTCCACCCGGTCCTGTGCGGATCCGAGCGTGAGCGCCGTGGTGTTCGCCGTGCCCGTGCCGTCGAGGTCGAAGGTGGGGCCCACGCCGACGGGGAGATCGGCGGTGTCGACGGTGACCCGGTAGGCACCTGCTGGCAGGTGGTCGACCAGGTAGAGCCCGCCGGCGTCGGTGGTGGTGGTGGTGACGACGTCGTCACCGCCACCGAGCACCCCGTTCGGTCCGAACCACGTGACGGTGACGTCGATGCCGCCGAGGCCGGTCTCGCTGCCGTCGAGCACGCCGTCGGAGTCGTGGTCGAGCCACACCCGGTCGCCGATCGAGCCGGTGCCCGCGAGGCTGAGGTCGACGTCGGCGCGGTCCTGGCCGGCAGTCAGCGACGTGGTGATCGCGGCGGGGGTGCCGATGCCGTCGAGGTCGTAGCTCCAGGTGGTGCCCGCCAGGAGGTCGGCGGTGTCGACGGTGAGGCGGTACGGCCCGGCCGGCAGCAGGTCGAACAGGTACTGCCCGCCCGCGTCGGTGGTGTCGACCGGGTGGGTGACGTTGTCCGAGGTGGTGGCGAGGTCCCCGTCGAACCCGCCCCACATCAGCGTGAGGTCGATGCCGCCGATGCCGGGTTCGCCGGCCTGGCGGGTGGCGCCACCGGAGGCGTCGCGGTCGAGCCAGATGGTGTCGCCGATCGAGCCGGTGCCGGTGTAGCCGAAGTCGGCGCCGAGGTAGCCCGTGCTGGAGGTCAGGGTGACGATGCCGGAGCGGCTGTCCTCGTTGCCGTCGTCGTCGAAGGTGTTGGCCATGCCGGCGGGGAGCGTGGTGGTGTCGATCACCACCCGGTAGTCGCCGGTCGGCAGGTCGAGGAATCCGTAGAAGCCGGTGGCGTTGGTGAGCACCTCGGTGACCGGGATGTCGTCACCGCCGCCGGGCACGCCGTCGGGGCCGAGGAAGTCGTCGGTGGTGCCGAAGGTGCCGTCGAGGCCCTCCGACTCGAGCCGCACGCGGACGCCGGGGATGCCCGGTTCACCGACGTCGGCGGTGCCGTCGCCGTCGATGTCGTACCAGACGAGATCGCCGAGGCTGGTGGAGCTCGCCGAGATCGTGACGGTGTCGTCGTCGTCCTCGTTCGTCACGGCGGTCACCGCGGCGGGGGTGGAGTCGAGGTCCCACTGGTTGCTGGCCTGCACCTCGGCGCGGTTGGTGATCGGGCCGATCACGTTGAGGCGGGTGCGGATCACGAGGGTCTGCGAGGCGCCGTTCGCGACCGAGCCGACCGTCCAGATGCCGGTGCTCGACGAGTAGGTGCCCTGGGTGGACGAGACGGTGGAGACGAACACCAGCGACGCCGGGAGGATGTCGGCGACGGTGACGCCCGTGGCCGTGTCGGGACCGGCGTTCGCGACGGTGATGGTCCAGTTGACCTCGCTGCCGAACGAGTACGGGCCGGCGGTCACGGTCTTCGTGACCGACAGGTCGGAGCGGCGGATGCGGGCGCTCTCGGTGTCGTCGGGACCGGTGTAGTCGCCGTCGAGGTTCGAGGTGGCGCCGGTGACGTCCTCGGCGTCGGGCACGCCGGCGGTGTTCACGTGGTCGAACGTGCCGGTGGTGCCCACGGTGAGCAGCGAGCTCTGCGGGGTGGCGTCGAAGGTGACGGTGACGTTCGCGCCGGGGTTGAGCGGCTGGAGGGAGCCGGTGACGACGTCGTTCCAGCGGAGGGTCGCGCCCGGGGTGGCGCAGCTCGGGGTGCACACCGGTTCCACGGAGGCCGACCCGTACGGGGTGACGACGGTGGCCGTGCCCGTGGCGTACACCCAACCTGCCGGGAGGACGTCGGAGAGGTCGACGCCGAAGGCGGGCGCCGTCGGCTCGGCGAGCTGGTTGGTGGCGACGATGCGCCAGGTGAAGTCCACGCCGGCCCGTGCGTCGGTCGCGTCGTCGAGGGCGCTCTTCACGACCGTGACGTTCGGGAACCCGACGGTCATCGTGACGGTGTCGGCGGCGACGTCACCGCCGGCGCCGCCCTGGCCGTACACGCGCCACTCGGCGGCGAGGTCGCCGACGCGGGTGGCGAGCGGCTGTGCCCAGTACTCCGTGACGTCGGCGGTGTTGGTCACCTGCTCGCCGTCGTTCAGCGTGGCCGAGCCGGCGAGGTCGGCGGTGTAGGTGATGGTGACGCTCGAGTTGGGGGCGATCGTGGAGATCAGCCACTCCAGGTTCGGAGCGGTGCCGTCGACGACGGTGACCGCACCGGCCGAGGCCGGGACCACGACGTTCACGAGGTCGGCGTCGGGTGCGTCGACGACCACGATGTCGTGCGCCGGCCAGGTGGTCGACTGGTTCGTGATGCGGAGCGTGTAGGTGTGGCTCGACCCGACGTCGGTCTGGCAGGTGTCGTTGTCACCGGTGTTGCCCGGCGTCTGGTCGCAGGGGGTCTGCGAGACGTCCTTGTCGATGCGGATGCTGGGCTCGCGCACGGTGACCGTCGCAGTCACGAGGTTGCTGCCGCGGGCGAACGACCCGGCCGCGGGAGGGGTGGCCGGAGCGGTCGCGATGCTGCCCGAGTTGTTCCAGTGGATGCGGGCGCTGTTCGAGAGCGTGGCGTTGCCGGGCACAGCGGTGTTCTCGGGCTCGTAGACGCTGTCGAGGCGAGCGTTGTAGGTGGCTCGCACCACGCAGCTGTTGGCGGACGGGGCGGTCAGTTCGTCGATCCACAACCCGATGGTGGTGGAGCCGTCGAGGTTCGCGGTCTGACCGGCGATGCCCTGTGCGCCGGCGAGCGACGGGCAGCCGGCCGACGTCGCCGGCACGTAGCTGAAGCCGCCGAAGGTGAGGAAGTCGAGGCCGTCGCCGAGCGTGTCGAGGATCGTGGCGTCGAAGACGGTGATGCCGGCGGGGATCGTGGTGTCGAGCGTGAACGTCACGGTGTCACCGATCGTGGCCGTCGACGGGGAGACCGACTTGGCGATCGACGCCGAGGGCCCCGTCACGGTGTCCGTGGCGTTCGAGGCGTAGGTGGTGCGCTCACCGGTCGCGGTGCCGGCGAGGCTGGAGGCGGCGAGGGTGACGTTGTTGGTGAAGATCGCGCCCGACACCGCCGGGTTGTCGATGCGGACGTCGTAGGTGAGCGAGGTCGAGCCGGACGCGGCGACCGACGCGAGCTTGCCGGGGGTGGTGGTGGCGTTCCAGGTGATCGTGCGGTTGGTGGCGTTCCACGTGCCGCCGTCGGGTGCGACGGTGCCGCCGTCGACCACGGCGACGCCCGAGTTCACCACGGTGACGCCGACCGGGAGCGTGTCGACGATCACCAGGTCGTGGGCGCGCACCACGTTCGCACCGGCGTTGTTGATCGTGAGGGTGTACGTGAGGGTGTCCGACGGCGAGACGATGTCGTCGGCGTCGTTCTCGTTCTTCGTGATGGTCGGGTTCGGCTCGCGCACCGTGGCGTTGACCGTGTTCGAGCTGCGGTCGACGCGTGTGGTGCCGATCACGGGAGCGGGCAGGTACGAGAAGACACCCTGGTTGCTGATCGCGTCGCCGGCCACCGTGGTGCCGGCGTTGCTGGTGCGGGCCACGATGGTGAGCACGAGCAGGTCGTCACCCGAGCCGGCGGCGTTGGTGTGGGTGCCGGTCCGGTCGAGGCGGATCGTGCCGTTGGCGCCGACGGCGGGCGTGCTGACGTGCAGGCTCCAGGCGGGGTCGTTGGCGACGCCGTCGAACACCCAGGTCGGGGTGGCGGCGAGCACGAGGTCGTCGTCGAGGGCGTCGGTGACGCGGGCGTCGAGCACGCTCGTGCCCTCGGGGATCGTCGCCGTGATCGTGTAGGTGATCGTCTCGCCGATGGTGACGGTCTCGGCGCCGGTGCCGGGCGAGGCGTTCGCCGGGTTGCTCGGTGCGTCGTTCACCGACGACTGCTGCGTCTTGGCCGCGGTCGCGGCGACCACCGTGATCACCGAGGTGTCGCGCGCCTGGTCGGCGTTGGTGGCGGTGAGGGTCGGGTCGATGTTGTTCGCCGGCACGTACACCTGGGGGCTGTCGGTGGCGTTGGTCGCCGCCTGGTAGGTGCGCACGCCGGCGGTGTTCGTGTACTGGCGGCCGGGGTCGACCGAATCGGGCAGGTTGACGGTGTACGTGAGCGTCACGGGCGCGGAACCGAGGGTGGTCGGGCCCGCGACGGAGGGGATGTCGGCCGCGTCCCACTCCAGCACGTTCGAGCTGCACGTGGCGGTGGGTGTCGAGGTGGTCACGTCGGCGCAGGTGATGCCGGTCGGCAGGCGGTCCCACACCACGGCGTTCGCAGCGGCGACGTTGCCGTCGTTCCAGAGCCGGATGGTGTAGACGACGTCGTCGCCGCCGTCGACGTTGCCGGTCGCGCCGTTGGTCTTGTCGAGCTTCACCTGCGGTTCGGTCCACTGGAGGTCGGACTGGTCGCGGTACTGGAAGACGTCACCGGCGGTGTTGGTGGTGGTCATCTTCATCAGGTTGGCGTTGATGTCGTAGGCGGCGCTGAGGGTCGGGTCGCCGACCCGGGCCGCGATGGTCCAGTGGAACGTGCGGCCGCCCGGCGCCGACGGCACCTGACTGTTGCCCTCGACGTCGAAGGTGATCGTGTCGTTGGCCCCGCTGAGGTTCGTGGTCACGGTGGTGTTCGCCAGGTCGTCGGGCGAGCCGCCACCGGTGACGCGTCGGGCCGACCCGGGCACGTAGTCGAACTTGGCCGGGAGCATGTCGACGATCTGGACGGCGTCGGCGTCGATGTTGCCGGGGAAGGTGGCGCGCAGGCTGAAGCACACGTAGTCGCCGGGACGGAAGCCGGTGGTGTTGTCGACCCACGTGAAGCTGCCGTCGCGGCACGCGTCGCCGATGTCGCCGGCGTTGCCGGTGCCGGCGTTGGAGAAGCTGCCGCTCGCGAGCACGCCGTCGCGTGCCGACACGCGCTTGTCGATCGACGGGCCGATGCCGTCGATGGCGGCCGACGACACGTCGTTGTCGGCCACGCCGTCGGGCTCGGGGTCGCCGGTGGTGGCGTCGATCACGGTACGCCGGTCGTCGAGGCCGGAGATCGACACGTTGTTGACGAGACGGTCGAAGTTGAGGATCGGCCGACCGGGTTCGATCGCGCCGTTCTGGAAGTAGTGGGTGCGGACCCGTGACCGGAACACGATCGTCACGGTGCCGTCGTGCGGGAGTGCCTGCAGCTCGGGAACGGCGGTGTGGCTCCACGTGAGGGTCCACGTGCCGTCGGCGTTCTCCACCGCGGTGAACGGAGCCGGCTGCGGACCGCTGCCGGCGTCGATCGTCGCGGCGGCGTCGGTGCCGCAGTCGACCGACCAGGCCGTCGTTTCGAGCGGGCAGAGGCCGTCGGGGAGGGTGTCGACCACGACGAGGTCGCGGGCCGTGCGGTACTCGCCCGTCTGGATGACGAGCGTGGACGTGACCACGCTGCCCTGGACCACCTGGCCGCTGGCGGACTTCCGCACGACGAGGTCCTCGGAGGTGACGGTGGCGGTGGCGCTGTCGTTGATCGTGGGGTTCGCGCCGAGGGTGGACGGGCCGATGAAGGTGCCCGTCGCGGTGAGCTGGTTGGTGACGGCGGGCTCGGCGGCGGTCTCGGAGGTGGGCGGGCCGGAGTTGTTGTCGAGGTTGCGGCCCTGGCCGAGGCTCGACGCCGACGGCCTGCCGTTGGGCCAGGTGTCGGTGTTGGCACGCAGCGGGATGCCGGCGAGGTAGGTGATCTCGAGCGTCGCGCCGGCAGCGAGGTCGCCGGCGGCACCGAGGTCGGCGGCGGTCCACGTGACGTGGGTGGAGCCGCCGACGGTGTCGATCAAGGACGGACGGCGGCAGGTGGCCGTCGCGCTGCCGATCGCCAGGCGGCCCGAGCCGACGTACTCGTCGGTCTGCGCGCCGGGTGTCTCGTTGGTGGGAGCGTCGATCGTGTTGTCGGTGCCGGCCGAGTAGCCGGGCACGCCGCCGACGTACGCGCAGCCGAGGAACTCGAGCGACGGCGGGAGGACGTCGACGAGGGTGAGGTCGTTCGTGGGCGCGTCGGGGTTGTTCCGCACACGGACCGTGTAGGTCACGGGCCGCGCGCCGTGCACGCCGCGGAGGAGTTCGCCCTCGCCGACGTTGCCGGCCACCTTCTCGGCGACGAAGGCGGAGATGGTGGTGATCGCCGGCGTGTCGGTGTCGCTCCCGGTGATGTCGGTGGCCGGCTGACCGTTCGAATCGAAGTCGGGGATGAAGAACGCGTTCGTGTTGACGTAGGCGCCCCCGGTCGTGGCAAACGTGGAGCCCATGCGAAGCGTGGCCAGGTTCCCGTCGGGGTTGGTGTCGATGGTGTAGGAGATCGAGCTGCACGTGCCGGTGAGCAGGTCGGACACGTTCTCCCAGATCAGGGTGGTCTCGCCGGCGAGGGGCAGGTTCGCGACGGTGCGCGACGGTGCCGGGGTGCCGCTCACGAAGGACGCGCCGGACGGCACGACGTCACGGAAGGACAGGTTGTAGCCGTCGGGCTGGCTGGCGGGGTTGCAGGCCCGCAACGTCACCGTGGTGGTCGCGCCGATGAGCACCTCGGTCTCGGTGGTCTTGGTCAGCACGATGTCCGGCGTGCCGGCCGCCTGAGCGCTCGGGACGAACGGGTCGGCCACGACGCCGACCGTGATGTCGACGACCACACCGGCCAGCGACGAGCCGAGGAGGGCAGCGACCAGGGAGAGGACCGCGGCGGTGCGGCGCCGGCGGCGGCGTGCGTCGGTGCGGTCGGTGCGGTCGGCGGTGCTCGTGATGCGGTGACCAGCGGTTGGCGGCTGTGCGGACATCGAGTTCGGGACCCTTCGTGGTGGTCGGCCCGAAGGCCGTGGTACGGCGCGTCGGGTGCTCCCATCACGCGACGACGTCCGGTGTTCGGCTCGGATCGTCCGGGCTCGAGGGGATTCGTCTCGGAATCGTCAGGTGATCGGGCCGAGTTGCGACGATCACCCGATCGAGGGGTGATCCGGCGCAGCGCGCACCCGGCTGGTGCGGGCCCCGCCTGCCGGGTACGTTCCCGTCCCGTGCGCGTGGTCTCGTTGCTCCCGTCGGCCACCGAGATCGCCCTGGCGCTGGGGCTCGACGCCGAGCTGGTCGGGGTGACCTTCGAGTGCGACTTCCCGCCCGATCCCCGAGCCGGACGAGCGATCGTGGTCGGCGGGCTCGACACGCACGGACTCGACCCTGCCGGCATCGACGCCCTGGTGCGTGCCCGCCTCGCCGCGGGTGATGACCTGTACACGCTCGACGTCGAGCGGTTCCGCGCCCTCGACCCCGACGTGGTGCTCACCCAGGACCTCTGTCGAGTGTGCGCGTTGCCGGCCGGTCGGGTGGACGACGCGATCGCCACTCTCGGCTGCTCGGGGCAGGTGGTGACCCTCGACCCGCACACCCTCGACGAGGTGCTCGACTCGGTGCTGGCCGTCGGCGCGGCGACGGGCACCTCCGAGCGCGCCGCCGCGCTGGTGGCCGACGCGCGGGCGCGCCTCGACCGCCTCGGCGTCGCGGTCGCCGGTCGCCGGCGACCACGCGTGTTCGTGCTCGAGTGGCCCGACCCGCCGTTCGTGGCCGGGCACTGGGTGCCCGACCTGGTGCGGGCGGCGGGCGGCGAGCCCGTGCTGGCCCGACCCGGTGAGCGCTCGGTGCCGACGACGTGGGAGGCGGTCGCGGGCGCCGATCCCGACGTGGTGGTGGTGGCGTCGTGCGGGTTCGACGTGGAGGGCGCTGCGCAGCACGCCGTCGGGGTGCTCGACCACCTGCCCGAGTCGGTCGACGTGTGGGCGATCGACGCGAACGGCCTCGTGGTGCGCCCCGGTCCGCGGGTGGTGGACGGGGCGGAGACCCTCGCAGCGATCCTCCACGGCGTCGGCGACCTCGACCCCACCCGTGCTCGTCCGGCGCGACGCCGCGACGAGGGCTGACCCGCGCGTCTGGCGAACCACGGATCAGCTCGTCACCGACCGCCGTCGGGTACCGTCCCAGCTCGTGCCGATCCGCACCCTCACCCCGCGCCACCGCGCCCTGGGGCAAGTGCTGCTCGTCGTCCTGATCGGCAGCTTCTCGTTCACCTTCATCGAGATCGTGCTTCGCGAGCTGTCGCCCAACGCGATGGCGGCGGGGCGCGTGGTGATCTCGGCGATGGCCTTCGTCGCGATCGTCGCGCTGCAGCCCCGGCGTCGCACGCCGATCGCACCGGCGCACCGCGTGCGGCTCGTGCTCACCGGTCTCGGCGCGTCGGCAGGGTTCCACCTGCTGTTCAGCGCCGGTCAGGATCAGGTCACCGTCGCCACGTCCGCGGTCGTCCAGGGCACGTTCCCGGCGGTCGTGGCCGCGGGCGAGTGGCTGTTCCTGCGCCACCGGCTCGACCGGCGCGCCGCCGCCGGCCTCGTGCTGTCCGTCGTCGGTCTGGTGGTGATCTCCAGCGGTGCCGAGAACGAGGGGTCGTCGTCGCTGCTCGGGATCGCGCTCGTGCTCGGCTCGGTGATCGTGTGGGCGGCGACCTCG
This sequence comes from Actinomycetota bacterium, assembly GCA_009704985.1. Lineage (GTDB taxonomy): Bacteria > Actinomycetota > Acidimicrobiia > Acidimicrobiales > Ilumatobacteraceae > VFMC01. Next base: position 3,714 of record WLDE01000110.1, on the reverse strand, counting down.
CTCACCACCCGCAGCCTCGCCGACCAGTACGACCCCTGGTGGCTCAACACGCCGGGCACGGTGGCAGGCGCGCTCGTGATGCTCGCCGTCGCGGCGCCGTCGGCGGGCGAGTTCGCCGACCTGTCGATCGGCGCGTGGGTGCTGTTGATCTGGTTGGGTGCGGGCGGCTCGGCGCTGGTCTACGCATCGCTCGCCGGGGCGATGAAGGTGCTGCCGGCCACCACCACGGCCAGCGTCGCGACGCTCGTGGTGCCGGTCAGCATCCTGATCGCCTGGGTGGTGTTGGGCGAGTCACCCACGGTGGAGGCGGTGATCGGCAGCGTCGCGGTGGTGACCGGTGTGGTGCTGGTGAGCCGCGAGCGAGCCGCCGCGCTCACGCCGCCGGAACCAGGCGCCGACGACGTCGGGGTCTCGGCGTCCGGCCGGCGATGACCCGCGCGCGGAGCGCGCCGGCGATCCCCTGCGGGTACTGGATGGTGGTGACGATGAGCAGCACGCCGCCGATGAACGCCTGCCAGGTGCCGAACGCACCCATCACCTCGCCCATCGCGAAGAACGCCACGCCCGACGTCGCCATCACTCCGGCGGTCACCGCGCCGCTCACGCTCGTGATGCCGCCCAGGTACGCCACGGCGAGCGCGGTGAGCGAGGCCACCATCCCGAACGACACCTCGCTCACCGCACCGAAGCGGTAGCCGACGAGGCATCCGGCGATGCCGGCGATGGCCGCCGAGCAGGTGAAGGTCGCCATCTTCGTGCGCGCCACGCTGATGCCGACCGACGCCGCGGCGCGCTCGTTCGAGCGGATCGCCAGCACGCGCCGGCCGGACGCGCTGCGCCGGAGGTTCGACACGGCGAGCGCCACCAGCACCGCCACGACGACGAGGAACACCCCGAACACCGGTCGCGACGAGTTGCTGCCGAGCACCAGGCCGAGGTCCCACCCGAACAGCTCGGGGTTCGGGATCTGCGCACCGCCGGTGGAGGCGTCGCCGACGTACTCGGGGTTCTTGAACACGAACTCGGCGATCGCCACGCCGCCCGCGAGCGTGACGATCGCGAGGTTGGTGCCGCGCAACCGCAGCGCAGGCAGCCCGACGAGCAACCCGAACACGCCGGCGAGCGCCGCGGCGAGGATCGGCGCGACCGGGAACGGGACGCCCCAGCCGGTCGCCAGACGCGACAGCGCGAACCCGGCGATGCCCGCGAACGCCATCTGCGCGAGCGACGTCTGCCCGGCGAACCCGGTGAGCACCACGAACGACAGCGCGGTCACCGTGGCGATGACGGTGGTCATGATCGCCCCTCGCCAGAGCGGTCCGAGCACGAACAGGCCGACGACCGCGAGCACCGTCGGCGCCGCGAGGGCAGCGAGGCGCAACCGGGCGGGCGGCACGGTCGGCAGCCGCCACAGGTCGACGCTGCCACGCTCGGGCAGGCGCTCGCCGAGCAGCACCATCGCCACGATGATCACGAGGAAGGGCAACCCCTCCTTCGCCCCGTACTCGGGGAACCACGGCAGGTCGATCTGGAGCTTGGTGAAGCTCGACTGCACCATGCCGATCACCATCCCGCTGATCACCGTCGGCCCGACGTGGCGGAAGCGGCCGATGAGCGCGGCGCCGATGCCCGGCACGAGGTAGCCGAAGGTGAACACGCCCGACGACAGCTGGATCATCGGCGACGCCAGCACCGCGACCACCCCGGTCACCACCCCGGCGAGCAGGAAGCTCAGCGAGGCCAGCCGGTCGGGTGAGTAGCCGAGCAGCTGCGCGCCCTTCTCGTTCTCCGCGGCGGCGCGGGTGGCCAGACCCACGCGGGTCCAGCGCGACAGCGCGAACAGCACGACGGCGATCACGATCACGATCGCCGCGAGCCACAGCCCGTCGCGGGGCACGCTCAGCTCGTCGGTGATCGACACCGGTTCGCGCGGCAGGATCGGGTCGACGCGGATCGACGAGCGATCGGCGAAGCGGCGGTCGACGAGCGAGGTGATCACGATCACCAGGCCGACGCTCGCCACCACCTTCGCGAGGGCGGGCGCGCGGCGCAGCGGCCGGAACACCAGCAGGTGCACCAGCGCGCCCAGTGCAGCGGCCGTGGCGATCGTGAGCACCATCGCCCACGCGAACCCCACGTCGCCCTCCCACGCACCACCGAAGGTGATCCGGGCCGGCAGGCCGGGCACCGGCAGCGGGTAGGCGCCGTCGCGCAGGTCGGCGTACACGAACGCCACCCACGTCGCGGCGGCGCCGTGGGCGAAGTTCACCACCCCCGACCCCTGGTAGGTGATCACCAGCCCGAGCCCGATCGCGGCGATGATCGCCCCGGCCGCGCTGCCGAGCAGCAGGTAGAAGAGGTAGTCGGTCATCGCCGCTCGGAGCTCGCGCCGGTGTCGACCTGCGGGGTGCTCACGGGAGGTAGTCGAGCGCCGACACGGCTTCCAGGCCCGGGATCGTGCGCACCTCGCCGCCCTCGAGGTACTCCGCGATCGGGAACTCGAACGAGCACATGCTGGGGTAGGCGGGTGCGGCACCGCAGTCGAGCGCCGCGCCGCCGGGCCACAGCGTGAGCCCCTCGCCGGTGGCCAGCCGGTCGCGCAGCGCCGCGCCCGTCACCTCCAGGCCCTCGGCCGCGAGCTGGTTGGCGATCACGGTCGTGGTCATGATGAGGAACATCCCGAGCCCACCGAGGCCCAGTGCCGTCGAGTCGACCTCCTCGGGGGCGACGTCGAGGACGGGCGCCAGGATCTCCTGCAGGATCGCGAGCTCGGGCGTCTCCTCCTGGGTGGACACGCCGACGAAGTTCCAGCCGACCGCGTCGTCACCCACCTGGTCGAGCACCTCGGCGCTGCTGCAGATGCCCGTCGTCAGCACCGGGATGTCGATGCCGAGCGAGGCGCGGCCGCGCATCGTGCCGATGCAGCCGGCGTCGGAGTACAGCGAGACGATCACGTCCGGGTCGCCGTCGGCCGCCTCACGCATCAGGCCGAGGAACCCGGCATCGGTCTCGGTGTCGCCGCCCTTCACCGACGTCCATTCGACGCCGAGCGCGTCGAGCGACGCGGTGAGCGACCCCAGCGAGGAGTTGCCGCCCGGGTTGTCGGCCGAGATGATGCCGACGCGGGTGGCCCCGAAGTGGTCCTTGGCCACCCCGGCCGTCGCAGCCATCACCGTGGCGTTGCCGCCGGTGAGGAACAGGGCGTCGGCGGTGTAGTCGCCGGGCAGGATCGGCAGGACGCCGATGATCGGCACGGCCGCCGCGGTGTAGGTGGCGTAGTCCGGGAACAGGTCGAGGCCGAGCATCACCAGCTCGACATCGTTTCCGGTGAGCTCCTGGGCGCACGCCTGCGAGGTCTCCGGCGACCCGTTGACGACACAGCTCTCGAGCTCGATCGGGCGGCCGCCCATGCCGCCGTGCTCGTTGAGATAGGTGACCGCGCCCTCGATGTAGGTGCGGATCTCCGGGAAGTCGAGACCCGGCGCGCCCTCGGTGTTCACGAGGCCGATCCGGATCGGCGTGCCCGTCGGCGGCCCGAGGGTCGGGAACACCGCGTTCGGCGACACCTCGCCGGGCTCCGCCGGCGCCGTGGTGTCCGCGCCCGGTTCGGCGCCGGTCGTGTCGGTGTCCGTGCCGGTCGTGTCGGTCTCCGTGTCGGTGTCCGTGTCGGTGTCGGCGGCCCCCGGCGCCGTGGTCGCGGGCTCGGCGGTGGTG
>WLDE01000109.1 GCA_009704985.1 Actinomycetota bacterium | reverse complement strand
TGCGTCCCTCGCACGGGTCGCTCGGCGCAGCGGCACCACCGCCCGCCGAGCCGGTGACGGCGAACCAGTTCGACCTCAACCCCGCCGCCCGGCGGAACGCGTCGCCGGTGACGTTCACGGAGCCCGCCGTGCCCTCCACCCGCACCGTGAGCGCGCGACCGCCCCACTCGCCCTGCCCCGAGCGTGACGTGACCGTGAACCCGGTGAACCCTCCGATCGACGGCCAGGCCGCGACGACGGCCGACGCGGCGATCGTGGCGCGCCACCGGTGGTGCGGGTTCGCGCTGGTCGCGTCACCGACGTCGGCCACGGCCGGGAACGGCAACGTGCTGGCCGCGGTCCAGCCACCCGACGACGACGAGAACATCGTCAGCGCGATCGGGCCCGACGCGCTGCCGACGCGGCGCACCTGACCGGCGGTGGCCACCACGGCGGCGTCGACGGACGCGTGCTCGTGGCGGGTGACCGCACCGGCCACCCCGTTGCGGGACGCGGCGCCGGGGTAGAACTGGCAGATCCGGTCACACGTGCGGGCGTACGAGTAGCGGCTCTCGGCGAGACCGAAGCTGCGGGCCGCGACGGCCTGCGCGCGCAGCGCCGCCGAGGCCCTCGCTGCCCACGACGCGGACATCTCCGACGCCACGACGGCGCGCAGGTACTGCTCGAGCGGCACCTCGTTCACGGTGCGGTTCTCGCCGTCGGTGCCGTTGATCGCACGGATCGCGCCGCGATACGACCGCACGCGGCCCGACGGCTCGCACGCGGCGACGAGGTCGGCCACGTCGGCACTCGCCGAGGTGTCCGTCGCCGGTCGGGCGGTCACCGAGACGAGACCCGTCGCGACGACGCTCCACCCGGACGTGAGCGGATCGGCGGCGGTCGGGCACACCGACGTGTCGCTCCGGGCCCACACCGTGTAGCTCCGCTGGGCGACCTCGCGGATCACGACGGAGCGCCAGGGACCGCCGGGGACGCCGTCGACCACCAGGTGCCCGCGGTCGTGCACGAGGGCGGTCTGGGCGTCGTCGAGGTTCATCAACCGCACCGTGATGCTGGTCGCGTCGGTCGTGCCCGGCACGGTGCCGCCGTAGTAGTGCGCCAGGATCTGGTCGGTCGTCCAGCCGTGGTCGGCGGCGTAGCCGTACGCGCCCCACTGGCTCATCCCGATGCCGTGGCCGTTGCCGCGGCCGACGACCTCGATCGAGGCGACCTCCGTCGAGGCCTGCACCGGTGACGACGCCGCGGGCACGGCGAGGAGGCCGGCGACGAGGCCGGCGAGTGCGATCGACGAGACGGGGAGCAGGCTGGAGGGCGCGGTCGAACCCCGGCGGTGTCGGCGTTCCATGTGGAGTGGATCGGCCGCTGGGGGCCCCGTCTTGAGTCTCCCGGGGCGGCACGGTTCGGCAGCGTCGCTGGGATAACGTGTCCCGCTTGGTGCCGCCCTCCGACTCGACCCCCTCCACCCGCATGCCGCTCCCGGAGGGCACCCTGCCGGTGGCGATCGGGTTGATGGTCGCCGGGCTCTCCAGCTTCGCGTTCTTCGCCGTGGGCGAGGCAGCGCTGGGCGGCGAGGAGGCGTTCAAGCCGGTCGTGAGCATGTGGTTCGCGACGTTCGCGCTCGCGCCGGGCTGCTTCCTACCGCTCGAGCAGGAGCTCGGTCGCGCCCTCGCAGCTCGGCGAGCCCTCGATCAGGGTGGCCGGCCGGTCGTCATGAGGGTGCTGACGCTCGGTTCGATCCTCGCCGCGATCATCACGCTGCTGCTGGTGGTCGCGAGCCCGTGGCTCGCCGGCGACTACTTCGGCGGCAACTGGGTGATGGTGCTCGCGCTGATGATCGCGATCACCGCCTACGCGCCGACGCACCTCGCTCGCGGCATCTGCAGCGGTTCGGGGCGCTTCCAGTCGTATGCGATCGTGCTGGGCGCCGACGGTCTCGTCCGCGTGCTGCTCTGCGTCGCCCTCGCCGTGGTCGGCGTGTCGAGCGTGGGTGCGTTCGGCCTCGCGGTCGCCGTCGCCCCGCTCGCCGGCGTGGCGATCGTCGCGTGGCGCCGCGACCTGCGCACCGATCCCGGCCCGCCCGCCAGCTGGCAGGAGGTGACACCGAACCTCGGGTGGCTGCTGCTCGGATCGCTGATGGCGGCGTCGCTGGTGAACGCGGGCCCGATCGCCACGAACCTGCTCGCCGCCGAGAACGAGGAAGCCTTCGTCACCCGCTTCGGCCAGGGCGTGATCCTGGCCCGCATCCCGCTGTTCCTGTTCCAGGCCGTGCAGGCGGCGCTGCTGCCCCGGCTCGCCCGCCAGGCGGCCGCCGGCGAGATGGCCGAGTTCCGCTCGGGGTTCAAGCGGCTCATGAAGCTCGTCGTCGCGGTCGGTGTGGCCGGCACGGTCGGCGCGTGGTTCCTCGGTCCGCTCGCGGCCGACCTGCTCTTCGGTGCCGACCTGACGTCGCGGACGCTCGCGGTCCTGGCCGCGGGCAGCGCGTTCTACATGCTGGGCCTCGCGATCGCCCAGGCGGTGATCGCACTGCACGGCCACGCCCAGGTCGCCCTCGGCTGGACCGTGGGCATGGTCACCTTCGCGGTGTCGACCTGGCTGATCGAGGGCGAGGTGTTCCGGCGGGTGGAGCTCGGTCTGCTGATCGGGTCGGCGTCGGCGATGCTCGTGTTCGCGCTGGCGCTGCGCACCCGGCTCCGGGCCGGTGCCGTGCCGAACGAGGCGTCGGTGCTCGAGGCGATGACCGACATGCCCCTCGAGGGCTGACGCGCTCCTGCCCTGGTCAGCCGCGGTCAGCCGCGGTCGAGCTTGGCCCGCTCCATCGCGAGGTCGTGCTCGACCATCATCTTCACGAGGGTCGGGAAGTCGACCTCCGGCACCCACCCGAGCCGCTCGCGGGCCTTGCTCGCATCACCGATCAGCAGGTCGACCTCGGCCGGACGGAAGAACTTCGGGTCCTGCCGCACGTAGCGACGCCAGTCGTCGAGACCGGCTTCGGCGAACGCGAGCTCCACGAGCTCCTGACCCGTGCGGGTCTCGCCGGTCGCGATCACGTAGTCGTCCGGCTCGGGCTGCTGGAGCATCATCCACATCGCCTTCACGTAGTCACCGGCGTAGCCCCAGTCACGCTTGAAGTCGAGGTTGCCGAGCACGAGGTCCTCCTGGACGCCGAGCTTGATGCGGGCGGCGGCGTTGGTGACCTTGCGGGTGACGAACTCGAGACCGCGCCGCGGTCCCTCGTGGTTGAACAGGATGCCGCTGCAGGCGAACATGCCGTAGCTCTCGCGGTAGTTCACCGTGATGTCGTGACCGAACACCTTCGCGCACCCGTACGGCGACCGCGGGTGGAACGGCGTGCGCTCGGTCTGCGGGGTCTCGCGCACCTTGCCGAACATCTCCGACGAGCTCGCCTGGTAGAACCGCATCGGGTTCGACTGGCTGCCGCCGACGATGCGGATCGCCTCCAGCATCCGCAGCACCCCGGTCCCCGTGACGTTCGCGGTGAGCTCGGCCTGGTTGAAGCTCATCGCCACGAAGCTGATCGCGGCCAGGTTGTACACCTCGTCGGGCTGCGCCTGGTCGAGCGCCTTCACGAGCGAGGGCAGGTCGGTGAGGTCGCCCGGCACCGGCTGCACGTACGGGAACTCGTCGCGCATCTCGGTCATCTTCGGGTTGTTCTGGCCCTTCACCATCCCGAACACCTCGTAGCCCTTGGCGTGGAGGAACTCGGCCAGGTGACGGCCGTCCTGGCCGGTGATGCCGGTGATGAAGGCGCGGGGCATGGCACTCCTCTGCTCGGTGGGCTCGCCCGGTGGGGCCGCCCGCGGGGGCGACGGTCGAGTCTACTCGGGTGTCTCCCACGACGACCGGGAGCCACCGGGCGCGCCGCGACCGGCGCTAGCGTGCGCCGCGTGGGTGAGGCGTCGGTGCGGGTGGCGTTCGACGTCGGGCCGCTGTCGGGTCGCCGCACCGGGATCGGCGCCGGTGTCGCCGAACTGGAGCGCACCCTCGCCGTCGACGATCGGGTCGAGCTCGTGCGGTACCTGCTCAGCTTCCGGGCCGATCCCCAGCCGGGCGTCACGCGGTTCCCGATCCCGGCGGCGGTCGCGCACCGGTGCTGGTCGCGCCTCGACCGGCCGCGCGCCGACCGATGGCTCGCGGCCGACGTGATCCACGGCACCAACTACGTCGTCCCGCCGTCGCGGACGCCGCGGCTGGTGTCGGTCTACGACTGCTGGTTCCTCCGTCACCCCGACCAGGCCCACCCCGACGTGGTGCGCGCCGGGCGCGTGCTGCGCCGCCAGGTGGCGCGGGGTGCGGTGGTGCACGCCAGTTCGGGCGCCACGGCCGACGCGGTGCGCGAACTGCTGCCGGGCGCCGAGGTGCACGTCGTGCACCTGGCGCCCCTGCCGCTCCCCGAGCCGGCCGATCGGTGCCCGATCGCCGAGCTCGACGGCCGCGACTTCGTGCTGTCCGTGGCGACGATCGAGCGTCGCAAGAACCTGCCGCAGCTCGTGCAGGCCTTCGGCCTCGTCGCCGCCGAGCACCCCGAGCTGCGGCTGGTCCTCGCCGGTGGCGACGGTGACGACCGGCCGGCGGTCGACGCCGCCCTCGATGCGCTTCCGCCGGACGCCGGGGCGCGGGTGTTGCTCACGGGCTACGTGACGGATCCGGTTCGGGCGTGGTTGCTGCGCCACGCCCGGGTGCTGGCCTACCCGTCACGGGACGAGGGCTTCGGGTTCCCGCTGCTCGACGCGATGACGAGCGGGCTGCCGATCGTCGCCACCCGGGCCGGTTCGATCCCCGAGGTGGCCGCCGACGCCGCCGTGCTGGTCGACGTCGACGACGTCGACGGGCTGGCCACGGCGATCGGGAGCGTGCTCACGGACGACGCGTTGCGCAGCGGGCTGGTCGCGGCCGGTGCACGGCGTCGCGACGAGCTCACGTGGACGGCGACGGCCGACGGGCTGGTCGGGCTCTACCGGGCCCTCGCGACAGGAGGACGTCGATGATCACGGTGCTCTGCGGCGGCGTGGGTGCCGCCCGCTTCCTGCGCGCGTTGCGGCACGCCACGCACGGCGGTGTCCCGGTCGATCCCGAGACGGTGGTGGGTGTCGTGAACACCGGGGACGACACCGTGCTGCACGGCCTGTCGATCTCCCCCGACCTCGACACGATCACCTACACCCTCGCCGGGGCGATCGACCCGGTGCGCGGCTGGGGCCTGGTGGACGAGACGTGGGTGGCGATGGGTGCCCTCGAGCGCTACGCGGCCGTGCGCCCGCCCGGGTCGACGGCGGCGCCGACGTGGTTCAACCTCGGCGACCGGGATCTCGCCACGCACTTCTACCGAACGGCCCGGCTCGCCGAGGGCGCGACGCTGACCGAGGTGACGGCCGAGATCGGCCGGGCGTGGCAGCTGCCCGAGCGGTTGATCCCCATGAGCGACGACAGGGTCTCGACCCTCGTCGAGCTCGACGACGGGCGCACGGTGTCGTTCCAGGAGTACTTCGTGCAGCTCCGCCACGGGGTGCCGGTGCGGTCGGTCACCTTCGACGGTGCGGCCTCGGCGCGGCTGCAGCCGAGCGCCGCGGATGCGATCACGCGTGCGGAGGTCGTGGTGGTGGCCCCGTCGAACCCGCTGGTCTCGATCGGGCCGTTGCGCGCCCTCGACGGGTTCGACGACCTCCTCGCCGCTCGTCGCGACTCGGTGGTCGCCGTGTCGCCGATCGTCGGGGGTGTGGCGCTGAAGGGGCCCGCCGACCGGATGCTGGTCGAGCTCGGCCACGAGCCCACCGTGGTGGGTGTCGCCCGGCTCTACCGCGACCTCGCCGGCACGCTCGTCATCGACCCGGCGGACGCGCACCTCGCCGACGAGGTGGCCGCGACGGGGATGCGCTGCGTGGTGCAGCCGTCGGTCATGTCGGATCCGGTCGTGGCCGGTGCGCTGGCCACGACCGTGCTCGCCGCCGGCTGACCCCGTCCACGACGACGTCCCGGTGGCCGTGGCCACCGGGACGTCTCGGTTCGTGGGTGATCGTGGGACGATCAGCGGGAGTGGTGAGGATCAGGGGTTGTCGAGCGTCGCCTTCCGACGGACGATCAGCAGCGCCGCACCGGTGCCGGCGGCGAGCGCCGCCAGGATCAGCGGGAGGGTCATGTCGCCACCGGTGACGGGGAGCGACCCGCCGGGCACCGTGGTGACCGAACCGCCGGTGACCGTCGTGGTCGGACCGGCAGCGGCGACGACGGTGGTGGTCGGACCGGCGGAGGCGACCGTGGTGGTGGTGGCCGGAGCGGTCGTGGCCGGAGCGGTCGTGGCCGGGGCCGTCGTCGTCGGGGCCGTCGTCGTCGGGGCTGTCGTGGTCGGGGCCGTCGTGGTCGGGGCCGTCGTGGTCGGGGCCGTCGTGGTCGGGGCCGTCGTCGTCGGGGCCGTCGTGGTCGGGGCGTGCGGCAGGCAGCGCTCGACGACGACCGTGATCGTCTTCACGCTGAAGGCGTTGACGGTCTCGCTCTTGCCGGAGTGCTGGATGACGATCTCGCCACCGGTGAGAGTGGTGCCGGCGCCGCCGAGGCTGCCGGCGACCGTGCCGCTGAACCACGGGGTGGCGGCGCCCTGGCTGACCGAGTCGGGCAGGTCGGCCGAGAGACCACCGACCTGGGTGCCGCCGACACGCAGCGTGAACTGCTCGCCGGTCTCGTTCTGGATCGCCCGGGTGACCTCGCCCTCGCCGATCGAGTCGTAGGCGGTGTAGGCGGTGCTGACCACGGTGAGCGTGGCGCCGGCCGCCGGAGCCGGGATCGACAGGCCGGTGGCCATCGTCGAATTCCAGGTGGCGATCTGGCTGAGGGTGGGGTTGCTCCACGAGAAGGTCTCGGTGGTGCACTCGTGGTCGGCGGCGGCCACACCGCCGAGGGCGGCGGTGCCCACGAGACCGCAGGCGGTCATCAGGAGGGCGCCGCCCAGGGTCTTCGTGATCTTGCTCGTCCGGTCCACTGCTGGCCTCTCCTTGTGACGTACTGGCGACGTGACGTGGTGTCTGCGCCGATGGGTGCGACGTTGCTGTGGGCCGGTTTCGCGATTGGCTCCTCGTCCGGCGACTCGCGACCACACGTGCCGGACGGATCACGGCCTCCCTGATCTGTCGGAGCAGAGCCTACGACGGGTTCACCGTGCGTGGGCGGCATCTGTCTCCAGGTGATCCGTTCGGCCCACGGACCGTGTCGGGCGACCGAGGTCCGTCCAGGAGGTTCGCGCGCTGGGTGTGGTAGCGGCAACCGAATGTCACGCTCGCAGCGATGCGAGCCCGGCTTCCAGGTCCGTCCAGGGCGCCCACGCGAGGTGGATCCGGGCGCGGGTGAGGGCGAGCGACAGCCGCTGCACGTCGTCCGGACGGGCGGGGGCGACCTGCGGGGCCGGGGCGGCGGGGCCGGCCATCAGCCGCCAGAGGTCGCGCACCGACGTGAGCACGCCCGTGCCGACGTTCACGACCAGGCCGCTCCCCCGCCGCGACGCACGGACGAAGGCGTCGACCACGTCGTCGATGAACACGAAGTCGCGGGCCTGGCGCCCGTCGCCGTGCAGCTGGGCCGTCGTGCCCTGGGCGAGGGCGTCGGCGAAGGCGGCCACCACGCCACCGTCGGGCCGCTGGCGCGTGCCGTAGACGCACGAGAGGGCCAGCGCGGTGAACTCGACGTCGTGACGGGTGCGGTACACGGAGAGCAGCTCGACGACCGCCCGGGCGACCACACCGTCGGCGCCCGAGGGCACCGACTCGCGGCCCTCCTTCACCGGCAGCTCCCGCGCCGGCACGTCGCCGTACAGCGCCGTTGCGGGCACGGCCGTCACCACCTTGCCGACGTCGTGCTGGCGGGCCGCCTCCAGCACGTGCAGCGTGCTGTGCACGGCACGCGCCGACGTCGACGCGTCGCCACGGCCGGGTGGGCACCAGCCGAGGTGGTAGATCGCCTCGGGCTCGCGCATCGCCACGAGCGACGCGAACTCGGGGGCGCAGGCGTCGAGATGGTGGATCTTGAGCGCGCCACCGAGGGCACGGGCGGACGCGAGGTTGGCGAGGCTGCCCGTGGACAGGTCGTCGACCACGTCGACGGTGTGCCCCTCGACGACGAGACGGTCGACGAGGTGTGAACCGATGAACCCGGCGCCGCCGACGACCAGGAGTCGCACGTCAGTCGCGATCGGGGTCCGGGCGCCGGACGTCGCGCAGCCGTTCACCGGGTTCGACCGTGGCGCCTGCGCCGAGCACCAGACCGGCCACGTCGGCGCCGGCACCGACGCGGCCCATGAGCACCGAGTCGGCCACCACGGCGCCGGCCTCCACCGAGGCGCCGCGGAGCAGCACCGACCGTTCGACGCGGGCGCCGGCGGCCACGTGGGCTCCGTCGTCGACGACCGAGTCGACGACCTGCGCCCCCGGCTCCACGGTCGCGCCGTCGGCGATCGGCGTGCACGACAGGTGCGGCCGCCGTCCCTGGACGAGGTCGAGGTTGGCCTGCAGATAGAGATCGGGCCTGCCGGTGTCGATCCAGTAGTCGTCGGACGCCATGCCGAAGATCGCGTGCTGCTCGACGATCAGCGGGAACGTCGACCGCTCGATCGACACCTTCTGCCCGGCGGGGATGAGCTCGAGCACCGACGGCTCGAGCACGTAGGTGCCTGCGTTCACCAGGTTGCTCGGCGCCGTACCGGCCGGTGGCTTCTCGACGAACCGCTGGATGCGGCCGTCGGCGTCGAGGGCGACCACTCCGAACGCGGACGGGTCGTCGACCGCGATCAGGTGGATCGTGGCGGCGGCCTCGCGCTCGCGGTGGAACGCGACGAGGCGGCCGATGTCGAGGTCGGTGAGCACGTCACCGTTCGCGACCACGAAGGTGTCGTCGATGCCGGCCGCGTCGGCGGCGAAGCGGATGGCTCCCGCGGTGTCCAGTGGCTCCGGCTCGACCGCGTACGACAGGCGCACGCCGGCACAGGTGGCGTCCGGGAACGCCTCCACGAACGGCTCGGGCTTGAAGCCGAGCGCGAGCACCACGTCGGTCACGCCGCCGCGGGCGAGGTTGGCCACGAGGCGCTCGATGATCGCGACGTGCCCGACGGGCAGCATCGGCTTGGGGACGGACCAGGTGAGCGGCCGCAGCCTGGTGCCGAACCCGCCGACGAGCACGACGGCCCGCATCATCCGCCCGTCGTGACCGGTGCCGTGGTGTCGGTGGTGTCAGGGGTGGCGGTGGTGTCGCCGGGCACGGTGCTCGGCACCGGGACGTTGCCGCCGTCGACGGCGCCCAGCGTCGGCAGGTCGATCGCCCACGGTGGCATGTCGACGTCGGTGCCCGGGGGCACGACGGCGATCACGAACACCATGCCGTCACGCGTGAGCGGGACGTCCTTGAGATCGGTGATGAAGTTCTTGCCCGCACCGGTGTCGGCGAAGTTGTCCCACGCGACGACCTTGATGTCGACCTCTTCGCCGTTGCAGCGGTAGTCGTCGACGTCGAACACATCGCCGCCCTGCTCCTCGGGCAGCGCCAGACGATCCTCGCTCAGCTCGATGCCGTAGACGTCGAGGTAGACGCCGAGGCGGGCACGCTTGCCGACGCTGCGGGTGCTGAACGGGTGATAGTGGATGACGCCGTCGTCGTGGCTGTGCACCCCGGTGGCGGCGTAGAGATCGTTGACGAGGCTCTCGTTGCCCTGGGAGTCGACCACGGTCTCCTCCTGGGCACCGACGATCTTGGGCAGCCAGGTGTCGCACGCGTAGATGCCGAACGCCGCGTGCCAGTGATCGCCGACCTGCGGGGGGAACGATCCGGGGTCGGGACGGCTCTGGCGGGCGTACACGATGACCAGCAGACCGACGACGAGCACCCCCACGACGACTGCGGGGAACAGGGTGCCGCCCTGGAAGCGGACCTTCTTGCCCTTGCCGCGTTGGGCGAGCTTCGCGACCTTCTTGGCCGACGATGACGATGACGACGTTGCCACGAGATCGACACGCTACCGGTCGGCACCGCTGAACGGTCGGCACCTGCCCGAGCCGTCACGGGCGAGGTCCGAGATCAGCTGCTCGTAGCGCTCGGCCACCACCGCGGGCGAGGCGCACCGCTCGACGAAGTCGCGGCCCGCCGCGCCCCGAGCGGCGAGCGCCGCCGGGTCGGCGAGCAGCTCGCGGAGGGCGGCGACGAACAGGTCGGGCCGGTCGGGCGCGACCGCCACCCCGGCGCCCGACGCCTCCAGCAGCCGCTGCACCTCGGTCCCTGGGTCGATCGAGGCGAGGATCGGGCGGCCGGCCGCCAGGATCGAGTACGTCTTCGAGGGCACGCTCACGCTGCCGAGGCCGGCCTTCAGCGGCACCACGTGGAGGTCGGCGATGCCGAGCAGCTCGACGAGCCGCTCCTTCGGCTGGTAGCCGGAGAAGCGGACGTTCGGCAGGCCCTGCTCGGCCGCCGCCTCCACCAGGGACGCCTTGGCCGACCCGTCACCGCTCACGAGGAACGTCACCTCGGGCAGTTCGCGGGCCGCGGCGAGCATCAGCTCGAGCGACTGCGAGAACCCCACGTTGCCGGAGTACACGACGAGCGGTCCGTCGCCGATGCCGAGCTCGGCGCGCAGCGGCGCCGACCGGTCCGACGGGACGATCGCGTCGACGTCCACGAAGTTCGGGATGACGTGCACGCGACGCCGCTCCGAGGGACGCATCTTCGCCGCGACGTTGTCGCGCAGATCGTCGCTCAGCACCGTGACGGCGGCCGCACGGTGGTAGCTGAGCCGCTCGAGCCGGCGGGCGGCGGCGATGACCCAGCGGTTCGTGATCGCACCGGTGCGCACGGCGGCGTCGGGGAACACGTCCTGGATGTTGAACACGAGCGGACCGCGTCGCACCAGGTGCGTGGTCCAGCCCGTGAGGCCGAGCGTGAGCGGGGGCGACATCGCGATCACGGCGTCCACCCGACCGCCTCGCCACGAGAGCACGCCGGTGAGCACCGAGAAGCCCGCGAAGCCGAGCGCTCGCCGCAGCAGGTTGCGCTTGTCGCCGCCGGGGAACGGGTCGACCCGGGTGATCGACCCCCAGGGCGTGGTCTCGCGTCGCACCCGTCGACCCTCCCAGCCCGGTTCGATCGAGTGGGTGCGGTACCAGGGCAGCGACGTGACGACGTGGAGCTCGTGACCGCGTGCCGCGAGCTCGTGCACGATGCGCGTCATGACGTCGCCGGTCGGGGCGGTGTCGGGCTCGAAGTGCGGGCAGATCACCGCGATGCGCAGGCGGTTCACGCAGCCACCGCCTCGTAGGCGGCGAGCAGCGCCTCGCCCGAGCGTCGAGACGTGAACGACTCGACGCGACGGTGTCCGGCGTCGATCAGCTCGGCACGGCGTCGCCGCACCTCCTGCAGCCCGGCCGCCCAGGCGTCGGCGCTGAGCGACGCGACCACGCCGGCGTCGCCGGCGACGTCGGGCAGGCAGGTCGCGTCGCTGCACAGCACCGGCGCGCCGAGGGCCATCGCCTCGATCAGCGGTGCACCGAACCCCTCGTACCGACTGGGGAACACGAGCGCGTCGGCCATCGCGATCAGCCCGTTCTTGTCCGCGTCGGAGACCCGGCCGGGGCGCACCACCCGCTCGCGCACGTGCGCCGGCGCGTCGGCCAGTGCCCGGTCGAGGTCGGCGTCGGCCAGGCCACGCCCACCGATCAGCACGAGCCGCAGGTCGCGATCGGTCCACACCGACCCCAGCAACTCGACGAGGAACCGGTGGTTCTTGTGCGGCGCGGTCATCGCCGGATACACCAGCACGGGGCCGTCGCCGAGCGCCAACCGCCGGCGCAGCTCGTCGGCCGGCGTGCGTTCGACCAGCAGCTCGGGTTCGTAGCCGTGCGGCACCACCATCACCCTCGCCGGGTCGACGCCGAGCTCGCGCACGACGCTGCCGCGCACGTACTCGCTCGGCACGGTCACCAGCGCGGCACGGCGCGCCGAGCCCGGGATCATCGCGTCGAGGTACCGGCGCTTCAGCGGGGTGAAGTACTCGGGGAAGGTGCGGTACTGCAGGTCGTGCACGGTGAGCACGTACGGGCGGCGAGCAGGCCGTGGCGCCGTTCCACCGCCGTGCTGCACGAGGTGGAACCCGCCGCTGCGCCGGTACAGCCACGTG
This sequence comes from Actinomycetota bacterium, assembly GCA_009704985.1. Lineage (GTDB taxonomy): Bacteria > Actinomycetota > Acidimicrobiia > Acidimicrobiales > Ilumatobacteraceae > VFMC01. The sequence goes on along the minus strand of WLDE01000109.1, from coordinate 2,161 downwards.
CTCTCCGCGGCGATGCGCTGCCAGCGTCTGCGGCCGTCGACCGGCGACACCACGATGCGGGCGCCGGGGAACCGCTCGCCGTGCGCGGCGGCGAACGCGCCCGTGGCGAACAGGGTGAGGTCGAGCGTCGGGCGGGCCTCGAGCGCGCCGGCGAGCTGGCGCACCAGGTACTGCTCGGAGCCGCCCACGTCGCCGGGCACGCACCACATGAGGTTGACGCCGATGCGCATCGCCGTCGTCGTCCCGGCGCTCACCGTCGTGCGAGGTCCCGGTAGACCTGGGCGGTGAGGGCGGCGGTCGCGGACCAGCTGCGCTTCCGGGCCCGGGCGAGTCCCTTGGCGGAGAGCTCGGTCCGGCGGGCGATCGCCTCGGTGATGCCGCGGGCGATGTCGGCGGGTTCGTGCGGGCGCACCAGCACGGCCGCGCTGCCGGCGGTCTCCTCCGTCGCAGTACCGGTGCTGGTGACCACCGGGACGCCCTGGGCCATCGCCTCCAGCACCGGGAGGCCGTAGCCCTCTCGCTGGCTGGGATAGCAGAACACGAGCGCTCCGGCGTAGAGCGGGTCGAGGTCGTCGGACGGCACGAAGCCGAGGAAGCGGATGTCGATCCGGCTCCGCACCCCGTCGTCGATGTCGAGGTCGCCCCAACCGTCGGCGCCGGCGACGATCAGCGGCAGCGGTTCGTCGAGCAGGGCCACGGCGGCAGCGAGGCCGCGCAGGTTCTTGCGCGGCTCGAGCGTGCCGACGAACAGCAGGTACCGCTCGGGGAGGTCGAACAGGGCCCGCACACGTGCGATCTCGCTGTCCTCCACGCGCCGCACGTCGACACCGAGCGGGACGAGGCGCAGCCGGTCGTCGTCGATGCCGGCGAACGAGACGTCGTCCAGGGTGGCCTGGCTGGAGCAGAGCACCATCGCCGCGTCGCGCTTGATCCGGTCGAGGCTCGCCCGGAACGTGCGCACCCCGTGTTTGGTGAAGTGGCCCGGGTTGTGCAGGAACGCGAGGTCGTGCAGGGTGACGACGAGCGGGGCGTCGGTGGGGCACGGCACGAGCCCGGTGGCGTGGGTGACGTCGACGGGGCCGGTGGCGCGCTCGACCTTCGGCCAACCGAGGCGAAGCCAGGTCTGGTACAGCCACGGCGCGGCGATCGGCAGGTAGGCGATCGGGATGCCGGGCATCCACGGGTCGGGCGGGAGGTGCGCGTGGCGGCCGGCCACCCCGATGAGCCGTAGGTCGTCGTGCTCCTCGAGCGCGTCGGCCACGCGCAGCGCCGCGACCGCCGTGCCCCCGGGGACGGCACCCCAGCACTGTTCGAGGGTGTAGGCGACGCGCACGGCGGCCCATTCTGGTCCCCCGGACCCCCGTGGGCGCGGCAGCCACCCGGAACTCGCTCGTCCGTGGCCCGTGGGACGCGTCACACTCGCGCCATGACGCACCCGGTGTGGCCGCTGTTCGATCTCCGGGTGACCACACCGCGCCTGGAGCTGCGCTACGTGGACGACGACCTGGCGCTCGAACTGGCCGAGCTGGCGGCCCGCGGGGTGCACGATCCGGGGTTCATGCCGTTCACGGTCGAGTGGACCGATGTGCCGCCGCCACAGCAGCAGCGCAACACCATGCAGTTCTACTGGCGTTGCCGCGCCGAGTGGTCGCCGGCCTCGTGGCACCTCACCCTCGGCGTGATCGTCGACGGCCGAGTGGTGGGCACGACCGGTGCGACGGCGCGCGATTTCCGGACGCTGCGCACCTTCGAAACCGGCTCCTGGCTCGGGAGCGAGTTCCACGGCCGGGGCATCGGCACCGAGATGCGGCTCGCCACCCTGCAGTTGATGTTCGAGGGCCTCGGGGCACAGGTGGCGACGACCGGTGCGTTCAGCGACAACGGCCCGTCCCTCGGGGTCACGCGCAAGCTCGGGTACGTCGAGAACGGCGGCACGCCGCACGTGCGTCGCGGCGAGCCCTGCCGGACGCTGCACTTCGAGATGCCGCGCGCCCACTGGGAGGCGCATCTCCGCCGGGACGACGTCGAGCTGCACGGCGTGGAGGCGTGTCTCGACCTGTTCGGCGCCCGCTGAGCGCGGGCCGGAACCTCAGGCGGTGAGGCGGCGGACCAGCTCGGCGAGCGGGTCGCGGAAGTCACGCATCGGGGGCATGCCCGCCAT